>NZ_JBNNQX010000002.1:0-404381 GCF_050276055.1 Alkalihalobacillus sp. NPDC127517 | reverse complement strand
GGAGGACTTTTTTTGTGTAAATAGGTCAAAAGAAAACCCACAGGAATGCTCCTACGGAACAGAACGCGGTGAAGACACTGTAGCGGCGCCCTTCCGCGCGGGTGCGAGGGTTTCTCCTGTAGCGGATTTATTGCTATGTTCACGTTTTTGCTAACTACAGTAACGTTTAGTCACAGTCACTTTCTATAGCATATTAATTAAGCTCTTTCCTTAAGAAATTCCTCATAAGAAAGCTCTTTATCAACTAATCCCTCATCTGTTAGTTCAATGATACGGTTTGCAATCGTATGAATAAACTGTTGGTCATGAGAAGCAAAGATCATAGACCCTTTGTAGTTAATTAATCCGTTGTTGACTGCTGTAATTGATTCTAAGTCAAGGTGGTTGGTAGGCTCATCTAAAAGAAGAACATTAGCGCCACTTAACATCATTTTAGAAAGCATACAACGAACTTTCTCTCCTCCAGAAAGCACGTTTGCTTTTTTGTGAACTTCTTCACCAGAGAATAGCATACGACCTAAGAATCCACGTAGGAATGTATCACTATCATCCTCAGGAGAATACTGTCTTAACCAATCAAGGATCGACGTTTCATTTCCTTCAAAGAAGCTTGAGTTATCTTTCGGGAAATATGATTGAGACGTTGTAATTCCCCACTTGTAGCTTCCGGAATCCGGCTCCATCTCACCAGTTAGAATTTTAAAGAGTGCTGATTTAGCTGTTTCATGAGTTCCTACAAGTGCAATTTTATCATCCTTGTTCATTGTAAAGCTCACGTTATTTAATACTTTTACACCATCAATGGTCTTACTCAGGTTTTCAACACGTAACAAATCGTTTCCAACCTCACGCTCTGGAGTGAAGTGAACGTATGGATATTTACGAGAAGAAGGTTTAATATCATCTAACTCAATTTTGTCTAACAATTTTTTACGTGAAGTTGCTTGCTTTGATTTTGAGGCATTAGCACTAAAGCGAGCAATAAAGCCTTGTAATTCTTTAATCTTTTCTTCTTTTTTCTTGTTATTATCTTGTGCCATTCTTTGGGCAAGCTGGCTTGATTCATACCAGAAATCATAGTTCCCAACATACACTTGAATTTTTCCAAAATCAAGGTCAGCAATATGCGTACACACGTTGTTTAAGAAATGTCTGTCATGCGACACAACAATAACAGTATTTTCAAAGTTAATTAAGAAATCCTCTAACCATTGAATCGCTTTAAGATCTAAGTGGTTGGTAGGCTCATCTAAAAGAAGAACATCAGGCTCACCAAAAAGGGCTTGAGCAAGCAAGATTTTAACGCGTTCTGAACCAGTTAGGTCAGCTAGTTTTTTATAGTGTAGCGACTCATCAATGCCAAGTCCTTTTAAAAGGACAGCTGCTTCTGATTCTGCTTCCCACCCATTAAGCTCAGCGAATTCGCCTTCAAGCTCAGCTGCTTTCATGCCATCTTCATCAGAGAATTCTTCTTTCATGTAAATGGCATTTTTCTCTTGCATGACTTCATACAAACGTGGGTGACCCATCATAACTGTATTTAAAACTTCTTCTTCTTCATATTCAAAGTGGTTCTGCTTTAATACAGCTAAACGTTGTCCTGGTTTTAGGCTCACATCACCAGATTGGGGTTCGATTTCTCCAGATAGAATCTTAATAAATGTTGATTTTCCGGCACCGTTGGCTCCAATTAATCCGTAACAATTCCCCGGGCTAAATTTAATATTCACTTCATCAAATAATTTGCGGTCTCCATACTGCAAACCTACATTATGAACAGTAATCATGTGTTGTTTCCTCCAATTATCGTTACAAGCGTTTCACGCTTTTATTTATGCAATTGTGTCCATCTTGTCCATTCTACAACCTAAAAAGCCTGATGTAAACGGCAAAGACGCTTTTAAGACACTTGATCCAAAAAAGAATGCGGTTTACTTCTTATCCATGAAGGTAATAGTGTTTTTGGAGGGGATACTATGAAAAAGACGTTGATGATTGGGTTAGCAGCAAGTGTTTTAACTGCTTGTGGAGTGGAATCGTCTGATGAGGAATCGAGCGAGCCAAATGATCAAAGCCAAGGTGAGGCAAACAAGACCACGGACACAAATGAGGGTGAAGTGGCTGAAAACGTAGTAGCTGACTCTTTGAATTCTCCTTGGGCTTTGCAAATGCATGAAGAAGAATGGTTTATAACTGACCGTGATGGAAACCTTGTCATGGTTCAGAACGGAGACGTGTCAGACCAAACATTAAATGTCTCTGAAGAAATTGTGCAGCAGGGTGAATCGGGACTGCTGGGGTTTGTACTACATCCTGACTTTGATTCCAATCAGCAAGCTTTTTTGTATCACACGTATCAAGATGATGAAGGTCTTAAAAATCGAGTGGTTCAAGTAGTAAGGGATGAGGACGTTTGGGAAGAAGAAGTAGAACTTCTAGGAAACATTCCAGGGGCTCCGACTCATAATGGAGGCAGATTAGCTATTTTTGAAGATGAATTGTATGTGACAACAGGTGATGCAGAGGATCCTCCATTGTCTCAGGATATTGATTCATTAGCAGGGAAGATCCTAAAAATGACGTTTGATGGTTCCATTCCTGATATGATGCCAATGGAAGATTCATATGTATGGTCCTATGGTCACAGAAATCCACAGGGACTCGCGTGGTTAGAGGATGGAACCATGTATAGCTCGGAGCATGGACAAACAGCTTTAGATGAAATAAATCAAATTGAACCCGGTAACAATTATGGTTGGCCAGATTATGAGGGAGACGAGACATCCGATGATACGGTGGCTCCATTTATTCATTCTGGTGATGATACATGGGCCCCATCCGGTCTAGTTGCAGCCGGAGATCAGCTTTACATGGCAGGTTTGCGTGGGGAGGCTGTGTACGAAGTGAACGTTGATGAAGGAGAGATTAGTCCGTTCATTGAAGGGTATGGCCGCATCCGTGATGTGTATATGCAAGATAATCGCTTATATTTTTTAACAAATAACACAGATGGACGTGGCAATCCTGATGACACAGATGATAAACTAATAGAAGTCGAATGAAACTAAAGTTCGCCATGGTGCGAACTTTTTTACTTATTACAGAATTTAAAGGGGGCATTGTTTTTGTCACGTATGAACTTAGAAGAGGATGCCCGTCGTCTGCTTCAACAAACATTTGGATATGAATCCTTTCGATCCGGGCAACAACGTGTCATTTCTCATGTATTAAATGGCCAGGATACGCTAGCTATCATGCCTACAGGTGGAGGAAAGTCTATCTGTTATCAAATCCCCGCAATGTTACTTCCAGGGTTAACAGTTGTGATCTCTCCCTTAATTTCATTAATGAAAGACCAAGTGGATGCATTAAATGAACTCGGCATTGCGTCAACCTACTTGAATAGTACATTGTCTGCTAAGGAAGAATTTGCTCGTACAGAGGGAATAAAAGAGGGGCATTATAAACTTGTTTATGTCGCACCAGAACGATTAGAAAATTTCGCGTTCCAAAGGCTGTTGTCTTCTATCGACATCTCGCTCGTAGCAATTGATGAGGCACACTGTATGTCTCAGTGGGGCCATGACTTTAGACCAAGTTATATGACGATACCGCAGTGGATGGAGCAGCTACAGCCTCGACCGATTGTACTGGCCCTTACTGCAACGGCAACAAAGGACGTTCAAAACGATCTGAAATCACATTTAGCTATTTCGGAGGATCATGCGGTTGTGACTGGCTTTGCGCGTACAAATCTATCCTTTCAGGTGATGAAAGGGGTCGACAAACGTGCATATGTTACAAAGTACGTGAACCAGCGTAAGGGTGAGCCTGGAATTATCTATGTGTCAACGCGTAAGGAAGCAGAGCAGATCGCTAGTCATCTTCAAAAGAAGTCCTTTACTTGTGGAATCTATCACGGTGGGATGAGTGATGTGGACCGGGCTGCCAGTCAAGAGGATTTTCTATATGACCGAGTGGAGATGATGGTCGCTACAAATGCATTTGGTATGGGAATTAACAAATCAAATGTGAGATATGTGATTCATTATAACTTACCAAAGAATATTGAAGCGTATTACCAGGAAGCGGGTCGTGCGGGGCGAGATGGTGAAAAAGGTGACTGTATTCTACTATTTGGGGGGCAGGATATTAGAACCCAGCAATTTTTTATTGAACAATCGGATGCAGACGCAGAGTACAAGCAGAATGAATTTTATAAGCTTCAAAAGATGATTTCATATTGTCATACTGAAAGCTGTCTTCAACAAACCATTCTACGTTATTTTGGAGATGATTCGGCCGAGCCTTGTGGACGTTGCAGTAATTGCTTGCAGCAAGGCGAAAAACAAGAATGTACGAGAGAGGCTCAAATGGTGTTCTCATGCATCAAGCGAACAAGAGAGCGATTTGGAACGATGATGGTTGCACAAATTTTAACGGGTTCCACAAATCAGAAAATCAAACAATTTGGTTTAGATAAGCTTTCAACCTATGGGCTAATGAAACAACAAACAGCTAAATCTGTTCAATCATTTATAGATTATCTTGTAGCTGAAGACTATTTGCAACGGACGAACTCTGAATATCCAACGATTGAATTAACAGAGCGTGCGGTAAACGTATTACTTGGCAATGAGCACGTGATGAGGCGGATTGAACCTGAGCTAAAAGAGCCTGAAGAGTTAGACGAAGTGTTTACTGTGCTTCGTAATGTACGAAAAGAACTTGCCTCAGCAAGTGGAATTCCACCCTATTTGGTCTTCTCTGACAAGACGTTAAAAGAAATGAGTAAATATATTCCACAAACAGAAGATGAGTTCGGTTCGATAAGTGGAGTGGGTGAGCAGAAGAAAACAAAGTATGCAGAAGCATTTATCCAAGCACTGGCGCCGTTTAAAGATAAAAAGCCAGAGGTGGATATCACATTACGCCCTTCAAAGACCTCATCAAATGGATCTGGAAAGAAAGGGAATCATTTAGAGACCGCAACTCAATTTTTAAATGGATTAACTATCCTGGAACTTGTAAATGAACGTGAACTTTCGGAAAGAACAATACTTAACCATCTCATTCGTGCGGAATCTGAAGGGATGGAGCTAAACTTAGCGAGCCTTGTTCCAGAAGAAAAAAGAGAGCAAATTTTACAGGTAGCCGAGCGAGTAGGAACTGAGTTCTTACGACCGATTAAGGATGAACTACCAGAAGACTATACCTTTGAAGAGATTCGTTTTGTGATCGGAAAATAAATTCATTATTTCGTCATTTGTTAAGTCGAAGCCGGACTCAATTGTATGATACAATGTGAGAAGCCTGAATGTCAGATTTGCAGGATATCTGCCTGATGTTCAGGCTTTTATATGTCTTTCTTTAGGAGAAAATGAATGATAAAAATTGTAACCGATTCAACGTGTGACCTACCTGCAGATCTTATTAAGAAGCTAGATATACAGGTTGTGCCTTTAACGATCCAAGCAAACGGTCAAACATTTTTAGATGGTGTAGACCTGGATCCTACAGAATTTATCGATTTGTTAGAGGTTTCTACTGAGATTCCAAAAAGCTCTCAACCATCCGTTGGAACATTTCTTACCGTATATGATCAATTAGAAGAGAAATACCCCGGAGTTCAAATTCTGTCCATTCATATGACTGAAAAGTTGAGCGGCACCGTTCATTCAGCCGAACTTGCTGCATCTGATTCAAAAGCTGATGTAACAGTTCTTGATTCATCGTTTATATCTGGCGCACTTGCGTTTCAAGTGGAACAAGCTGCGGAGATGGCATCTAACGGAATACAAATGGGGCCAATCCTGACTAAGCTTCAAGACATTCGCGACCAATCTCACTTATTTATTATGGTCGATACATTAGAGTATTTACAAAAGGGTGGACGTATTGGGAAAGGAAAAGCTTTAATTGGATCTCTATTAAAGGTGAAACCTTTAGCTGCCATTGTAGATGGAGAATATTCACCAATTAAAAACATGCGAACCTACAAACAAGTTATCGACTATCTTACCAATCAATTTTCTGAAGCAGCACTTGGTAAAGTCGTAAAGAAAGTGACTATTACTCATATAGAAGCAGAGGATCTTTCAACGCGACTAGTGAACGCTTTGAAAGCGATTGCCCCGAATGTTCCTTATTTTGTGACCACGACTTCACCAATTATTAGCACACATACGGGGCCGGGAGCCATTGCGTTAATGTATTACACAGAATAAGACAAACCTGTTTCATTGATTCTTCCTTTAAAAAAAGTTATAGTCAAGCATACAGATGATAGGAGGCTATTCCATGACAAATGTACATGAACTAACAAGTGAACAAGACTGGCAAGAGGTTAAAGCAAAGGCTGATGCAGACAAGCCGGTTATTGTGTTTAAACATAGCACGTCTTGCCCAATTAGCGCTGATGCATTCAAACAATTTAATACCTTTGTTGAATCGGAGAAAGGGCAAGAGATCGCTACGGCTTATGTGAAAGTGATTGAATTCCGACCTGTATCGAATAAGATTGCAGAAGACTTAGAAGTTGTACACAAATCACCGCAAATCTTTATACTGAAAAACGGCGAAGTGAAATGGACAGAATCTCATTGGAATATCACGCAAGAGAGCATTGAAAACGCACTTCAAGCATAATAAGAAAAAAGCAGCTGAGCGTCAGCTGCTTTTTTTATGTGCATGTTTCCGTCTAGATTCCCTGAGCATCTTCACATAAACCAAAAATAAACAAACAAAGGCTAAGATTGAACATGTATGCTGCAATAGTCGAAACCAGTCCATGGTACCCTCCAAGTCACTCTATATTCTCGTTTATAGAATGACCAATTAAGGTTCATTTATCCATTTCGAGTTCTATTTTTGTTGGGGACTACGTAATGTGGAAGTAAACGAGTGGACAAGGAGTGAGTTGACTATGCGCATACAAGCAGATGAGAAGTGGCTTTTGGTGGCGGGAGTCTTAGTACTGATTGGGATGTTTGCAACGGCATTTATCGTTTAACTCTCAAGAAAAGACCCCTATTTAGGCGTCTCGATCTTATCACAATATCTGTTTAATTGACTTGCTGAATAGTCAAGTTGTTCTTTAATGTACGCTTCAGCATCAGATGTATACACGCGGTTTCGCTTATGTTGAAGCAGTGTATCAACTAATTGCCCGTAGCTTGCATAGACGCTGTCAAGCGCAAGATTAAGATGTTCGTAGTCTTCGTTAGTCGCAATGTTTTTAATTTGAACAGATAAGCGATTTAATTCATTTAACTTTCTCAACTGGCTTTGTAAATATTCTTCACTAAAAGGGATCTCGGACATTGTGATGCGCCTCCTTTATGCATTGTATGAGGAGGTTGTGTGTGAAAGTACTTTAAAATGTTCTACATAAAAATGTACAATAGAGATGTAAAAGGTAGCCATGTAATGTGGTTTAAAAGAGGTTTTAATAATGAATACATTTCTTAAAGGGTTTTTAAAAACGACTTTATGGACAATCACTCTAACAATTTTACCGGTCATGTTAATAACAATAGGGGGAGATGTGTACCATTATGTTATAAGTAAGAACACTCAATTCCACGGATTATTTTGGGCATATCCATTAAGCTTAATGATTTTATTGTTTACCTTGCCGTTTGCGATCTTCGTGTACATGATCAATTGGTTAGCAGATCGAAAAAAGAATCATACATAAAAAAAGCCACAAGCATGGCAAGCATACAAGTAGCTTCTAAAAATGGGATTCATAGATTTGTGACAATGGAGCCATTCAAGTTTTCTTCGTCAATCTCCACTTCAAAATCATGCTTTTCATAAAAATGGATGAGTCTATCTCGATTGCGATATTAATTTTATGTCATTTTCAAATGAGAGCTTGAAAGCCTTGATAACATTGATGTGACGGGGTTTATGGCGATTTCTTGAAGTGTTTTCTATTTACTAATGTGTCCTAAAATAAGCTATAAAAGCCTACATTTGAGTGGCTTTGGTGTGACTTTTATAGCTTATGCTTTTTTATGTGTCCTAAAACGTGACCTCTAGCGTGTCCTCTTAACTATCAAAATCAGCCCATAATTATTAAAAAACAATCCATTTTTTCGTCTATATTTTAGTATGATATCAGCTAGTATTTCTTTCCGTATTGATATCATACTAAAATATAGAGGCTTAAGTAATGCTCACATAAAACAAAAAAAAACGGGGAGTAGACCAACTCAACTTAATGAGCCAATCTACTCCCCGAATGTGTTTCTTTATCCACTAATCTTATTCAATAAATCACTATTCTGTTTTGCTGTTCCTTTGTATCCTTTGATGCCATGTTGACTAGCAAGCTTCTGACGATTCCCGAAACTCGAATCAACTTTAATACGCTTCAAGTAATCAACTAGACCTTCTCCGTTTTTTGCTTTAGGATTACTTGACTTCTTAACTGCTGGTTTACTTGCCGCTTTAGGTGCGCTACCACTAATCTTGTTAAGCAACTCTGTATTCTGAGCAGCAGTACCTTTATAGCCTTTTATGCCGTGTTCAGCAGCTAATTTCTCTCTATTGCCAAAGCTAGAATTAATCTTAACTCTGTTTAGGTAATCGACTAACCCCTCACCACTTTTAGCAGATGTAGAAGATGTAGTTTTCTTTGGTGCTGGCTTAGATGCAGGAGTAGTCCCACTTGAAATCTTATTTAACAGATCTGTATTTTGCTGTGCTGTTCCTGTGTAGTTTTTAATACCATGCTGATCAGCTAACTTTTTACGGTTATTCATAGATGAGTCGATACCGACACGATTAAGATAATCTACGATTCCTTCACCTGATTTAGCAGCTTGATTAGAAGTTGTTGGCTGAGGTTTAGGTGCTGGAGCGGGGGAAGGCTTAGGAGCTTCAACTTGCGTTCCACCTGTCTGAGTATCATTTGTTACACTGACACTTCCGCATATAGCTTCGACTAATGCTTGTGCATACTCATCTACTTTGTTCACCATGATATCTGCATCAGTTTTATTAGTACCGAAACCTAGCTCAAGTAATCTATATTGGTAGCTTGCTTTTACAGAACGGTTAGCGTTACCAAGATTCCCTCTACCACTAATTCCAACATGGCTTCTATGATTATATCTAACTCCAACCATCTTATCGATTGCATCACGTAGTCTTAAATCCATATTGTTAGGATTCTGATCAACTTGGATAATGACATGTCCTTTACTTGCAGCCGCAGAAGCAGCGTCATAGTGGAATTCTGTAACTTGAGAAGCATTATGTTGTGCAGCTAAAGCTACAATATTTCCACGATCAACAACATTATAAGCATCATGGAATACTACGTTATGTCCTTTAGGCAGGTATTTTTTCATAGCAGGGAAGAGGTCTTCTTTCATGTAACGATGCTCACCTTTAGAAATAAATCCAGTTGCACCGGGATCGAATGTACCGTTTTTTCGTGTACCGTGTCCTGCAATTAGTAAGTGTTTAGTCATTAAATCATCTCCAATTAAATATTTGTTTTGCTCTAAGCTGAATCTCTCGCTGAAACACAAAAAGACTCGGACTTAAATGTACGGGTCTTGTGGCTAATAGAATAGGGGAGAGTTATTTGATTTTCTTTGTTGGTTCTTTGTAATTTAAAGCTCGCTGACTATCTGCAGTTCCTTCAGTAGTAGGATCGATTACGATACCTAAAATCATAAGAAGGTAAAGCGCCTTTTCTGCGATATCCACGTAAGACTCAATCATCCCTTCAGGGAATGTGTAGCCAAATAGCTCTGCGACTGCTTTTATTAATACAAGAACAGCAGAAGCTATAGCTACAAGGAATGGCTTTTGTCGTAGTCGAACTTTCCAATTGATCTTCATTGAATCACTCTCCTGAAATTAAAATTAGCCCAAAGGAGTCTCACCAAAGGGCTTGTGTGCTGCATATATTTTATTCACCGAAAAAGATTCTCGAAAAGAAATCTCCGAAGAAACTAAGCACAGCGCCATTTGCTAAAATAGCACCGACTATTAAAGCAACCACAGCCCATACGCCCTTAGTCATTTCGACAGCCTTCAAGCCTTTAAACTTCTTTTTCTCACTTGCCTGAGCGGTCATAGCTTCGCTCATTTTCCTTGTATTCTCATCAATATTTCCTAAACGTTCACCAAATACAGCAACTAATGTGCTTAAATTTGATACTTCGCTTTGCACCTTTTCCACCTTGTCCTCCACACCGCCAATTTCGTTACGCAGTTTATCTTCAAGCTTTTGCGTATGTTTGTACATTTCTCCGGGCGTTAGATACTTTTGTGGTTCTGACAAAGCATTAACACCCCCAATAAAGCTATTACTCCATGCCAACTAAGTGTTAGCAGGAATCTAAAAGAATGAATTAAATAAGTTGATGTTTCAAAACTGGCTACAGAGTAGATAAATGTTAAGCCTGCGCCCATTAAACCTGAAGCTATGTAGAATGCGTATTTGTATTTACACTTACGAGCTAATAAAGCCAAAATAGTAATGGCTACATTGATTATAAACATGATTCCCCACCAACGAATGGACATGAATTTCTCCATTAACGCATAGGTTTCCGTATGAGAAATATCATCTGCGCCAATGATCAAAAATCCGATGCCGTTAATTAGTAAATTACCAACTAAGATGAGGGAGGTAATGAACAAAAAATAATCAATAATTTTCTTATCTATGCCAAAATGCCCTAAGATTCTAATCACCTCTCTAGCTCCTTTCCTATATCTATCTATTTAAAATAGGAGCTTTGTCACTAGTGCTCCGCTATGTTTTGAGGTATTCTGTATTTAAGACTCATACGCTATGTTGAGTCTAGGGTTGTTTCAGGCAACCCGATACATATAAAATAGACCTCTCATTCGCAGCTTAATCGAACTAGGAGAGGTCTATTTTTTGTTTTCATCTATGTAAATGTGAGAATAAGGGTAGAATTCTATATGAACTCTCAGATGAGAGATAATTTGAGGTTAAATGGAGCAAAAGAGGGGAGAGGGGTAAAATAAAAAAAAGTTTGTGAAAAGTTCGGCTCTTGAACGCTAGTAGCATCAAGGGTTACACAAACTATTCACAAACTATATTTCAATAAAACTTGTCTTTTATTTCTAATTAATCAACTATTACATAGTTAGAAAGTTTATATCACCGGGGATATTACTGCCAACAAAATTTAAAACTGCAATTTTTCCCTCTGCTTTAAAACTTGTACCGCAACTAATTCCTTTTGTAAATCTATCGCCACCGCTACAATTGATTAAGATTGCATGTCCATGTGATTGACTATTATCCTCAAAGAAGAATGCTGCTTTATTATAAGCACTGTCATTTTCGATGAGGCAATCATTCATATTGCAATCAATACAGATTGAATAACAGCCGTGTACGTCAGCTAATACAGGCCCCTTAGTTCTGATTCCAAAAGATCGAACTCTCAGTATATGAATTCCCTCATGAGCAGTCGTTGCGTTATTGATGTCAGTAGAATCGTTCACGCCACAATTCTCAGCCAATACATTGTACTCAAATACAAATGAGTCACCATTTCTAGTCGCGTGATAATTGAATCCGTCCCTCTGGACATCTTTGACTAATGAGTTAAAAATCCAGAAGGATTTTAGGTTATCGGTACCGATTCCATTTGCTCCAGAACCTTTACTTGAAAGCACATTAAAGTTGTCAACAATGACATGCCCTTTCGTTCCCTCATCCGAAGAGAAGAAAGCAGGCGTTCTATCAGCCCCTGATAAGATCGTCATGTTTCTAATCATTAGTAATGAATCTTCTTTTAGTACTGGGTGTAGCGTATGTGCGTTAACTGTTACATAGGTTTCACCGTTTCTCGGAACTGAATTATTTAACCTATGAACATACAACGCACTCCCTAATTGGAACCAAGTACCCCTTTCATCTCGACACGCTTCTAAGGTATTCACTTTTTTATATGTTGTCGGTAGTTCGTATGAGCTTCTAACTGTATCGTCAAACACTTCTGCTACAGACGATCTCGTTGCTTTATATACTCCTTCTCCCTCATCAGACCAACTTAGCTCTGGTTCTATACTCCCTGCCATAAATCTTTCATTCTCTGCGATAATGGCATAATTCTTAGTAATACTCACGCTTGAACCAATAGCACTTCTTGTTCTAGGTATGTAATCACCTAAGAGAAAAATGATAGCATTTGTAATACTAGGCTCTAACTCTATCTCTCTAATTGTAAGGTCGATTTCTTGCTTAGGATGCTCTCTGGTTCCATCATTTGTGCGATGACCGTTCAAACCGTCCACATAGTAAACGTGCCAACCTAGTATCAAGCTATTAAAATTAAATGTATGTTTAACAATTCCGCTTGTATCTCTATACAATTTAAACTCCAAATCATGGTTAAACTTCGGGAATCCAATGGATTTAATGATTTCATCTACATTGATTTCTCCATATTTAACAGTTCCTATTAAATCTATGCTATTTTTAGTCATTCGACTGTTGAATTTCTCATTTTGCTCCATCTGCGAATCAACCCTTTTATATGTAATTAAGCTTTTTCTGCGCCCTTGAATTCTGGCAATTCCATAAGGTAATCGTACATTTGCCCAAATAAGAATTTATCTTTATCAAATACCGTATTGTAATTCAATGATGTGATTGGTGTTTTCCCTTCAATAAATGCCAAATTGTCCACATAGGCATTAACACTAAATTCAATGTTATTTTCTGTCCACGAAAAATAAACAATTCTTAAATACGCTCTCTTCACTGATAATCCGTTAGTTAGTTCGATGTCTTTTAGAATAGCCATTAAATATTCCCCTTTGTCATTTCTATAGTTTTTGGTTACTTCCATCTCCCAGTTGCGGTTAGATAAACAGGAGTGCTAATTTGTTCAGTAGTACCGGTAGGGGAGATGCGAAGAGTTTTCATAGATATATTTGTAGAAGTGCGGTTTGATAGATTTACACATGTAATTTCATTTCCACCGTAGCTTATACCTGTTGTAACTTGTACTGTACCTGCTGCCACAAAACTCTCAGGGTATGCCCATGTCGAACTCTGCGTAGCGCTAGTAGTTACTGTATGGTAGCAAATCATAGTTCCATCTATATACTTGATGAATCTTCCATTATTGTTATTTCCAAACTCAGTTACTCCTCTAAATTCATTTAGATAGTTTTCATTAACTGATGAGGATAGATTTAGATTTCTGCCTGTATTGGCAAAATTATTGTTTTCATCAATTAATGTTCCAGTTGATTGAGCGAAGTCTATGCAAGTTTGCCAACCTGTAAAGAAGCAGTTGGTCACATTCAGGTCAATTTCACCTATGCACTTTATAGCTGTCGAGACCCTTATTCCAGTACTTGCGATATTGTCACGGATATACATACCGTCAAATTTCACGGATAGTTTATAGGTACTCATCCAACTTTTGGTGTCGAATTCAAAGACGGATTGATGCCTAGCCTCAACATAGCCACCCACGAAGTTTACGTTTCTTGGAAATGTAAAGTATATACCTCCTCGACCTTCTGAATTTGAAGAATCTTTGATGTCAAAAATACCGTCGTAAAACGTAACATTGTTACATTCGCAATTTAAATAAATTCCGTACGTTGTCGCTCTAAAATTGCAATTATACATGCTAATATTATTAAAGCTTTTTAGTGGGTTATTCATAAAATGATGGTATTCAACAGCAATACTGCGTACGTTTCTGAAAGTGCAGACATTTACATGATCGACCCATTCAAAGCATGTATGTAACCAACTGAATTGAATATTTTCAAAGTTTGATTGTCTTAGCATCCCTTCTGATCTTAGGAATACTCCTCGCCTATGCCCTACGTTTCCAGTGATAATAAGATTCTTAACAGACGCTCTAACACAATCTTCACCATCGAGCCATAAAAATGGAGTTTTTTCATTGGATGGATTGAAGTTTATGTCTACGTACCCACCGCTACCACTTATCTTAGGAGCTAAGTTACCTTTATACACTGTATCTGTGATTACATAAGGGGTTGATTTCCAAGGTATTGAAATCTGTAAACCAAGCCTAGAGGCATAACTAAATGCATCTTTAAACATTTGAGTGTCATCTGTTTGACCCTCTACATAAAAGTCAGATACCATTACGCCATGATGTTCAATATTTTGTTTATTATGATTGCTTTTTTTCTCGTTTTGACCCAATTGTAAATCAATTCTAGATCTATCATCCTTGAATTCTTGAGCTGTTTGACTTATTTCATTAGCTTTATTAATAACCGTATCTCTAGAAGATTTCGTAACTTCTAAGGTTTGTTCTACTAAATCATCGACATGTACTTTGTGACCGATAAAGTCATCTCGCATACCAGATTGGAATTTATTGCTTTGTGCAGAACTAGTTGCTTTAAAGTTTTGGTTGTCCTCAAAAATTTCCGTTTTAAACTTGTTGGCCTCGATTAAATCATAAGTTAGGTCATTTCTAATTTGAGTGCGTTGGTTGGCTAGGATATTCATATGTACTTCGATATTAAGGAAAGCTGCCTCGGAACGTTTTTTATAATCTTTTATTGTGGGGTCGGGTTCTGGAAATGACTTAACATGTCCGTTAGCGAACGTTACTCGAAATTCTCCATAATGAAAACCGGCTCTTATAGCATCGCCTTTACCAAACCTGTAAACTAAAGTTTGACCATCTATATCAGCAGGAGAGTTTACAAAAAGAATTTCAGGATCTGAGTCTCGAACTGGCTTATCTCTCATTAAAAACTGAACTTTAGCGCCTACTAAATTAACAAGCGCTGGAACATCAAAATAAACCATATCAGATGTGTCATTTCGTTTAATTAAAAAGTCCGTTTTATTCAAATATTTTTCCCTCCTTGAATGTAAAAAAGAGCATAGGAGAGAGTCCCATGCTCATAAATTAATAATTTAATTCTATTGGTATATGACACCGCTTCTTGTTAGCTCGTTGACAGGAGTAGAGGGGGTTATAGTTCCGTTGATTGCAAAAATAACTACATGACTTCCTCTTGTTATTTCAACTTTTGCATCTCCTGAGTTCCTCACATCACAAGTGGATAATTCTACATTTGAAACACCTTCTGCATAAACAATTCTTCCTTTAGTATTACGTAAATCTGAAGATTTCATATTTACCCTAGAAGCATGGACGCAAACACAGAGGTCTTTTTGAGAGCCAGTTACAACAGATCCCCAAGCATTAATAGTAGAAGAGTGTTGTGCTTGAACCGCAGCCTCGCCTTTAGTGTTCGTAATCGTAGCTTCATGGGCGTTAATAGTCGAAGCTCGGTTAGCAAACACTGCGATGTCATTTGAATCTGAGATGATTGCGTTACGAAGATCGATATTAGAATTATTTAAAGCATAAATAGCGTAGCCTTTTGATCTCAGGACAGTGGCTCGACTTGCACTTACTGAGCTTGAGTCATCACAATAAATACCAATCTTGGCTGAATCGTTCACAGTAGTGGAACGAGCGTTAATTCTAGAGTTATATATAGCCTTAATGCCTTCACCAGCCGAATTGTTGCATTGAGCATTCCAAGCGTTAATTGTTGAGCCGTGGAATGCTAAAACATTAGCTTCTCCTTTTGAGCCATTTAATTTGGCATTATGAACACTAATAGTACTTCCTCGGTTAGCTCGAACACATCTATTCCCTGCATTACTTGCATCTACTCCATTGGCGTTAATTGTAGAAGCATTTAAGGCATATGCTCCGTCATCACCTGCGCCAGTAAAGATTGTTTCATGTGCATTTATTGTAGAAGCTCTATTTGCAAACATACCCTTATATGTAGCATTCTTTACACCAGCTTTAGGAAGCAATGTTAAAGTGGCTCCGTCTGATGCATATACACCACATCGTCCTGTGCCGTCTCCTGTTTTATCCATGTTGAATAATACTCCAATAATTGGCGAAGAGCCATTGGTAACACCGAAAGCAGGGAACATTTCTGCATTTAACTCTGTTGTTAAAGCAGATCTTTGAATAGGAACCTCAGTATCCTCGCTAGTTATTAAAATCCAACTTAGATTTAATCCACGAACCAGTACTTGCTCTTTCATAATAAAGCCTTTAGCTAATACTAGTTCCACACAGATTTGATTTCTTTGATACCAAGCATGATGCTTAGTTACGAACTCTAATGCTTCATTAATAGTTGAAAAGTCGCACCCTGCGCCGCCGATGCTGTACTTTGCCTTTGCTTTGAGCAGCGAGGATTTATTTAGCAGTTTTTCATCATTATCAAGAAGCCTTTTTGCTAAATCAGGGAAGGTATAATTGTCCAAGTTTGTTCTTGCTTTAACAACTTCACCATTCTTAAAATACTCTTGAAGCTCCTCGGCAGTGATTTGATATTTTCTATCTTCAGTCATTAAGCCATTGGCTAATATTCCTCGCCAACCGCCTCTGCGACTCCAGCTTTTAATGAATAAGCCATAAGTGTTTTGAGCTAGTCCCCAGAGTTGATTAATAGTAGGTTCATCTTCCGAAACTCTAACTCTCATACTTTGTGGGACATAGTTTTCTTCAGTTGTAGCTCCCCACATATCATAAACACTCACAGGAGCGTCATTAGAAACATGAAAATTATATCCGTTTACTTTATCCAAGTTAAAGATTACTGACCATTCATGATTATCCCAACGGCGCATAACATTTTCATCTTCAACCTGTACTGTCCAACCAAGCTTCGGAGTAGGGTGGATTATAAACAAATCGTCATACGTAGGCACAGGACTCTTAGGGATCATGAAAAAGTCATTCATTTTTTGGTCAAACTCTGAGACTTTAAGTTGCGCTCGATCTCTCAAGTCCTTATTGTCCTGAATGAGTTTAAAATTGTCTGTTAAAGAATTCTTGATGCCTTCAGCATTTTCTTTCATCTTCTCCGTATAGTCATCTAATGTCTCAGTAACATTAGATCCTTGACTTTTAGTATGTACTCGACCAGAGGGGATAGAGACGAAACCTGTTCCAGTATACGAAATAGTTAAAACCTTATTATCATTCACTGGGTCAAAATAGATAAAGCCACTGCTGTAATCAACAGTGAATTTTGTATATTGTAATGATTCATTTCTAACCTGAAACCAAGTTTGATTATCGGGGTCGGCAATGGTTACTTTCGAATTAATATCAGGTAGCTCTGATAATTGTATTCTTCCACCCAAAACAACCCTTGTATCTTTTTTAGGGATAAAAGGATCATCGGGTGTGCCTTTTCTTAAGTTGTTTATTAGAGGGTACTCTTTCAATTAATCACCTCGTCTTCGTCGTCGTATATTATTTCTTTAATAACAGGTTGATCATCAATAAAAAGCTTTCCAATAGCAGTTATTGAAATATCTGTCGCATCTCCTTCATCACAATGAATAGTTACGCCTGTGTAAATATAACTTTGTTCAAATGGCTCAGAAATCAAGTTAACTCTTATGTGAATAAGTGAGTTAGATCCATAAAGTTGCACATTAACAGAAGGTTTATCGTTAAAAGCTTTTTCGAAAGCGATATGGATAGGGTGGGAGGAGAAGGGGATGGTAGTGAATTCTTGGAGTGTATCGCCAATTTGAAGGGACTTAGTGTTTATAGTTATTGATGATTTCTCAAGTTCAGAAACTCTCTCGTTTAATGATGCGACGTTACTTTTTGTTTCACTTAAATCATTCTGTATAACTCCAACATCTGCAACAAGATAGTCTACAATTCCTTTGAAGCTGTTAAGTTCTATTAGCGTTCTGTTTATCTCATCTATCTTAAAAAATGTATCATCTATATCAAACTGTAATTCATCAACTTGAGTGAATTTATCGTTGATGTCCAGTGCATCAAATACATAACCTTCTTTTTCTATCTCCTCAATTCTCATTGGCTCCCATTCAATACCATTAAACTTGCTGACTTTTTTAGTAATGGGGTGAGTCCACTGAGCATCAAGTGAGGGGTTTTCAGGAGGTTCGTATGAAGTGTAGAAATCAATGTGACGTATACTACCATTGAAGTTAACTTTATCAGTTGGTTGAAAGGGGACAGGGTGAGAATCTTCTACAGGTTCCGAGACATTTGACTGAGTTGAAAACAGCCTCATTGCTTGGATAGTGTTACGAGGCTGTACAATCTCTGACTTAATAACACCATCTTCTTTAATATCAGAATCGACAGTTCGATAAGCCATAACCCCGATAGTGTAATATTTATTAGAGGTAAGACTGTTAAAGGTGAAATTTCTTTGCTCTCTAGGAACAGGCTTAGACTCTTCACCGTTAATATTAGAACCAAGAAGGATAGGAGTAGGTTTGTCACTACTATATATATAAACCCTGAAGCCATCAATGTTATACTTATCTTCCTCATACTTATCAGGATACTCCCATTTAATTGTAACGTTAGCCGTACCGTCATCATTAGATTTACTTGAAAGTGGGGAGGAGGAAAGTGTAACTGATGCAACAGGAGTAGAGATGCGGTTGTTGCGTATACGAAATTGCTGGAATGTTTGATTATAGTTATCTTTGCGATTATTTAGCTCAGTTTTAGCTTTAGTAACCGTGTAGAATAAATTTGCAAGCTGATCTTCAACACTGACAAGTTTTTTACCATTACTTAGCGTGACATCAATTGAATTAGATTTAAAGTTAAGAGATATACGTGAAGCAGTTAACTCGTCATTAATACCTAGCCTTTTATGATATCCCACAATTTTTTCACCAAGTCTCAATCTGTCCCAGTTATGCTGTTCACTAACCATCATGAAAAAGTTGGCAAGTGACATTGTAGTTTCAACTGGGGGCTTATTCAACTCAGACATGACTTTATGTGCTTCATCGTATAAATCGGAATCATCAAAGTAAGCATCATCAACCCATGTCTCTTCTTTGAAGAATCGCTTATATAAAAAATCCAGTTGAGCTTTTGTTAAATTATTCTCAAGTCTGAGTAGAGTGTTCAGAGCGGCTATATCTTTGTTGATATTATCTAATTTATCTCTTTCACTATTTAGTTTTGATTCTTGAGATTTAACAACTTTCTCAGCTTTTGTTTGTTCAGTGACATAAGGGGCTGTGTCTTCAAAGCCTGATTCGTCTGCTGTAAATAATAAATCTTTAGCAATTTGTAACTCAGTACGCTTATCGACCAATTCCCATTCTTCATTTGTGATTACTTCCTCTTGCTTGCTTCTTTGCTCAAGTAAGTCTTTAAACTTATTGCTGTTATCGTCAACTAGCTTATTGTAATCGAGTAAAGCATGACATAAGTCATCACTCATATACTCTGAGTGAGTTATCACATTTCCATCTTCATCTCTTTTAAAAGGGTAGAGGTAAAATGAAAAATCATCAATATAACTTTGACCAGTGGGATTAATCCTGTTTATCGTTAATCCGTTTGTGCCTCTCACATGAAGACGAGTAACAAGCTCATTGTAATTACTACTTTTACTGAAAGATTCTACATAATTTTTATGTGAAAGCTTAAGACCTCTATTAATAGAAAGCTCATCTTTTTCATAAAAATGAACTAAATTTTTATCCGTTTCATAAACAGTTTTTGCTTCAAATACCTCATCAATTTTTTGATTCATTTCTAGCTTTGTACCTTCGGTTATATCAAATTGACGGAATTTGGCACTTAAAGAAGGGGTAATGTGCCCTACCGATAGCCCTGTTCGTTCTAATAAATCGTTGGCTGCCTCTTGAATAGATACTGACTGCTTCTCATAATTCAAGACTTTATGATATGTTAAAGAATAGGATTCTAAAAATGCACTAACTTTAATTGATTCCTCTCCCATTGAGGAAGTAGCATTACAACTAGTAACGATGAACCACAATATTTGATTATCATAATCACATTTGATTGAATACCCTTCTTTTAACTTAGGTACAAGTGGATTGTCAATCAAATTCCTATTGAAGCTATAAGCCTTAGTGTACGCTGTGAAATTAATCTCATGAATCATATCATCGTAATTAAGCACAAGATTGATGTCATCTATTCCATACAAGTTATCAATTATTTCACGATCAGGTTTAGCTAATCTTAACTTAATTTCTTTGGGCTTTGCGCTCTTGTCAAAATAATACATGGAATAAGATCACCTCCTGTGCTTACAGATATGTAGACTCATATAGAACCTCAAGCTCAAAATCACCTTTTCCTGATAAAGTTTGTTCACCTAGTGGAATAGTAAAATAATTCTCATTTGAGTCTGAATAGTAATATTTATTAGGTGTGTTTGACTCAATTATTTCTCTTTCAAAGTCTACTGTTATTTCAGCACCGTCACTTATATTGTCAATTTTAAAAGAATCATTCGGTTTGCCATCGTTTATAACCTCGACAGACCCATTACCAATCTTTTTAATTTTAAGCAATGGATTGATCCCGAAATCTCCATCGTTGTAAATTTGAATTTTGCCATTGGGAACAGGATAACCTTGACGATAACATTTTGAATCTTGGTACTTGTAAATTTGGGAAGACTGGATAGGTGAGTAAGAATAGGGGGAATCGCAAATCATTGAGAAGGTGACATAACCCTGATTGTCTTCGTGTCCAGTGTGAGTCAAACTTGAACTATCTTGAAGCATAGCGTAGTAGACTCTACCGTAGTCTTCATCGAATTGGAGTGGCTCAAAAAAATCTTTATCTAACCATTGCTTGACGAGGCGAAGTTTTTTATTGTCAAAACCGTTTTCAAAGTAAAGTCTTATATTGTGGACTATCGGTTGCTTATCTCTATCTATAAGAAGCGACCTTATTTGATTTTTGATCCTTATAAAATTTACTGTTTGGTCAGCTAGGAAGTGTTCTTCGAATAAGCCTTCCTCAATTGAAACGTTTGTCACTCCTAATTGAGAAGAATGTACGCCTGCATATGTAATTCCTAAACTTTCTTTAATCATTAATTCACCTCCTCAAAATAAAAAGAAGCGCAGATGAATTCCACGCTTCTTGTGCCTATGTGTATCTAATCCCTTTTTTATCAAGAGAGTTTTTAATAAGATTAACTGCATGGTCTGCGCCAGCCTTATCTCCCGTAATGTTTAAGTTACCGATCAAATTCTGAATAACAGTTGAGTGGGTTGTAGTGGAATTTTTACTGCTATTGATGTTTTTAGGTAAATTTAAACCACTTGTGAGGTGAGATAAGTTCATCCCCGGTATGTACGATGACTTCAGTTTTTCTATAAAACCGTTATTTTGTAGAAACCTCATTTCTTTAACAGCTTCAAGGAAGTTCTTCGTATCATTCTTATCAAGCACTAACTCCTTGTTATCCAAGATGGCTAGAGCGCCAGATTTAGGGACATTGTTACCCGTATACCCACCAGTGTTGAATTGCTGAATCTTGCTAATATCTTTAGAACCACTTAAGTAGCTGTTAGCCGAATTAATTGCATTCTTCAAGTCATTCTGAGTGGTCTTATCGATATTTTTGTTGCCTGAGACAGCTTTATAAAACTCATTCAAGTCTTTGATAATAGCTTTATTAGAACCAGTTATCATCTGCTCACGAATCTTATTAAACTTCTCTTCATCATTTAAGATTTGATCATACTTATTCGTTAACTCATCTTTCTGCTCATTCAAAGCATCCTTACGAAGCTCACGAGTACGATCCGTTTGCATATCCTCGATAGACATGTTCTGTTCTTCTAGTTGTTTCTTCAAGTCCTCAACTTGTTTCTGAGTACCCATTGAGTCATCGAGTGAAAGTTTAGCGATATCGTCCATAATTTCTTGACGCTTATCGTATTCTTTCTGCAAACGTTTATTGTAATCCTCATCAGAAGCTTCTTTATCGATAGCGGAGATTAAGTCGTCAATAACCTTAACTCCAGCGTCACGTTGAGCCTCTAAGGCCTTCTTGTAAGCGTCTGTTACTTGGTCAACCATCTTAAGTCTTGCATCTAAGATTTCTTGTTCTTTAGACCAGTATTCAGATTGAAGGTCTGTGAGGTTATTCTTTAATACTTCCTTCTGAGAAGCGTTAAGGTTCTTGTTGTTCTTAATCTGATCCTTAACATATTTAATCGCATCAATATCATGCTTAATCTCATCTTGAAGTAATTTCTCACGCTTGAGCTGTAAGTCAATCCACTTCTTAGTACCTTCGGCTTCACGGTTCATTTGATAGTCTAGCTTATCAAACTCATTTTGAAGTTCTTCTTTTTTACGAGTGAAGGCACGTAGGTTAGCTTCAATGACAGAAAAAGCCACATCATTTAACTCTTGAGTGACTTGTGAGATAGAGATATTACGTTGACGAAGTAAGTCTTGTAGATCGGAGATTTGAGCTTCAGTTAAATTCTTGTTGTTCTTAATCTCACCCTCAAGATATTTCTTCGCATTCTCATCTTGTTGAAGTTGTTTAGCGATCAACTTCTCACGTTCTTGTTGTAGCTTAATCCAAGTAGGAGAGGAGTCATATGTTTCTGATTGCTCTAAGTCAATCTCAGCTAAACGCTCTTCAATTTTCTCACGTTCACGATCATATTCAGCTAATTGGGAGTTAATAATTTCAGCACGAAGTTTAGAGATTTGTTCATCAATGGAGCCAATTTCACCTTCGATGCCAATGATCTCGTTCTGAGCATTATCTTTAGATTGAGCTTTATTGGCAATACCTACAGATACGCCTTCGCCAGATCCTGAGCCACCAGCAGAAGTGATATTACCTGCTTTAACTTGACCGACCATTCCTTGAGGATTAATTGTATTGTAAAGCTCACCATTCTTACGAATTTCATAATGGAGGTGGGAGCCGAAGCTATTACCTGTATTACCAATAGTACCAACTTGGTCTCCAACGTTAACTGTTTGACCTTTCTTAGCAATAACTTTATCTAAGTGGCCATACAAGTGAACATTACCGTCAGAGGCTTGAACAGCTACTGTGTTGCCGTAACCGTTGTAACCTGAACCCGGTGTACCCATACCAGCGAATATGACTTTACCTGAAACGATTGAATCTAATGGATCGCCTGTAGCTCCCCGTAAGTCCATACCGTGATGCATTGCAGTTTTACCGTTGAGAGTACGCATACCATAATTAGATGTGATTTTCTTATCCCAGCCACGAGGCATTTGTCCACCAGATGAACCTCCAGATGACGCAACAGAAGCTCCACCACTTGAAGAATAGCCATTACCAGAATAGTTACCGGTAATCTTCTTCACATAGTTTTGAGTTTCTTTGAAAGGAGGGATACCACCATACTTACGGACGTTGCCGGGGCCAGCATTGTAAGCTGCTAAAGCCTTCTCAAGAGTGCCAAACGCTTTCAACTGTTGAGCGATGTACTTAGTACCACCGTCAATGTTCTGAGACACGTTGTAAGAATCTTTTACACCTAAGCTACGAGCTGTGGCAGGCATTAATTGCATTAAACCTTGTGCGCCTGCATGAGAACGAGCATTAGGTTTAAAAGCAGACTCTTGTTGGATAATAGCTGCGATTAAGTGGGGGTCGACACCATGTTTACTAGCTGCTGCGTTAATTTCTTTAGCATATTTACCTGAATAAGCGCCCCTTGAAGAGGAGGTAGAGGCAGGAACAGTGTGTTGTTGATTACCACCCGAAGCACGAACAGCAGGCTCAGATACACGAGTAACTAATTGACCATTCTGATTATAACCAGTTGAGCCAGTAGTCCAACTTTGCATACCAGTTTGTTTATAGTTACCTGTCTTAATCTGATTGTTTAAGTCATCAACTTGAGCTTGTTGAGTGGAACGTTGACGTTCTAAGAGGTCAATTTCTTTCTGAATAGCATCACGATACTTCTTAGAGTGTTGAGCATATTGAGACTTTAGACGATTAAGTTTAGCTTGTTCAGCATTAAAACGAGCCATCTTGTTACGATACTCATCAGTAATGTAGAGGGCTTCTTTGGTTTGATCGTTTGAATCCTTTTGGGAGTCTGCTGCATCGGAGGAAGCGTTAGCAGTATTCTCAATTTCAGAGCCAACAGTGGAGAGGGAAGAGCCGGCTAATTCGGAGAGCTTATCGAGAGTAGAGAGTTGTTCGGAGAAATCAGATACTTCTCTACGAGCCTGACCAATCATATTGGTACGATAGATATCGGCAGAAGACTCTTCACCACCGTAGCCGATAGAAGCGTTAGCGTTGTAGATTTCTTCGTCTAAACGAGCAAGCTCCTGTTTGGCATCAGCAACAGACTTGATAGCTTGGATTTCGATACCGTAGGATTTAAGTTTCTCTTTAACTGCGTCACCAGTAGCGAGGAGGGACTTACGTTCAGCTTCGATCATATCAGAGTAGGCTTTCATCTTAGCTTGACGGAGTTGTTCGATACCTTGCTCGTTGAGTTTTATCTGACCGTTCTCTATCTGGATTTGGTCTATCAAACCCTCAGTTTCGCGTGCCATTTTCATTACTTCGGTGGCTGTTAAAGATTTACCTTCTGCTAGATCATCAAGTAAACCATTAAGGATGGACATCTCGGAGGAGGTTTGATCGTAAGCATCATATAAAGTCTCTACTGTGTCAGCAAAGGTGTCAGTTGCTACTGTAGCCATATCCATGTTCTCTGTATATTCAACGATTTGACCGTTGATTTCCATATACAAAGTAGCGCCTTCATCATTTAACTCATTAAGACGCTCCATAGAAGTGATAGGAATGCTACCTTCAAGATCTTCAAATAAATTCTGACCTAGCTGTGCTTGCAAATCAGAAACTGAGCCTTGTAAGGATCTAATCACATTATCAGTTTGTTCAAAACCTAAATCATTTAAGGTTTTTTTATAACTATCCCAATCAGTCTCACCTTGCTTAACGCTTTTACTTATATCAGCTAATGCGTTTGCTTGTTTTGAAGTAAAGTTCTCAACATTGTCGGTCTTAAAGGCTTCACCAACATTTTGTCTTACTACGGAGAGCGCATCTCCGAGCTCTAAAGTATCTTCAGTGCCTTTGCCTAACGACCTGAGCCATTCAAGGTCTCCATCTGAAAGGTACTCAGAAGACGAAATGATATCACGATATACTTGATCGATATCTTTTGCAGTCTCTAAGATTTGTTGATCAATTGTGTTAGTCTCGTGTCTTCTTTTTCTTAGACTTTCGTACATCTCATCGTATTTCTGCTGAGCCAAAAGTCTCTGACCGTCTGTTTGAGCTTCATCAATCTTGGACTGTTGCATCTCAAGCTGCTTCTCAAGCGTAGAGGTTACAAGTTCATTACTCTCTCTATCACTTTCTAAATCGCTTCTTGTCTTTGCTATTTTGTCTAACATCTGAGGAGCTTCGGCGATTGCGTCAGCTTTTTCTAGCTCTAGCTTACGTTCTAATAACTCGATTTCAGTTCTTAGTTTGTCTGAGTTGAGAATTATCGCTTGACCCTTTGCATCCATTCCAGTTACGACAGATGGGAGTAGGGTGGCAAGCTCAGAAGTTAGACGGTTGTATTCCGCTTCTTCGTCTGTATTAAGTTTACCTGCGCTTTCTTTAGCTTTCTCAAGCTCAGCGTAGCTATCAACCATACTATTGATTTTAGATTCATTAGCTTGCAAAGACTCAACTGAATCGTTGAGATTGTCTTCTATTTCTTTCTGTTTACGTGAATTGTCCATCATTACAGAGAACAGTTTTTCAAGTGCAAAAGTTACACCAGAGATTAGTAGTAGAGGAGGGAAAGCGCCGGCCATAAATCTGCCCATAGTTGCAAAGGCAGTTCCAGTAGCAATAGCACCTTTTTGTAATAATCCGAGTGTGCCAGTTAAGGTAGTAGCTGCTGAAGATTTCATTCCCATTGTCATAACTGAGGTACGTAGGTTATTATTGAAAAGCATTGTAGCTAGGCTCGCTGCTCCGATAACTGAAGGGAGTAAACCGAAGGTTTGGATGAGGTCTGCACCACTGCTTGCCAAAGTACCAATGCTTTCTGCAAAGACAATTATACCGTCTTGTAATAACGCTTCACCTGATGCTATTGCAATCTCAGTAAATGTGTTACTGAGACGAGCTAAACGTGCCTCAAGGCTTTCGTAAAAAATCTCCTGCTCCCTAGCTGCTGATCCTGCAGAATTGGTTGCAGTAGCAGTGGCTTCTAAAGCTCTGTCATAATTACCCATTAATACCAAAAATCTGGAAAGCTGAAACCTGCCCGCTATCTGTAGACCTATTGATTGTTGTTGTTCTGCATTTAAAGTCTGCCAGCGCTCTCCTAGATCATCAAGTATCCTAGCTACTGGTCTAACGTTGCCTTCTAAATCATGTACCGCTACTCCAACAGAGGCTAGTGCATCAATACTAGGGTTCATAGTTGTAACACGAGAGGCGATTGTTTTCAAACTATTTCCTAAAATATTTCCCGACTCTCTTGTGGTCTCTCCTATAGCAGTACTGTACCCTATGAGTTCTTGGAGTGAAATCAGCTAAATGTTAACCTAAAGGCTTTTTATCCCTTAGTTCTTATATTTGATTTAATATAAGCTCGGCATATATTTTCTACTTTTCAAGTAGTCGGACACTCGTGGAAGGATTATATTTATTCACCTTCTATGCTCTACACTGTCACAAAGCCTAACGCAATCCTTGTGATTAGCACGGTATTAGCATCTCAGCCTTCACCGTTTTTGCCCAATTCTTCACTTAATGATTTCTCAAAAAGGCGGCATTTCTACCGAATGTATTCGCTGAACCCACAGATTTCTGTACAGAACTTACTATGTCTTGAGAAGATATCGCAAAGTTATTGTCAACTTCATTAATCGCATCTACCGCTACTTTTGCATACTCAGGCACTTCTCTGAAGCCATTTACAATAGCCGTAATACCTGAAGCAGCCTCATCAACGTTCATTTCAGATATATTAGAGAACATTGTGGCTGCTTCGGTCATTGCGATTAATCCATCGCCTCTAAAGCCTTGTCTGGCGAAGAGCTGAATTCCTTCGTTTATATCCAGTATGCGGTTTGAGAGCCTGTCTGCAAGATCAATGCTTTGCTGCAATATATGAGCCCTATCAATTTCTCCATTTGAAACCCTAACAAGTGTAGTCATTTGCTTATCTAACTCTATTACTTGCGATGTTAGCTCCTGTGCTGCACGTAATGGAGCGTAGAACATTGTGGCTGCTGCCCATATATTTTCCACTTATAGCGCTAATATAAGCGTGTTCTCTAATGAACTACTGTATGTTTCCATACAGATAAGACTATATCTTTATCCTTTCGGATACCTCCCGTTTCCACTCGCTTGAGTGTACTGGTTTTCACCATAGTCGTTACACGTTCCTATAAAGGGAAATAGGCTTCGCTCGGTATTGTCCTCATCTTAGTATGTTAGGAGTTCCACCGAATTAAAGAGGTTTAATGTGAACTTGTTACCAATCCACAGTGGGAATTTAGTTAGAGCGGTTTTTAAACTTTCGCCAACAGACATGCCAGCTTGCATAGTAGCACCGGCAGCTTCTTTTGCATTACCACTAAGCTTTCTGAATTCCATATTGAGATTTTGCATTTGATGAGTTAGGTTAGGGGTTCTTGCGTTGAGGTTATTAACGGAGTTTAAATAGTTATTAAGACCTGTATTGTCTACATGCGTACCATGAGTACGTCTAATATTTTGAGCATTTAACGCTGCTTGTTGTTGATAAATTCTTAGCTGTTGTTGCAGTTCTTTCGTTTTGCGTTCCTCAGCCTGACGATTCTTTTCAATATTATTTCTGACTTGCTGTTCGTATCTTAAAGCTTTTTCACGTTCAGAATTCTGTTTAACAACGTTATTGGTGACTTTACGTTGCACAACTTCACCATGTTGATTTAGCTTTAAGGTTTGTGTTAGCCCTGTTTGAGCACTTTTATAGGCCTCGGTAGTTGTTCTAGCACCTTTGGCGTTTTCTGTTGTAGTACGTTTTGTCAGTTCATATGTCTTATTTAATTCAAGGTTGAGTGCTTTTGTCTGTTTCACAACTTCATTGGTATGACCAGAACTTTTCTTCATAGAGTCTGAAGTTTGGTTAGCTCGTTGAACAATTTCAGCAAATTCGCCTTTTAAGCCACCAAAGTATTCACGATTAACCCTAGTTCCGTCTGGCAACAAAGCAGATTCAATAACCCTTTTTGTATTAATGGCTTCTTTATTAATCTTGTTAAATTCTTTAGTCAGCTTATTGAATGTACTTAACTCAGCTTTATTAATGCTCAAGCCTAGGTCTAGTTTTTTTACCTTTTTCTGTAGGGACAAAATTCCGGCATTCAACTCACTTAGACTTGCTCCGTGATTAACGCCAGCAGTAATGAGCATACGAAGATTATCGCTAATAGACGTCACCTCCTTTTAGAAATGAAAAAAGACACCCCTGTATAAGCGAATGTCTGTAGATTTAATCATATTTAGGCTTTTCACCAAGTGTTTTTCTAAGGTTGTCGATTTCGATTCTATACTCAACCTTTGCTTCAGTTAAATCCTTATTTGATTCACCTTCAGCATAACTCTCTTCAATTTTTAACATCATAAGGCTAGTTAAAGATGTGAATGTAGCTGCCATAACCTCTGAGTCTTTGTACTCTGCATCACCTGAGTCGAGCGCATCTAATTCAAAAACCAATTTGTCAGATAAGTCATCATCGTCGCAGTCTTGATTAGTTGAGCAATCTTCAATCTCCTTGACATGTTTCTTTCCTAATTCATACGCTTGTTTTGAAATACCGTCAGGAGGGGAGGAGCAGGCGAAAAGTATAAGTGCTGTCAGAATAAAAAATGAGGATAAAACTACTCTTTTATACAAATAAATCACCCTTTCATATTGGTATGTATTTCATATTCTTACTCGAATAGTATTATACACTGAAAGGGCGTTCATCGGTTATGTTATTTTTGAAACTGCCTTGCCATGTTTAAAGTTGTTTGCATTTTCGCCTCGTAAAGCTATTGACTGCCAACTAGCTTGACATGCTGTTGAACAGAACCTTTGCTTTAATTTCTTTCTTCTCCTAAATTCCTTATGACATGACTCACAAGGATCGTTTGTATAGGCTTTATTTGATCTAAAAGTGTCTGCACAAGAATTTGAACAAAAATGATTCTTACTCTTCTTTAATTTAGAATCGTTTTTATAAACATCCTTACCACACTGTTCACAAGACACTTTATTAAGTGGTTTAGCTCTTGAATCTGTTGTACATTTTTTAGAACAAAACTTAAACCTATCCAATCTATTTTTCGGAAGCATAACTTTCTTTTTGCAAAACTCGCATTCTTTTTCAAATCTTTCGTATTGAGGATTTAGCTTGCCAACGAATTTTGAGTCCCATTTATACTTGCAATGTCTATCACAAAAAACGCTATTTCTTTTACCTTCATCTAGTTCATCAGCAATGTATTTTTTCACGGTAATTTCAGCTTTACAGTTATAACAGTTTAACAGTCTCCTTGTACTATTTGTCCTACAATCTTTAGAACAATAGTTCTTTTTAGCCCTGATGAATTGTTTTATTCTTCTGTCAAACTCTTTATTGCAACCTTCACAAT
Organism: Alkalihalobacillus sp. NPDC127517; assembly: GCF_050276055.1. Lineage (NCBI taxonomy): Bacteria > Bacillati > Bacillota > Bacilli > Caryophanales > Bacillaceae > Alkalihalobacillus > Alkalihalobacillus sp. NPDC127517. The sequence continues at coordinate 374,843 of NZ_JBNNQX010000002.1, read as the reverse complement.
TGATTGTAATGTATTTTGAAGGATCAATTCCTCTGACTTTATCTTTAATTTCCAAGTCAATGATTAAATCAAGTTCTTTAGAGGTAAAATCCATGTATGGTTTTTCTAATACTTCATTAATATATAGATCAGACTTGTGAGTAAAATAATCGAAGCTATGATAGCTTTCTAATTTTGCGCTAGATTCAACATAGAGACTTATGAGGCTTTTAATTAATTTGGGCTGAGAAATTATGTCCTCTTCCCAAAGATATAATATGTCTTTTTTATATTTATTCCTAATTTTTCTTCTTTTCTTTTTATCCTGTACAATTCGTCTAACTTGCATTTCATAATTGACTTCCTTATATTTTCTATGATCGCAATGAAAATAGGTACCCATCACTTCGATGTACAGTCCGTGTTTAATTAGATAATTATCGAAAGCGAAATATCCTTCGATATGCTCATTTTCATAGTCTAATTTAAGGTCATCAAGGATTTGATTAACGATTACTTGAGGCTTCGAGTTTGTTTGGCTTATCTTGCCAGATGTTAAATTGTTAAGAGCTACACGCCTGTTTCTTTCAATTGGTTCTGGAAGCTTCATAAAAACATTGTGCAAATAATGATCAGAGCATTTTTTAGAACAAAAAACGTTGCTTCTTTGATCTAAGTAATTTTTAGTTCTTAGGAGGTTAATTCCACAGGTACCACATTTACAAGGAATCCGCTTTACGTAGTTGGCGCTGCCTTCGCCTTTAAATGCGATTGATTGCCATTCTTGCAAACATTTCTTATTGCAGAAACGTGAAGAATTTCTTAAATTATTCGGAACATAGTAACTATTTTGACACTGTTCGCAAGTTAACTCGAATCGCTCTTTTGGTTTAGCACTTTTACCTCTTCCAGAACATTCTTTTGAGCAGTAAGTGTTTAATGCACGACTCCCATTTTTATAATCCCTTAAAAAGATGCAGTGGCAACTATCGCATGTGAATTTAACTTTGCATCTTGAAGATGGTGAGAGGTGTTTAATGCTTATCGCAAAGGTATCGCCGTATTTACCAAATTTATATCCAAGATCAATATATCTTTTTTTGGTATTACCGTTCCATTTAACTTCAACTTCTTGATCCCAAATAATCCCCATCATTCCACCTCCTTATCACTATTATTTTTCTTCATACCATTCATCTCATCCAACTCATTACCAATCCTCAACACTTCAACAACCTTAACCTGCAGCGCATCGCTCACAAACTTCCTAAGCAATCCTAACTCTTCGCTAATCGCATCATTCCTTATCTTCAAAACACCGTTCTCATTACTCAGCCGCTCATTATCTCTGACCAAATCAATATTTTCGTTCTTCACACTTTCAATCTTGAAAGCTAATTCCAACACATCAATAGAATAGGAGAGAGGAGGTGCAACATTATTAACGTTACTCATTATCGTCACCCTCAATTATCTTTCTATCTGCATCGTTCATCAGCAATCCTTTTCTCACTTCATCTTTTACGTTCCAAACTAGCCCGGTATCATCTTCTAACTCAACCCACTCGAAATCATAATCCTCAATCATCACATTGATAATCTCATTACCCATTAGATCAACCAATGTAGTCTCATACCCAGTCTTTAGTAACTCGCTAATACATTTACCGTCAGCTTCCCATAAAGCGAGTGTGGGACTTAAATCTGAGACTTCATAGCTTATGTAGTATGTAAGTGTTCCGTATAATCTGACCATTGCTCAAGCCATCTCCTTTAAAATTGGAATGATTTTCTTGCTTGAGATTAGATTACTACAAAGATAAATTAGTGTAAAGTGGTTTATGTATATTTCTTTATAAATAAATTGATTTGCAATTGTATAAAGAGTTTACTACAATAAATTTAACTGTTATTATAAATATAATTAGTTCCAATCAGAGGTGAGACGTTGGCTAGAAAACTGGTAAGAAAAAGATCCCACATTAACGCTACAATCAGAAAGGATCTGCATGAATTTTTGCGATTTTACTCTGAAATGTCTGACGTACCAATTTCGAAGCTTTTAGATAGAGCAATCTTAATGTACGCCGAAGATAAGAATTACGATGAAAAGCGAATAAGAGAAGAGTTTGGCACTGCGACTAAATCCGAAGATTAATTCACTTATTAAGAACAATGCTTAGATAATCAAATCTAAATCCTGTTCTTAATAAGTGTTTTTATTTTGCTTTTAATGGGTATATTTTCATGAATATGCTATAATTTTCTTATATTCAAATAAAACAACTATAACTACAACTATATAACCAGTTAGGGGAGAGGTAATGTCTAATTCATTTTCTAATCTCAGTTTTTCCTTATTAATTTCATGTACTGTACTTTTAACAGCATGTTCAGGAGGTCTATCTTCACTTAGCCAAGGAAACTCTGATAAAGAAGAACCTACAGAAGTCACTCTTGAAGCTTTAGATGAATCCTCATTTGATTACGAAACTTTGTATGCTGATGACTTTAAAGTAACTAACAACTTCAAATACAAAGAGTATCCGACTCTAGACATCGACAAGATTGACTTGGATAGAGTGAGTGATGATCTTTTAGCTTTCATTGTCGCTGATTTAGGCTTAGAGGAAGATGAAGAAAGCTCATCTGAAGAGACGAACAATGAGTCTAGTGAAAGTGAAAAAGACGTTGCTGTAGTCGATCAAGATGATGAAGCAGAGGAAGTAGCTAATGAGGAAAGTGGTAATCCTGAAGCTGCAGAAAATGAATCAACCGAGTTAGATGAAGCATTAGACGAAACAATTAATGAGGAAGAGTCATTTGAGAAAGACGATGCTTGGCAAGCTGAAAATGGTGAGGTTGAAGAATACCTCGAAGATGATGGTTGGGTAGAGGGTAAAGGATATCCTTGGCACATCTTTGCTGGTGGTCATTTTGACATTGTAGTTGATCCAGTAACTAAGACTTCTGATGCTGAAATTTACAATGCTCCTTCTGACACATTTAGATATGCCCCATTAACTGGTGAGAGTGGTTTATGTCCTGCCGAGTATTGTTTGCCTCCAAGTGAGCTACCTGATACAGCGTTCTTCGGCAAGGATGGTTACATTTACGACACTGAATACGCAGGTACATGGGAGTATTATATTGATGATGAAGAGAAGTGGACTTGGTTCGCTTGGAATAACTTTTAATCTATATAGGTTACAAGTGGGAGAGAGGGGAAGCCTTCTCTTTTTTTGTTCACACGTAAACTCCCATTTAAGTATAGGAGCTTAAGTTTAAACAATATTAAAATATCTTATTGCGTTCTTCTTCGAAGTCACGAAGATCATAAAATTTAAGGGTCGTCGAAATATCATTGTGATGTGCAACATATTTAGAAACAATCTCAATTGGGACTTTCTTAATGTCTACTAAATAAGTTACTGCTGAGGCTTTAAAGATATGAGGGTTAATACGTCTGCCTAAGATATCGCTTAGGACATCAGAACATAAGTAATCAGCCCACGACTCCGACATTTGCTTAGGGTTTCCACCATAGTTAGTTGAGAAAATATATTCACAGTCGTATCCACGTTTCTCAATCCATAGCTTCATATATTTGATTGCGTCAAGGTTAACCATGTAATCCAACGGCTTTCCTTCACCGCCACCTTTACCCCAAACCTTATGTGCCATTACATAGTTCTGACCCTCTGGTACAACGTAGTCTATAATCTCAGTCTTAAACTGTATAATCTCTGCACGCCTAGCTCCAACATTGAATGCAGTTGCAACCCAAGCCATAGCAAGATAATTCTCGTCACTCTCAAGCACCTTCATGATATCCAAGTATTCCTCATAAGTAACCTTAACTTTGTCGTAAGTTTGAGTCTTAGGAATAGAAGGGAGGCCACGAGTAAAGTTTCTGAATTTCTCATATTGCTCATCATCTTCAGAAACAATATTCTCGATATAATTATTCAAACTGGATACTGCGGCCTTCTTTAAAGCCTGACCACTTGAAGACATTCCACGATTCTTTAAAAAGCTTAGATATCTTAGAAAATCACGCTTTGTAATCTTATATAAAGGCTTATCATTTAACGAATGATGTACCCAATAAAAGAACTGTTTTAAAGCAGAAGTGTATTGTATTCTAGTCTTATCTCTAAATGTATTTACCTCAAGAAACTCAGTTACTAAGTCACGATGTCCTTGGTCAACTTGTTTCCAAAGCTCTTCGGTAACTTCGGGCAACTTCTTAGCACGTTCCCTGAGCATATTCTTCTCAATCTCTTTAGTCATCACTTCACCTACCATTTATCTCTCTATTTTTAACCTCTAATAACTCTGTGACCACGACGAATAAGCTCATCTTGAAGAGCCTGAACGTGTTTACCTGATCTCGCTAATTCATCAATTGTGTTTTGAGTAAAGGGACGAGGTACTCCGACAAAAGGGAATCTCTGGTCGTAACCATCTCCCGTCTCAACAATTTCTGCTACGTATCTGTCTCCATCACGTCTATCGTTGTAAACAAGAATTCCATCTTCAACCGATTCAACTACCCATTGTTCCTTTAGTTGACCAGAGCGATCATAAATCCCGTTCGTATAGGCATCATAGACCGTTTCTTGTACTTGACGTTTACCTTCATCTACAACAGCTTTAGCCACCAATCCATTTTTATCTTTTGCGGCTTGCTTAACCACAGCATCTGCAGCCGCAAGAAGGGAGGACATAGTGGTAAATCCTTTTTGGTTACTCCTTGCCATCAGTCTCAGCCTTCTTAGCTTGAGCTTTTGCTTTACGATCATCAGCTTTTCTTTCTTTATCAACCAGTACATTTCTAGCTTGAATCTGCTTAGAAAACTGTTCAAAAGCGTCTTTATTTTGTATCTCAAGTTTCTTAAACTCTTTGTCCACTTTTTCATTAAATCCATTAAGATGCTGATATGTAGCAACTGTTCTAGTCATCTCATCCCACACTTTATGGATTTCACTAGGGGTAAGCACGTCACTCAAGATCTCATACAAATGACCATTGTTAAGCAAGGTGTCAAAGGCGTTCATTTTAAATAACAAATCCGACTCAATGTACTTACCATACTCTGTAAAATGCTTAACAATCAGAAACCCCATATAGTCATTAATGAAACGTTCATCAGTTGGAATGTTGGCATCTTTAAATCCCTTAATATCACCATGATATTCATCAACTAGGGCTTGCACCTTTGCAGGGGAGAAGAACGGATCAAAATTAATGTTGTTTCCATCTTTAAGAGTATAGGTCTCCTGTTTATCAAACTTTTTAACATCAGATTCGGCCTTTTTTAGCGTAACTCTTGGATTCTTAGGCGCTTTGGTCATGAACATATCTCCTTTTATCTCAATTTTTCTAAATGTATATAGTAATAACGAATATCTGTTCTAACGTATATTTACTTCATCTTACTAAAGTGAAAAACCTTGATATCAACGTTTTTAAACACTCGAATTTACTTAAAATGCTTATTTTATATTCCTCATTAAGCCAAATAAAAAAGAGAGGGTAGGCTATAACCTACTCCTCACTCACTTAATCTTCATCACTTTCGCTAACTGGTTCATCGATCGGAAACTCTTCTAATGGAATGACTTGTTCAGAGTCAGTTTCATCTAACACTTCTGATTCATCCAACTCATCTTCCTCAATAGGAGTATTTTCTTCTGGAATCTCGGGTTCAGGAGTCGGCACTGGTTCAGGCTCAACTACAGCCTCGGTTTCAACAACCAATCCTTCACTCAACTCTGATTCACCGATATCGTTAACGGCAGTAACTTGATATGTATAATTCTCGCTAGGGTTTAAACCTGTATCTGTATAAGTGGTAACAGATAGTCCAGTAGCTATTTGCTCACCGTTACGGTAGACATTATAAGTTATTGGCATATTTGTTCCCCCTATGACCAATCTAGCGTGACAGACGAGCTATCAACGCTAGTGGTTGTCAATGTTTGGGGCGGGTTAGGGTGTTTCGTCGATTGGAATCTCTTTAATTGTACCAAGCTTTTTAGAGTTCTCAGGAAGCATAACTCTGTATGTAGCTTCTTGTGCAGATGCGTCACGCTCAGAAGCAGTATTGATTGTCATGTTAGCTGAAGGCTTAACATTTTCGTAATCAAACTGAATCTCAGAAACAGGTTGAGCATCACGATCAAGTTTAAGAGTAGTAAGTACGATACGAACATTCTTAGGGAATTGATCAATTGTGATGTCAACTTGCTTAGTACTAGCAGGAGTAGCATACTCATAAGTTTCTACACGTACTTTGTCTCCTGCTTCAACACCAGAAGAGAATTGTACTTCTTTACCAGAGACAATCATGTTTGCTTTAGGGATTTTCTTACCGCCTACACCTTTGATTGAAAGATACTTCTCAGATAAAGGAGCTTTTTTAAGTGTAATAGTAGCTAAACCGTCCACTTCAGTAACAGTATGATCCTCTGTTGAGGCAAAAGCTGTTCCTGCACCAGTTACAATATCAGTACCAAGGTGCTTAGCAAGGTGTTCTAATTGAAATTCAGGTGTGTTAGAAGTGATTTCAATGTTCTTATCACCATGAAGAATAGCGTAAAGACTGTTTCCACGACCAGCACGTACTTCATTTTCAGCAGTTTCTAAAGTGATATTCGCTTCAGTCAACCAGTCTTTAGCAAGTACATCACCATCTTTATCGATGACAAGCATTTCAAACACGTCAGCAATCAATGCCATGTATATATTCCTCCTATTAATATGCAAATAAAAAAGACCACCTTAAGAGGAGGTCTGATCTTGCAATAATTTAGTGTCTTTCTCATTCTTTAAAAAGCCGTCATAGGGACTCTTAGTGATATCCGATACTTCAGCAAAATGTCTTTCTGGAACATCACCGTGACCAATTATGTGTGATAGCCTTCTGTATTGCTCAATCTCTTCAAATTGAGCGAACAGGCTTCTTAATTGGTAAACGTTCATATCCATAACTTGTTCAGGCAAGTAACCACCAAGAGCAGTAACGGCAGTAACATAATTGTGATAGGTAATGTTTGCGCCTTTGCCTTCTCGTGATTTTAACCAGCCTTCGAAGTATCTTTGTTTAAATTTACTTTTAAACTGTGGGGGATCGAATAGAAGATTTTGAGCCATGATAACTTTTCGCACATCGTCATAGTTCCCCTCATGAATAATTCCACCTTCTTCAGTCTTAAAAATCGCATTAGCAACATCTTTACGTTTTCCTGTGACATCTTTTCTTAAAGCCAGCTTAAATATCTCATTAAGGATTTTCAATAAAGTATCGTAGGAGTCGTTAGCAGATTCTTCGCAGATTAGCTCTAGGAGGGAGGGTTCATCAGGGTCAACCGACTTTTCTTTATTGAAATGTTGATAGTTCATCATTAATACTGGTTCATACAGAGTGGAGAATGTTATATAGTCTTTAACTTTGAGGGGATAAATGTTACCGACGTTCTTTAGATAGAAAGGCTCTCCTGAGAAGTTAAATAGGTCTTGCGCCATATTTATTCATCCCACCTTTTGAAATACCAAAGTCAAATTCTACAAAATAACCTTGGTAGCCAGGTGGTACTGCACCTGCAGGAAGTTGATCGCCAACCATTGCATCAGTTCTGCCGAACCCAGTTATCTTTGATGATTGGAATAAATCAAATAATCGATTTACTATCATGGCATTTCTAAAATCCTCTTCGAATGATTCATGAGTGAGGATATGGAATCTTATAGCCTGAGATGCTGTATGCTCTCCAGTAGGTCTCATACGAGCGGGAAACATAAGAATTCGGCATAACTCATTTTTGTCTACAGAACTATTATTAGGTGTCTTTCTGATGCTTCGATCTACTACTGTCCACTGTAAGGGAGTTCCGACAATATTAGGTCTTTTAGAAGTTACCTCAAGCACATCATCATCAAGATAAGTAGCTTTATAATGTAGAAGCCTAAGAAGTATCTCATCGTGAATCATAATCCTATAGAAGTCGATTAGATTCTTTTTAAGATCCATTCACATCACACTCCCACATGTTTAGGAAGCTCTTTAGAAACACTTGTCAATTGATTCATACAGTCGAGAAGCGAACGTCTTAGGACTTTGTGTTTGTCGTCATATGAGCCTTCTAGTGACTCAAAACTACTTTCTAAATATCTGATTTGTGTTAAAGTATCAATAAATTTATCTTCACTTTTCATCCAAACCACATATTCTCCTAATCCTTGAAGCTGTTCTCTAATCTTGGTTAATCCTTGAGTAGGGTGATCTTTGCCTTCCTCATACATGTAGAGACTGTTGTGAAGCTTCTTAGCAAGTTTGTCTATACGCTTCTGTATTACATCAACGTCGAAGTAGCAATCATTTCTCTCCTTATCGCTCATATTGATTCCTCTTTTATAGTTATTTTTACTCGCCAGTTCTCATCAAAGCTGCTTGCATATTATCAATTAATAAAGTTATATAACCCTTAGTCCCGTTAGCGTTCAATTTGTTTACTCCAAGAACTTTATACTTACCTATAGACAACTCAACAATCTTACCCAATTCAATTTCTTGATTAGGATTAGAAATCAACACATTTAAACGACCTTCAGGTAGCACAACTGGCCTATTATTAAAGTCTGCTGACTCACTAACACGGGCGTTCTCAGTTACAAAACAATCAAGTTTTAAATCAGGTAATTCTATCGTTTCATATATAGGCCTTCCAATACCGTCTTTACGACCTGTATCAATCTGCATAGGCTCAAACTCAATATCTAAAACATCATTTGTCTTTAAAGCATAGTAGGGAGGGAGTATGTCGATATCGCTTTTGTCATAGATAATGTAGGTATTCTCATCATCAGATATCACACTCCCTAAACTTGCTTTAGCCGTAGACTCAAATTGGAATGTTCGTTGAAAAGTTTGTTGAGTAGTGAAGGGGTTGGAGCGTTTTTCATATGAAACTATCGCTAATGTAGGGGTATCATCAAGAAGATATGAAGCAGAGGTGGGGGAGTTGCGAATTTTTCTATCGTACATTCTTTCGGTATTGTTTTTCTTCACGTCACGCTTGCTTGCACCTTTTGCATTCATTCTAGCTGCATAAGCATCATAATAATCCATTATATTTGACCCATATTCTTTTTGAACATTTTAGCCATTCCTTGCCTAACCGAATAAGAGTTCATTTTGCGTAAAGCCTCACGATGAAACTCATCACGAGTAGTGCGTAACTCTTTTAATAGGTTAGCTGTGGAGAATGTTTTTAGCTCTTTAGGAGTAAAGTGGTCGTTCATTAGATCATCAGAGATAACAATTGGGGTTAGATATTCAACAACCATCAGTTCAGATAAAATCATCATTTCATTGATTTGCAGTGTCTCTTTGAATAAGTCTAACTCTAAATCGATATCATGAGCATTTTTGCATGAATCAAACTGTGCAATAGACTTGATAAGTAATTGCTTGAGGTTAGCATTTCTAGCTTCCTCAGATAACTCTACATAGTCCCAACTTGTGACGCTAGATAAAAACATACCGTAAACTTGTGAAAAGGGGGTTGGCATTACAACACCGCCTTATTATTTAATTTCTAATAAGTCAATCTTTATATACTTCTTGATAACTTGAATGATGCCAATAGAGTCTAGTTGATTATTTTTACGCAATTCAATGGCACGATCTCTGATCATAGCTTGAGAGCCTTTTGGCAATTTCTCTAGTCTTTCCTCTAGTGCTTGAGACCCTGCATATAATAGAAGATCATCGATTTCATCAGGGAGAATTAGGTCTGAGTAGAGTCTTTTTAAACCGAGGTATTCAATTACATCCGCATCTTCTTCTTCATCTATAAGAATCCAAGGGGTATGCGTATAGCTTTTATTTGATGACACCATAGTTCTTAGCTCTTGAACTTCGACATCTTCAACATCTCCCGGTAGTTCCCAACGATACTCATTGCCTGTTTTCTTTGATCGATAAGTCACTCCACCCGAAGTTACGTTTTTACAAGGAACTAGTCTATGTGGATCAATTTGCTTTCTTACTTTTTTAGCAGGAGTTGTATGACGTTTAGGCTTAACCTCTTTTTCTACAACCTCTGTATTTTCTTCGTTAACTTGTTTAGTATTAGTTCTTCTTACCATCTCTGTATTTCCTCCTTATAGTTCATCGAAATAAATTAAAAAGAGGGGATATACCCCTCAATAATTAATAATTATGCTAGGTTTACTGCACCGTGAAGACTATCGAATACCACTCCAGCACCAAATTTCTTGATAAGGGCGTACTCTTGAGACATGTCATCATTTTCAGTACCAGTAGCTTCTTTCATCAAGCTTTCGCCTTCAGTTACTAATTTGATTGGTTTACCGTCAGTAGCAAGAATCAATAGTTTCTTGTTATCTACAGCGAAATCAAAAGTATTAGTAGTATGTACTTGTGGAATTTCGATTACTGGTAGACCTTCCCACATGTTAAGGATGCCGTTTTGGTTGATTTGATCTTTCATGTTCTCACTCAGTAAGAAAGAAGTAGAAGGAGCATAACCAATTTGACGAAGAGCTTGCTTAGTACCTGCGATAATAGGAGTTTTACCAGTTGCAGCTTGAACGTGATCAGCGACAGAATGGATTTTATCAGCATCGTTACCACTCTCAACGAATTGAGCCGGCAGGTGTTGACTAGCTCCCATAATGCTAGTGTAAATCCCTAGAGCCACATCTTTATTGAATGCTTGCTCTACTTTTTGTACAAATGCAGACCAATCCATACGACCTGTTAAGACTCGGTGAAGGTCAGTATAGATTTTTACAATCTTAGTTTGAACTGGAATGCTGAAAGATTGACCAACGTTTAAAGTTTGACGACGAGCAGTAGCAATACCTTCTGCAACTTCATCAACAAACAATGTAGATTGATCTTCAACGTAGAATTCGTTCTTGTCACCTGCAGCTCCATTGCGGTATTCTACGAACTGGTTAAAGAACGGGTTATTTTCAATTCCATCATTGATTAGATAGTCTAAAGTTTCTTCAACGATGCGGAAGAAAACTGGATTCTCACGAATGTCTTTGAAAGTTGGATTTTCTGTTCCGAGTACTTTGAAAAATTGTTCGCGTACATCACGGCTATTATCTGATTTAGAAAATTGAGTAGCTTCTCCTTGATGACGAGCTACATCAATTAATGCTTTTACTAATTCTGGGTTCATATTGTTAAGTCCTCCAAATGAGTTATTTTATATTTTTAATAATTAATTAGTTAGAAACTACTTCAATAACAACTAGCTCAGTTACACGTCCAACTGCACCTGCTTGACCAACATAAGCCTGTGTACCAAACTTCTCTTTGCCAACTACACGACCAACGAACTTAGCGCCTTCTTCAGACTCAGCAATTTGGAATTGAGTTGAACCTGCTTTAGCTGTTACAACCGCATCTTCAGTAGCGTCTCCGTCTAAACGATCAGGTGAGATTGAGAAGATATCTCCAACTACAAGCTCACGAGAGCGGAATGCAAGACCTGCAACGTTTGTAAAGTTTTCTAAAGCAGCGTCAGTAGAGCGTTGCTCTTCGTAATTAACTACAGGAGCGTCTACAAGAGCGATAGAAGCTGTTGCAACATGATCAGCAGTTGGAACTAGCGCTTGGCGAACCTCACGTTTGCCCGGAAGGTACTTCCCAACAACAACCGCAGAACCATTTTCAAATTCAAGAGTGTCATGCTTTAAAGAGTAAAGACGATTAGTCTTTTTAAGTAAGTCAGTACGAACTACACCGTATGCCATAATTTAATTGCCTCCATTTATAATTTCAATTTTGATTTTTGGTAAAAAAAATAACCCCCTAATGGGTTTGTTAAGCTTGGTTTCCTTTAAGAATTCCACCGTATCCAGAAGTAGTTGTTTCAGTTTTAACTGGAATTTTTGCGCTAAAATCAGTAGCAGTTTTCTTGCTAAACTTAGCAGCTTTCATTCCAATTAACGTGTACAACTTAGCTTCAATAGCATCGATAGGATCTTTGCTCATTTCAGCAACAACAGTCTTAACTTCATCTTCTGATAACTCAGTAGAGAACTTCTCAACTACATCTGCTTCAGCACTGTTTCGTTCCTCTGTTAACTTAGCCACTTTATACTCACGAAGTTCTTTAGCTTCGGCTTCAAGTGACGTAAAGTCAGATTCTACTTTCGCAAGTTTTTCAGAAACAGCATTTACAGCTACAGTTTTCTCATGAGAATAGGCTTTTTCAATAGATTTCTCTTTTGTTTTTAGCTTATAATCAACTAACTCTTGTGGCATAAAGGTAGATGCTACAGCTTCTTCAACAACCTCATATTTCTTAATAATATTTAGAGGATTATCAAAATCGACTGTTACTTTATCACCTTCAGTTGAATAGTTGAATGCAACTAAACGACCTTCGTCTGTCTCATTGTAGGCGATTACCTTATCTGAATCGTAATCTACGAACCAGTATTTATAGTAATCCCAGCCCCATTCATCAACGGTTTTCTCTTTATAAAGAATCGCACGAAGTTCATCACTTAGTTGAGAAGCTGTGAATGAGAATTCAGTAGGCGTTTCCTCTTTCTTTTCTTCTTGCTCAGTGTCAGCTTGATAAGCTTTAATCTTTTCTTCTAGGTCTTCAATTGAAAACTCAGAAGCGACGATTTCAGCTTCAGCAAGCTCCTCAGTAGTTACAGAATATTTAGCTAGTAACTCTTCAAGTGTCACTGTATTACCTCCTTGTTCGGAATTGCATTGAATTATCTTCAATTCTTCCATCTTATTTTGTATTTCCTTATGTACTTCACTCGTACTGAAATCCAATTCAATACGACTTCCTTGCATAGCGGGGAGTACACCTGTACCTAACGCGCATGCGCCAAAGAATTTAAAGTCAGTAAAGTGAAAAAAGCCATCATCACCAAATCCACCTTCATAGTTCTCATCAAGTTCCATAGATTGCGACTTAAGTTCATCACGTTCCATAATGTCAATTGAGTCATCGAACTTCGTCCATAAGAATCCCTCTACAGTTAAGTATTCCTTCTCAATACCATCAACCTCTAACACTTCAAATTGAGCGTTATTAGTCTCAGGGATTGTTCCTATTGCTTTACCTAAATACTTAGTCTGTACTTCATTGTCTTTTACAACTAAAACTTGTCGATGATCAGAGAAATCTAATTCGCCGTCATTATTTTCTTCAAGGAAAGCAAGTATTGGAGTATTACTAAGGGAGGGAATAGCTTTTTCGAGGACTTCTTTAGAGAAGTAAGAGCCATTAAGATTTGCACCTGTGTGACACAGCCATATTTTAACGTTTAGAAAACGAGTATCCTCATTCTCATAACTAGTTAATTTATTAAATTTAACAGGAATCTTTCTTTCTACTTTTCTCTTTTCCATTTTTCACCTCCTTCGCATAGTAAGAATAGGGGAGAGGCTAGTCTTCTTGTCTGTTTATATTACTTTCGTTATCTCTCGCTCTGATAGTTTCTTCAGAAGCCTCGTCATCTGATACTTCAGAACGACCAGCACCATCATTTTCCTTAGCAGAGGCTGTATGGGTACTTTTTAGCGGAACCATTACTTCATTCAGGCCAAGTACATCATTTTCTAGATACGCTTGAGAATGTAATTCAGATGAAGACATGCCTACAGAAGCAGCTAAAGCTAATTTAGTAGAAAGTCCGTTTTGAGCACCTTTGAGCATCCGGTTAAAGACTTCATCACGATTGTTGTGAGTCAATTCCAAATAAGAAGCTGAGAACTGAATTTCTCCACCTAGCTTTTTTAACTTTCTGTTGTGCCACTTTTCAACTTGATATAGTAATCCGTACACATCTTGTTCATCTACAGATATTGATTTATTCAAACCAATACTGGAGCTTTTATCTCCTGAAAAAAGTAGTGGGGATACACCAGCAGAACTATAGTAGTTCTTTTCACTAGCGCCAACTACGTCTTCTGTCGCCTTATCCTTTGAGAATTTTTCAAGAGTTGTTTTCATAGGGGAAGTAATTACTCCTGTAGTGTCAGGAGTAGCTTCGGAGGCCATTTCGTGGAAGTATTCAATAGAATCCCAACTTAATGCGAAGTCGTCAGCTTTTTTCTCGTTTAATAGTGGAATTTGTTGAGTTACAATTGCGAAGTTATCACTTTCTACTTTTGCTTTTTTCAATGCTTTGTAATCTCTTATATCAAATATATCTTCGAAAACAGAAGCGAATGGAGGATACCCATAAGGCAATTCGTTATTTACCTTTAAGCACAAAGATTTATTTGAATTAAGTTCTTGCCATTGATATAGCTTAGGATCAGTTTTATAAAGCTGATATTTGATATCGAATTCTTGAGGGAAGTAAGCCAAATCATTTTCGCATGACCTAAAAGAAGAGAAGTCGTATGCAAAATTATAAACCCCATCTTCAATACTTGAAATCCTACAATTGTCTGGATTTAACTGCTGTAGAAAAAACGAATCTTTGCTTTCATGCTCATAACCAAAATAAAAATCTTCATTCCAAGCTATTAGAGATGCTTTTTTCATTTCAGATTTAATATTTAGGTTGTCTGAGTAAGAGGCGTATTTGTAAAAAGCTGTTTTAGCCTTTGTTTTTGCAATTTTCTTTCCTGTGAAGCCGTAAAACTTTAGATAGTAGTCGTAGGTTAGCATGTTTGAGTAGTACCTAACGGTTCTTCTATAATGAGGAGACATGCCATAAACATAACGAGCAACTTGTCTTAATTCTTTTTGGAATTTCTCAGGTTGTTCAAGAAATTGCTTTATCTGTTCTGGTCTATACCTTAAAGGAATCTTAGAACTCTTTAAGTCTTTTATTACAAGCTTTCTCAATGTGGCAAAATCAATTAGAGTTGTTGTTTGAGTCATTTTTACTCCTTTCCAACTACCTTCTAATAACAGGTTTCTTAAACAAGAAAAGTTGAGAAGGGTTAAATTTTTGAACTTCTTTTTCTAACTTATCTTCAAATTCTTTGATGTACCATATACCCATTGCCAAAGCAGAGTATCTATCCTTATCAATCCGTTTAGATACTTGTTCAACTGTATACTTACCATTTTGAGTAGTCTTTAGCTTTAGGTTAGCTATCTCTTCGAGAAGGCGATCAGTTTGTAAGTGGGGGAGAATCATAGCTTCGAAGTTCTCATTGTCTTCAGCGTCATAATCCGAATTAGATTTCTTATCTAACAACTGAAGCTTTTTACTTTCAATGGAGTCTATAAAAGCGAGTATTATTTCGTGGTTTTTACCTTGAGCAGTTAATGCATAAAGAATTCCTTTAGCATCTTCTTCATCAGGCTCATCATCAGTGTTGATGGTGTCCCAACAACCTAAGCTTTCTCCCGTATCAGGATCAATGGTTTCTTTTAAACATTCATCTCTGATCGCTCCGCCGAGTCCGTTAACATCGACAACAACAACTTTAGCATCGTAGTGGTTAGTCACTTTTTTTAGGTGAACTGTCTGAGCACTAAAGTTAAGCCCGTTAGGTAAGTTGAATAAGTTAGCTACTTTTATATTATTAATAGTGCCTTTCTTAGTTCGCTTATACTTAAGAACAGCGATAGATGATTGGTTGTTAGCGTCACTTGTACTACGGGCTACGTCCATGATTACCATATAACTATAGCCTTTTTGTGGCTTAAGATCAGGCTGGTTAAGCACTCTTAAATCCATTACCTTATTAATATCAACCATCGCTCCGTCAGCAGCACCAACCCATTTACTTGCGTAGTTCATATCAAAGAATACTTTTGATAATTTACTTTTCTTATCAAGTATTTTTGATTTAGGCTCTCCACGACCGTAGTTTACAGCAAGCTGCCAATCTGAACCTATAACAATTGATCCTCTTAAGTTAGCCATATCGTCAACCATTTTTAAATTACGTTCGAATTCATCTGTACCTCTGAACCAACTTGTAGTAAAGAAGTTAACCTGCCCATTAAGCTCTTCAGGATTAATTAATGCTTCTTTCCCTATTGTTCTTCTAGGTACGTTGACTATTGGCTCTAATACATCTTGATATAATGCGTTATTTAATAGAGCGGACTCCTCAATATTTAGCCTCTTTCTACGTGCCCCTTTTGTCGATTGCTGATTTGCAAGCACATCCAAGCGACCCCCGGAGGTAAACACCAACTCCACAGTATCTTTAGAAGAAGTGAATTTAACTACTTCTTTTTTTAATAGAGGAAAGTGTTTTTCGACTTCACGCCACTTCTCAGACACTAGTTTTGCAGCATTTTCCCTTGTTTGAGCAGTCATACTTATGTCAATGTCTGGATAGAAGATTGCTGCATGAACCATGGCAAGAAATTCTAGGTAAGTCTTACCGTATCCACGAGGAAACACACCGTAATTTGATATAAATCTAGCTATGCATCTAAGAAATAAACGTTGATCTAAGTCTAATTTGATTCCGCCCGTTTCAGGAGTTACTAAATCAAAGAATAAATCAGGATTCCATCTAGCCCATGATACAAAATCAATGTACTTACTTATGTTCTTAGTGAAATTATCTTGTTCCTTATCACCTTTGGAGCTTACTGTGGGGTTGAAAGAGGGGTTATAAATATCGTATCTATCTTTAGTATGTTTAGCGTTATCAGTTTGAAAACTCATTATAATTCACTCTCATCAACATCAGAGTTATTTTG
Source organism: Alkalihalobacillus sp. NPDC127517 (assembly GCF_050276055.1). Taxonomy (NCBI): domain Bacteria; kingdom Bacillati; phylum Bacillota; class Bacilli; order Caryophanales; family Bacillaceae; genus Alkalihalobacillus; species Alkalihalobacillus sp. NPDC127517. The sequence continues at coordinate 358,160 of NZ_JBNNQX010000002.1, read as the reverse complement.
TGCATATTCTTTCTTACGCTGGTCATAAAATGCGTAAACGTCTTCGTATTCAACTAGTGGGAGTCCTTGCAAATCTCTAACGTAATTGATATAACACCATAGGTTAAAGTCGACCTTATCTTGTGGTCTGGATTTAAATTGAGGGAGGATGGGGATGATATCTTCATGCTGTTCCGTAGCTCTTACTATCTGACCAACTGAATCGAGACCATCAGATAAATCTGCTTTAGAAAACTGAGAAGGGTTAATCTTAGCAGCAGTTGCAGCTTTCTCGGATAAAGCTCCCCATTCTTTAGCTTCCTTGACTTCACCTCTAGCCGTGGCTAACTCTGCTTTAACTTTGTAACGAATATAGGTGAAAAGAGCTTCAGTGTGCATTGCGGTTTTTTCGGAGTAGTTATTAATAAGGAGTTGGTATTTCTTTTCAAAAGAACGGTACTCTTCTGCGGTAAATCCTTCGCCCCATTTATCAATGAGGTTCTTAGACGAGTCATCTTTTCCTAATTCAGCTTTAACATCGAGAATGCTATGTTTCCAAGTCAGGTCTCTGGTATCGACCTTGCCTATTAAGGAGAAGTATTTACCAACTGTGGCTACATCAGAATCAACAGCGATTTTCCATAAATCAGTCATAAAAGGCTTATCTATAATTCTTAATACTTCGTATTTATCTTCTAGATTATCTGTCAGCATTCTTTCTTTGATACAATCTTTGCAAACGGGAGTTCTTCCATCAGCAAACATCTTAGTGTTGCTTGCCAAATAAAACCCTATGGTTGGATTTTTAGGTTTCAAGCATCTAATACATGTCTTGTTCTCCATTTAACACCTCATCTCTAATTTATTTGTGTAAGAGGTATTATTAAAGAGACCGATAAGCTCAGTCTCTCTGAAATACTTCTCGTTAAAATGCAACTTTTATATCTTTAATCCCGGTAACAACTTCTTTAATTGTCCAGTTAGTGGCTCTAAACCTAATTTAACCGCTAAATCAACTTCTGCAGTTGTAGCATACTTCTTATCATTCTCTAGGTCACTTGTCTTCTTAGGAGGCTCTTTAATTGTAGGCAAGTTAAGCAAATCATTGTAATCGCCCGACATTGAAACTCGATGCATCCTACTTGTCTTATCTTTAAGCTCATTAACCATCCCATTAGTTGTAGTTAACATTTCCTCAGACTCTAGCATCTCTGAAAACAAAGCTTTTAACTGTTCATCTGTGTGAACTAATTCTGCAATAATTGCTTGTAGTTGTTCTTTAGTTAAGACTTCATCTTTTAGCTCTAACTTCTTAACTGGTTTATTCATAAAGAAGCTCATTACCAACCACCTATCCAGTTGAAGGTAATGCCATCTTCTACGATTTTAAGAGAAGATACTGGAGTGTCAGATTGCTCAACATTAAATCCCTGACCTTCTCTTAGAAAGATGCCTTTTTGATTGTTAATCACAAGTGTGCAGTCTTGATCGTTCATCAAGCTCAACTTGTTAAAGCGTCTACGATAAGTCCAATTAGAAGGGGAGGGAGGTAGAATTTCTTGATTGGCTACACTGGTCTGTAGGCTTTCGCTGCCTAGAAACCCATTGCCTCTCATATGATCAAATCCTTTTTAGTTTATTTGTTACTCATCTTCTTCAATTTCTTCGTCATAGTAATCATGAACTGAATCAATGCCTTCAGTTTCTAAAGCAGCGACATTGCCCATACACATTTTAGTAAGTTGAATCCACATATCTTTTTGATTCCAAGCTGAAACCTCATCAAAGAAATCAACAAGGATATGACGTAATGTTTCTTCGTCATCATCTTTGATTGTTTTGATAATTTCCATAAAGTCTTCAACTATTTCTTTAGGTGTCTCTATGCGTTCGTCAATCATTAAGAAATTGATATCTTCATAATTAATATCCATTAAAATAAAACCTCCAAGGGGAGGGGAGAGGATGACGTATCATCATCCCACGTTATGTAATTTAATTAAGTATGTATTTTCTGCACCTTCGTGTTCATCAAAAATAATCATCTTTTGAGCAGGCTTAGAATAGAGACGCTTTGAAATAGCATGATCATCTACGCCAATTAAAGACGAATTAACAGTTACGGTCATTGTACCGTGTTCTTTCTCAACGTTATGATGGATATGCCCCATGAACAAATGTGCTGGCGTTACACCTAGCATTTGAGGGATTGCCTTAGCGCTATTAGCAACTGTATCAAAGTTACCGTGAACAAAAACAACATGTTCACCCATGATTCTTGCTTCAATTAGGCCGTCTTCATCTTGAATAATTTCTAAATTAGAGACATGTGACAGACGTGCTTGAATATACCAAGGAATAAGATATTCAAAGTTTTCTTTCATTCCAACATCGTTTTTGTTAGAGATTGTACGACCATGATTACCGATAACATTATATAGAGTAACTTCTTCAAATTCTGAAGCGAATTTAGCTAGAATTTCTGAAAGAACTTCAGTTACATAAGTTACTTGCTTGATAATATCTTCATTAGATTGAACACGAGTACTAACGTGCAAAATTCCACTCAACAAATCTCCAAGCTGCGCTACATGTAGCTTACGGATGTTGTTTTGTTTTCCATACTCAATTGTCTTTGCAGTAAGTTTCTCTACACGCTTAGTGAATACTTCTTGGTTAAAAGTGTTAAAGCGACTTTCAACAACCATTCCATAATGCCAATCAGAAAATAAAACAAGTCCTTCTTTAGTTGATCTAGATGTAGCGGAGGGAAGGCTATGTATAATTTGCTTATGCTTTTTAAGTTCAGCAATAGACTCTGTTAATTCATTTTTTATTGCTTGGAATCTAGATTCATGTCTAATCATCTTACGGTACTCACGTTTTTGATCAGCGTTTTGAACTTTAGAAATCTCAGCTTGTAATTTAGATTCTTCGTATTTAGCCATAACTTCTTCATCAAGATTCTTACTAACTATGTATTCATTCCAGCGCTTATACTGATCATAATCCTTACGCCATTTTGATTCGCTAAAGGTTTGACCAGCATCTTTGTTAAGTAGCTCAGTTGCTTTATGTGTATCGATACCGTAGTTGTCTAAATTCATATATAGACGAATTTGATAGTCTGTTAATGATTCATCGGGTTTCCGGTTCAAGTTTACTCCCATAGGCAATTAATCCATGTCCTTAGTTGGAAGCGGGTTTTCTTCTTTAATAGTAATAGAAACATCCTTACCAGCGTACTCATTTAGGATATCGATTAAGCTAAATGGGGTATCCTCATCATTGATGTTCTCGATTACAGTCATATCTTCTAAGCTAAGAAGACCTTTCAAAGTAGTAGTATTCACCTTTTTACTCGCAGCTTTTTTGCCCATTAAAACTCTCCTTTTATCTCATCTATATTTTATATTTTTAATAATGTATCTATTAATTTAATAAATCAGCTGCCAATTGCGCCAAGTTAGAACGTTCACCTTTAGTTAAAGAAACATGTCCTGTCTCTTTAAGTTGTTTCATTTTCTCGATAACGTATGTAAGTCCATTCGAAAATTGATCTAAGTAAGGGTGATCAATTTGATTAACATCTCCTACAAGCACAATCTTTGTTCCTTCGCCTGCACGAGTGATGATCGTTTTAACCTCATGCTTGGTTAAGTTTTGAGCTTCATCAATAATAAAGAACTGCTCAGGAATACTGCGACCACGAATATAGGTTAGAGCCTCAACTTCGATCATATCTTCATAGCCTGTCATTGCTTTAGCTAGTTCTTCATCGCTATTACAATCGAATAAATATTCAAGATTGTCGTATATTGGTTGCATCCAAGGTCTAAGTTTTTCTTCTTTTTCACCCGGTAAATAGCCAATATCTTTTCCCATTGGAACGACTGGTCTTGATACAATTACTTTTCTATAAACACCATCATCTAAACTTTTCTTTAACCCTGCAGCTAAACTTAAAAGCGTCTTACCCGTACCTGCTTTTCCTGTGAGTGTGACTAGTGGAATATTATCATCTAAAAGCAGTTCTAAAGCCATTTGTTGTTCTACGTTCTTTGCCTGTAAGCCGAAAACAGGGTCAACAGAGTTATAATTATACAAAGGCTTGATTGTACCGTCTCTTTCAATTCCCAATTCTTCCTGTGAGCCATTTTTAAATACTGTAAATTCATTTGGTAGCGCATGTTCACTGCTAAAAGTAGTTGTTCCATATTTCACAAACTTAGCTATCTCACCAGCATTAGTCTCATAAATATTCATTCCTGTGTAATGTTCTTCTTTGGAATTAACAACTTTATCATGTTCATAATCTTCAGCAGGGACACCAGAAGCGTCAGCTTTAATACGAACGTTTACATCTTTTGAAACCAATACTACTTCAAAAGGGGAAGAGTCTCTATAGCTTTTAGCAGTAGCCACAATCTTTGAATCAGCTTCTTTATCGAGAAAGTTACTATAAACAGACGAAGAGGAGGGAGGTTCAATAACTTTTAACCGTCCACCATTCTCTAAATCAACATATTCGTTAAGCTTTCCTTTTTGGCGCAATATCTCTAAGTTACGAGCCACTTGCCTAGCATTGAAGCCAATCTCATCCATTTGTTTCTTCTTCCTGTCTAATTCTTGTAGAACTACAGTAGGGATAATTACCGTATTTTCACCGAAAGCATTTATAGCATTCGGATCTGAAAGTAGAATATTAGTGTCCAAAATAAATGCCTTCATGCATTCTCTCCTTTTATCTCAATTAAAGCCTCATGAACAATATTAAAAGCTTCGCACCAGATTTGAACTGGTGATTAACGGGTTTGCAATCCGTTCCCTTAAGCCACTTGGGTAGCGAAGCATGGCAAGGGCTAGACGAATCGAACGCCTGCTAATGGGTTTGGAATCCACTGTACTTCCACTATACGAAACCCTCATAAACAATATTAAAAGAGGAGCAGACGCATCCACTCCTCCTAAGTGAGCGCCGAAGCGACATCACCGCAATTATTAATAGAAAATGAAGTGGTTATTACACTTCCGGTGTCATAATGTTTATGACTAGATAAGCCTCATCGCACGAATTAAGGTTTCATGAGAATTAGCTAATTGACGCATTCCTATAGTGAAACGAGTCTTCGGTACAAAGTAGCTCAGTCCTCGTAAGGAATCTGAGCTTGATCACTAGTGTTTACTTTGTAGGATGCAACTCACACGATACGTATGAACCGCACCGATTTGGCCTTACGCCTTGTTGATTAAAATCAGTTGCCCTTACGGCTTGATATTGCGACCTCTCAACGAGGAATCTAATGACATGTCTTGCTTGTTGCAATTGCCGAATTAACGGTATTTTATAATTTTATAGTCTGCGTCTTTATTGTCTAGCACACCAGTAAGACAATTTTAAAGCTCGCTTTTATGGCAGCGAAACGCCAATTATATCGCTCACGCTTAATGGCGGTGAAACGCCAAAAGACAACACACGCTTAAATAGACTTGCTAAATAAGCGCCCATAAATGGAATATTTGGACTCGGGCATGACCCTTGCCTCCCAATGGTGTAAATTTTATCCCCCGTCTCATCTACATCAATAGCCCGCATATAAACGCAAGCCTTCGAATCGATAGGGGAGAGTGTATATAGTATTCATTTTTATGTATTAAGTTTATATTTTTACTATCAAACTAAAGCTTTGACAGCATCCTTAAGAGGTTTGGCTGGTTTATATGAAATACGCTTACTTGCTGCAATTTCAATTTCTTCTCCGGACTGCGGATTTCTGCCTTTTCGGGCTTTAGTATCATTTACTTCAAATCCACCTAAGCCTGAAACTTGAACCTTTTCACCTTGACTGATCTTAGCAGTTACAATGTCGAAAACTGAATTTACGACTGTTTGTGACTCACCTTTGTTAAGTTCCAAGCCTGTTGTTGCTAATACCTCACGTAGTTCTGCTGCAATTTCCTTTTTTGTTGTAGCCATATATAATCATTCTCCTTTTATCTCATAAATTAGTTTTTGAGAGGTTGTTTTTATTTTATATTTTTAAATAAAATGTACCTTTCATATAATATGCTTTAAAACACCATTTTTTCACGCTTTTTGTACAGTTTGCTTATTTAAGCATTTTTTGCAAACTGTTTTAAAGCCATCTTTAGCGTCTTTTTTAACACTAAAATACCTGTCATTGCTGATCAATTTAATTTCTTCACATCTTTTGCATCTCTTATATTTTCCTTTTAATTTATATGTATAAATCCATTCATCAACTGAATCTAAGTAAGTGTTCATTAACTTATTTGGAATCGACTTGTTAATCATATTCGATAAACGCTGTCTTCCAATTGAAGATAGTAGGGGAGACGTGTCTAAAAAGTCTCTTATTTCTGTCTGAGTGTAATCATTAATTAGTAAGCCGGTCACAAATTTCTCTTCCTCAGTAAATTCCGTTTTGCTATAAACATCTTCAAATACTCTTAGTAAAGCCCAAAACTCACTTGTAAATTTATCATCGTATTTTTTCTTTAAGTTCTTATACTCTAGCAGGATACCTTTATATGTATTCGGATTATCTAAAGTAACATGGTTCTTGGAAAGTTCTACACCTTCACCATTCTCATCCTCATACCATGTGTCTTCTGATAAAGAGTAGTGAGTAGTATTAGAACCTTTGAACTCAAACACGCAAGTTAATGAATCTCTTGTATTCTTCAAATCATATTTTAAATCATTATAAGTCCGTTTAATTAACGAATATTGTTTGCGGCCAATATCTCTAATAAGCTGCTCTTGATACTTCTTACGTTTAGCGCTGTCTTTAATGCCGTATCCAAGCTTTTTAGCATACATATCAACTGTTTCTTTAGCTGTATCATACGTTTCTTCACGGAACTTCCTGCCTAATACAGACTTATTCTTTTCCTCATTATGTATATCTTCATCTAACCAAGGTATAAGAGCTTTTCTTTCACTAGGAAAGAAATGTTTCCAGTATTCAGGATCAGGATTCTCAAAAGCAAAGTGTTTACGTTTCTTTTGCTCTCTGTGTACAATTTCCTCAGTTCTAATTAGACGGTTCTTAAAGTTTTTGTCTTCTTCTAATTGTTCAAGATGACCGACCCATTCCACACGACTGTCTTTACCGACTTGTAGGTTATCTTTACCCTTACGCTTCAAGTCTTCACGAACCGAGTATCTATTCCAATCTTGAATTTGAGATGCAATGGTGTTGATTTCATCTTCGATCAAAATATTTATATTTTTGCTTTCTTTTTTTACTTTTTCTTTTGCAAGCAATATACTTTTTTCATGCTCTTCGTCAATGTATTTTGCATGACTTATATAATCAACGACTAATGCAAATGTACTATCTGGCTTTTGATCCTCAGCTAAGAAACTGTTTTTCTTTTTATGCTCCTTTGCAATAATACGAGTGTCTGAAAGCAAATTATAAATCCAATCACTACAACCATCAACTAGGGTTGATACCAATGCAACTCGGTCTTTTGCATACTTAAGCTCATAGTCTAATTTCATGACAATTTCTGAGTAAACTTTGTTAACATCAGTATCCGAGTAGAAAGGATCGTGGTCACGCTTAATATCATCAAATCTTAAAAAATGCCATTCATTATCAACAAATTTTAGCCTGTTATATGTATTATTAACAAAGTATTGCCTTTCAACATCTAACTCACCGTTAACTTTGACCATTACTTTGGCTGGATGTCCATCCTTATCACTAAACACGCTACTATACCCTTGTGTATATAAGTCATTTTCCTCTACAAACTCATCGATCTCTACTTGAATACTTTTCAATAAGCAACCTCCCCGTTATAAAATTGATGCATTTCATCAAGGAGTCCTCTCAGCACTTTATCTCTTGTGAACTTTCCGCTTGATGTATAATCTGCATACCATTCATCTTGAATCTGTGTTGAAGAACCCTCAATAATCTTTTCCTCTAAATATGCAATCACCTCTTCAATTCTAAATTTACCCTTGTTCAGTTTTCTCAAATATGTATTAACTCCTTTTATATTTTTAATTTTATTCAATATGTATTCACAAAAGCTATGTGTAACTAGCAAGAATCGCTTCTTATTCGTTTAAGCTCTCATTTCCTCCCTTTTTATTTTATATTTTTATATTTATCTTCCATCATTTTGTTTCAAGCAACCTTGGTGGGGTGTGAATTAAATATAACACCTTCTCTAAAACTTGTCTATATTTATTTTATATTTTTAATAAAAGATATTCTTCGACATCTCGAAATAAATTTCGAATCTCAGTAAACATAGGCAAGCATCATGTATATATCTATATTAAGCCTAAAGAAATCCACAAGAATCCACACGGATTTACAAAAATCTTTACAGATTCAAATGGATACAGGTGGATTCCTACAGATACTTACGAAAGGAGAAGAGAGGATGAACATTTTCAGCGATTTGGTTAAACACACTAATAATGATGAATTGCTTATGCTCGGATATTTGATGGAGAACGAAGCTGATGCAAAGTTTAAAGCAATAAGAAGAGGAGTAATAAAAGAAGCTTTAAGCTTTACGCAGGCATTAACAAGAAAAAACTTACTGACTCTAAGCGCAAAACAATTTATTGAAGTTATTCATCAATCAAAAGAACAATGTGTTTACATCACTGAGTACGGTCAGAGAGCGTTAGGAGAGTCATTAAAAGAGGAGGTTGAGTAAATGTATGGTTTTATAGGTGTAGGGCAGGCAGGAGCGAATATATCTGATTTAGCAAAAGTGAGTGGATTTCCTTCTATTGCAATTAACTACTCATCAAAAGATTTAAATGCATGTAACCACATTGATGAAGATGACCGTCTTTGTTTATTTGGATCAGAAGGAGTGGGAAAGGACAGAGACTTAGCTACGTCTTTAATGGAGTCCAACTGGGAGAATTGCATCAACTTTGTTCAGCAGCGATTAGATAAACCTTCTATAGAAGTAATCTTTGTAGTGTTCTCAACTGGTGGGGGTTCGGGGAGTGGCATCAGTCCAGTATTAATTGATCTTCTGAGCAACGAGCTACTAGATAAAGCAATTGTAGCTTGCCCCATCTTACCGGATGAGAACGAATTTTTAGTAAGTCAGATTAATACTTTTAATGCTCTTAAGGACATTAATGAGTTAGATTGCTGTGTCTTGCCTATTGAGAATAGAGCAATTCATGGAGTTGGGCATAAGACTAACGCCTACAAAAGTATTAATCAGAAGTTCATCAGTCAACTCAAATATCTTGTTGATACAACATCTAACAAATCAACTTACACAAATCTCGACTCTAAAGACCTTAAATCATTATTTATGACAACTGGTTTTGCAACAATAGGCGATATTCAGTTAGTAAATGAAGAATTCTCAGTGCAGTGGTTAAATGAGGCCATTAAAAACTCATGGAATAACGGTATTTACTCAGATATAAAATTCGATAATCTTCAAAAGGTTGGGTTAATCGTTACTGGTAATGATCAGCTTATCGAGTCTACATCACTAATTGATAGCTTAGATAGCTTTTCATCTAAGCCATTAGCATTATTTGAAGGGTATTATCCTCATAAGACTCAAAAAATCACTACTATTTTGACCGGACTTAGCTTTAATCATCAAAGACTTCATCAAATTAATCGTTTAATCGAATCTAAACAGCCGCTATTAGACGAAGTTAATCATGATTTAGAAAATATAAAGATTGCTACGGGTATTATGCCAGTTTCATCTAAAAAGAAAGCTAAAAAGAGGAGTTATACAGAGATATTGAGCCAATACAAAAGATGATTTACAAGTATCCGCATGTATCCACAAAAATCCAAAACCAAAAGGGAGAGTTTATTATGAAAAACATCAAAATTTATCTTACAGCAGAAGGAAAGAAATTAGCAACGAAAGGATTGGCAATCCCAACTAAATTAGAAGCAGATAATCAGACTGTTGCAACAAGCTTCAAAAGAAAAGTGGTTAAAGTAAAAATCTCAAGTCCGTTAAGCAGTCCTTGGTTCAATCCGTCACTTTGATATGTAAATATACTAATTTCAAAGTTCCCACCAAGTTCCGAACTACTTTTTCTTAGTTCCCAAACGTGGTTCCCTGCAAAGTTCCGCTTGTGGGAACTAAGAAATCACTTAATTTAGCTGTTTTTACATGTATCTTATAGATTCAGTCTAAAATTTTTCTAATATAGGAGTGATAGCGTGTGGTCAATAACTTCAAGGTTTGGAGATCAGGAAAGTTTTCGTCAGAAACCTCATACGGGAATCGATTTTTCAATGGAGAACGGAACTCAAATTCCATCAATAAAGCAAGGGATCATAGAGAAGACAGTGGACTATGGAAATCAAAACTTAGGAAAGGGTGTGTTTGTAAAATGGGAGGATGGTTGTACAGCGATATACGGTCATTTGAGCAAAATTACAGTACAGGAGGGACAAAGAGTAGAGCAAGGAGACTTGTTGGGTTATTCAGGAAATACGGGCTTTTCAACAGGAGCGCATCTCCACTTCGGACTGAAAAAAGAAGGGTCTTTTGTTGACCCCTCAATCTATATAAACGATATCCAACACATGAATGAATTAATTGCCAAGAAACCTTCAATTAATGATTTCTTATCATCATTGTCGAATATCGATTGGAACAACATTAATGCAAATCTGATTTATATTTTTAGTGAAATGAAATGCTTGTTAATCAATCACACCGTTTTCGCTCAATATATCCAAAACTTTTTGTAGTTGTTTTCTGCTCAATCCTGTTTTGTTGATTGTATAATCATCGGTCATTTCTAATTTATCTTCCCATTTATATCTTGGGAAGTCCCAACCACCGAACGGTCTTATTATAGGAAGTTTCATTTTTTCTTATCTCCTTTGTTGTTTGATCCTTTATCTATAATCTCATTGATAAGCTGATCTAATCTATCGCCTTGCCTAAATATCATACTGTTCACCTCAAATTAATATCTTAGGTATAGCATGTACAGAAAATGAGGTGTCATACATGGTAAAAGTTGAAATTGAAATACCTTCAGAATTATTTAACGATATTAAGTCGGTTATTGAATACTCAAATGCAAGGAAGCGAATGCAAAACGAAGACAAGAGAATGGCTTTAGAGCAATTTGTTATCAGCGCAGTCACAAAACAGGTCGAAGAGTTTCAAGGCTTAGTCAATCCATTAACTAATCAATCTGATGTTAAAGGAAAACTAAGAAATAATTTTTCTGAGATTTTCAAAGAAGAGGGTCTTGGATTAACCGAAATTAGCAAATTAACCAACTTACCTGTTAGCACCTTGAGTACAATTTTTAAAAACAAAAGCCAACCGACTATGGATAAGTTCATTTTAATATGGGGTGTCTTAAATTACCCACCAATATCTAAATGTTTCTATTGGGAGGAGGAAAAGTGATGGTAGCAATTACAGCAGGTTCATTAGTGTTTGCAGCATGTAAAGTAGCTGGATTATTTGGATGCTCAACTTCTATAATATGGGGCGTTTCAAAGTACCACAATTTTGAATGGAGAAAAAATAAGGATAAACCTGTATCTACATCAAGAGGAGGTAAGAAAAATGACATTAGTAGTGAAGATGCAAGGAAAGAACTTGAAGAGTTCCATAGATTACAAGAAGCCGAGTAGTACATTCTTGGTAGGAGAAGTAGACAAAGAGGCAGATTTTTTACCAAGCGACAAGAGAGAGGAGGTGAAATCAAATTTAATGTTAGGAGTGATGACAACTCAGATCGGAATCTTATCCTTCCTACAGCCAACAAAAGCAGTTCATGCATCAACCGTAACAGGGTTGCCAACTCAAGTGGAAACAGCACAAGTGGTAATCGAAGTCACTCAATTTCTGTCAATGTTAGGGCTAGGGGTGGGAGTAGTTTGGTTAATTGCAACCAGACTGTACTACTTCCATCCAAAGAGAAGGGAATCGGAGAAAGCAATGGAAACTGCTTCAAACAGCATAAAGGGGATAACACAAATTCTCGCCATTCCGAGTATCGTTTGGATAATTGTGAACCTAGCGAACCTCTTATTAGGAAGCTCAACAAACTTTCAACTTCCTATGTAGGCTTAATAAAAAAGGTAAGTATTCCATTTGCAGTATTATCAATCTTTGCAATTCCATCAAAGGCTTCAGCTAAAACTCTCTCTGAGCGCTTATGGGAAAAAGGAAATGTAATGAATAATCCTTATGCTCACAGTGGCACAGCAGATGGCTTATCATTTAATGAAAATTTTAATAAGGCAATGGAATTATGGAATGAGATTGGATCAGTGATTATAAAAATAATCGATGTTTATAACAACCTAAGAGAAGAAACCACATATTACAGCCTAAAATTACTTTCGTGGTGTTATGAAGCGATAACTAATGTTGTCTTGCAGACACCTACATTCTTTTTTACATCCGAATTCTTTAAGACTAATATGATGAATTTTACTTTTTTATCTGTAGGCGTATTCACTAGCTTAACAATTTTCAATGCAATCAAACAAATAGTCGGTAAGAAGCATACTCCTTTTGCAAAAGTGATTCAACGTTATGTATTTGCAGTTGTTGGAATGGGTTTTGCACCGTTTCTATTGGAGAAGGGATTTACTTTACTTAATCAGATAACAAAGGCTATCTCAAGTCTTGGAGCTTACAAAATAGATCCAGATACAGTGTTATCAAAGACACAATTGAGTGGGCTAGATTCTCTGGCGTTGGTTGGATTTGATGTGTTAATTATAGCAATGCTAATACCTGTCTTACTCCAAAATGGGCGCAGATGGTTTGATTTATTAGCTTTGACTTCAATTACACCTTTTGCATTATCGGCCAGTGTATTTGATGGTACTAAACATTTATTCAGACAGTGGTTGCAAGGAATCCAGAAAATCGCAGGTGTTCAAATTGTTTATGCATTCTTCATTTCAATGATTGGATTGTTTATGTTCGCTACTAAGGATGTTGTAGACGGTTGGGGACTGTTGCTTAAATTCATGGTTATCATTGGAGGTTTGAGCAGACTAGGAAATCCACCGATGTTTCTTAGGAGATATATGGATGAAGATAAATCAACTGTAATAGATATGTTTGGTAAGCTAGTTAGAATGTATTCGTTTAATAAGATTAATCCATTAAAAAGACTGAGTTTTAGGAGGAAATAATCTTGTTCTCACGTAAATATTATACCTATAAATTTGACTGGAATGATTTTCAAAGCTCAATTAATGAAGAAGTTATTGAAATGACCAATATTAAATATTATACTCTCATCTCTAGGGCAGAGATTGACCATTACATTTCAAAACCTGTCCTAGAATTAAATTTAACACTTGAATCCCTTCCTGACCTCTCATATCGTCCATGTCGAAGCGTTAAGGTTGATCGAGGGTATTTATACCCCTTTAACTTCAAATTGATCTACGGGGCATTTCAGAGCCTACAAGACTATCTTACTTTTCAAGAAGAAATTGTTATTAAATTAACACTTCAAAAAGACTTTGGTTGGCGCAATAAAGTTATTGAGGAGTATAAAGAGCTTTTGCAGCCTAATACCCCAAAATTGACAAAGCAATTTAAGAACTTCTTCTCATCTGATCCAATAATTATACCTTCGGCAGCAAATTCTAGAATGCAATCTTTAATATTTGATGAGCGTTACACGTTCAATTTAGACTTTTACTTCCTAAGAGTGGACGAAAACAAAGAAAAACTCATTAGTAATTACATCCAGTCCATCCTATCCCAATATTCCTACCTAAATTCAATGCACCTCACACAAGCTCCATATCGTCCTTTTAAACAGCATTTGTCGCAGGGGGATATAATAGGTCTATTTGATGTAGAACGCCCTGTCATCGACAACCTCGTTAGCAGAAATGATATGTGCTTGTCTAACACACCTCCCAACTCTCTAATTGAGCTTCTTGAAACAGAAGAGGTTGAAGTAGAAGACAACTCAAAAGAGCTAACTAAGGCTATAAAACAGGCTTTGGTAGATGTGAAAGTGTTTGATAAACTTAATAAAATACAGGTTTTAAGCTCATTTAACGGAAGTTTGTTCCATGAGACCGTTATAAAGTTGCCGAGAGACATTTCATTAACCACTATCATTCATAAAAATATAAAAGAAAACATGCAAAGCGTATTAGGTGTTAAAGGGTTGTCTATTGAGCAAGGGGAAGAGGCTAATACGGTATCTATTCTAATGCCATTAGTCAATAGAACTCCTATTTACCTCAAGAATATCCTTTTAGGAAGTGACATTATAAATAATGATGATTATATTCTACCTTTCTGTGCAGGTGTAGATCCTAAAGGTAATTCGATTATCGATTGTTTAACGAGGATGAAGCATCTGCTTGTTGCTGGGCAAACAGGGGGAGGTAAGAGTGAGTGGTTGAATCAGTTTCTAACAACATTGCTCCTTATTAAAGATAAAAAAGACCTGCAGGTGAATATAATTGATCCCAAAATGGTTGAGTTTATACATTACGAAGGCTTCCCACAAGTAAAAAATATAATAACGGACATGGATCTGGCTGAGAATTATTTAATAAGTCTGATCAGAGAGATGAAGGAACGCTATAAGCAGTTAAAGAGTAAAAGCTGTAAAAACATTAAACAATATAGAGAAAAAGGCTTCGATATGCCGTATATCGTCTTAATTGTAGATGAGTACGCTGATCTAAAGGCGAGTGTAAGTAACTTGAATGATAAAATACAAAACATTGCTCAAATGGGTCGTGCTGCAGGTATCCATATGGTTATTGCAACACAAAGGCCAGATGCGAAGATTATTGATGGTGTTATTAAAGCGTCATTACCTAGCAAGATCAGCTTTAGGTTGGATAATAACTCAAGTTATAAAACAGTATTTGGTGAAGGCGTTCCTTATCATTTATTAGGCATGGGTCATGGAGTGATGAAAAGAGAAGGAGAAATGGGATACGAGCAGTTTCAAGGTGCGATTATAAGTCTTAATGAAAATGAAACGGAGCGAATCATCACTAATATAAGAAAGCAAATTGTTTCAGGTAAAGCGACCACTTCAGAAATAAGTAATGTAAATAGCGAAGTTTCAAAACTCGATCAAGCAAAGAAGATAATTGCTACAAGTGGGGAGGCTAAGGTTTCTTTAATACAAGAGAAATTAAAGATTAGAAGATCATCTGTAATAGATTTGATGCAAAAGTTAATTGATGAAGACTGGCTGCAGAAAAGTGATAATAAGCAAAAGGGCTACACTGTGATTGCTGATGAAGAAGATCTTGATAAATGGAGGGCTTGAAAATTAACGAAAGCTCTTCTTACATAAATCTATTATTAAAAATATAAAAAAATAATTGACTTTAATTTTTGTGGTGGTAAAATATAGATAACCTAATAAATGGGGAGGAGAGTATTTGAGGTGCAGGTTTTCAGAGTTTGTGATTAAAAATATAAAATTAATTAAAGGGAGATGGTTTTAAATATATGACAGAAGAAACATTCAGTCTTAAAGCAGAAGTAAGTAAGGAAATACATTACAATGACACTTTTGGAGTATACGGCTTTTACCCTGTTGAGAAAAACTCAGGCATTGAACTGAATAGTTATGGAAACTTTGTAGTTTCAGGAGTTACTTTTCAATTGATTGAGGGAGCAGAGTACGAAATTGAAATTCAAAGTAAAGAAGATAAAAAGTATGGAAAAGGGTGGAATTTTGTTTCAGTAAAACAAGATCGTCCCAGCACAGTTACTGAGCAACAGGTTTATATGAAGGCGCTATTAGCAGAGAGTTTTTACAAAGCCATTATTAATCACTATCCAAATGAAAAAGTGTTAGATTTAATTCAGGAGGATAAATTTGATTATGAAAATGTTAAAGGGATCGGAAAGAAAACATACATAAAAATTAAAGAAAAACTTTTAGGTAATTTAGAAATCATCGAGGCAATAGCCGAACTTCAAGACTTGCAGATAACATTCCCTCAGATGAAGAAGCTTGTTGATCACTTTGGTAGTCCACAAATAGTTATCCAGAAGATAAATAATAACATTTACAGCCTGTGCAGTGTGGGTAGCTTTGGTTTTAAAACCGTTGATAAATTTGCTCTAAATAGAGGTGATGATAAAAAAGGTCGAAATCGCATAATGGCTGCATTGGCATATTTACTAAGACAAGAAGAGGATTCAGGTAATTGCTGGACTCAGAGGTTTACTTTAATTGAGAGCATGAGAGAGCTTCTGCAAATTGACAGAGCTACAATTGAAAATGAAATGCTTGATTTAGATGAGTCAATCTATTCAGATGGAGAAAGGCTCGCATTATTAAGTACATATGAAACTGAGAAAAATATAAAACATAAGCTACTTAGATTACTAAAAGAAGAGTCTAATATTAAAATTAAAAATGCTACTGAAAAGATTGCAATTGTGGAAAGTGAGCAAGGATTTTCATTCACAGATGAACAGCTTACAGCTATTAACCTAGCAATTAAGCATAATGTGTTAATCATTAATGGGAAAGGTGGCGTTGGTAAGACGGCCACGCTAAAAGGAATTCTTGGAGTAATGAATAACTATACTCATGCAGCGTGTGCATTATCAGGAAAAGCAGCAAAAGTTATGGAAAAACACGGGCTTAACGCAAGCACTATTCATAGGCTTCTAGGTTGGGATTCTACTGGTTTCAAGTACAATTCTGAAGATCCTATGCCGTACCACATTATAGTTATTGATGAAACGAGTATGATTAACAGTCATTTGTTCTATGCCGTTGTACGAGCAGTACAGAGTGGCTCTAAGCTTATTATTCTTGGAGACTCTGGTCAATTGGCTGGAATTGGAGTAGGAGCGGTTTTCAGAGATTTAACAGAAGCCGAATTAATTCCACGTATTGAGCTTACTAAAGTTCAGCGTCAAGCTAAAAAATCAGGCATTTTAGTTGCAGCTAATGAGGTTAGAGAAGGTAAGCAAATTATTAACAGTGGATCACATGATAGAAAGATTTTTGGAGAATTAAAAGATTTTGTGGTATTTCCTCAAGAAAGAAAGGAATCCATTCAGGATTTAGTTATCCAAGTGGCTGAAAAGTTCAAAAATAAGGATTTATTTGAGTTTCAAATTATAACTGGAAGGAAAAGTGGTGGAGATTTAGCCGTAGATTCACTTAATACTGCCTTGCAAGCCATTTATAATCCGAGGATAGGAACATCGTATAAAAGGTTTAATACTCACTTCTATGCAGGGGATAAGGTTATCCAGCATGGCAACATGAATAAGTACAAGGGTGAAAAAGGCATGATGAGAATTTTCAATGGGACATTGGGAGTCATTAAAGGAATAACTAAGGGTGTTAAGAGTGAGGATGTTACAAAAGAACAACTACTTATACATATAAAATTTGAAGATATAGATGAAATCATAAAATATACTGAGGAGGATTTTAGGAAAGTTGATTTAGCATACGCAATTACATGTCATAAGAGTCAAGGGAGTACGATTAAGCATGTTCTTTTTGCTTTTGATTACTCATCTTACAACCTTCTCAGCAAGAATTTAATTTACACGGGTATAACAAGAGCTTCAGAGGGTTGTGTAATGATTTGTGAGTTAAAAGCTTTAAGATATGGAATTGCTACTGATGTTAGTGAGAATAGAAGAACGTTCCTTAGAGAATTCTTAAGAGAATAGGCTTTTATTATTAAAAATATAAAATAAAAATAGCAATTTGGAGGTATGCGATTGAAATTAATGCTTGATCCAAAGGAATATAAATCTAAGCCGAAATCAGCAGGAGAGGTGACAGGTAGGGTTGTAAAATACCCTACCGACATTTCACCAGAAGAATTGGCAAGTGAGATTTCAAAAGGTAAAAGTTTTGTGGCTGGCTACTTAAATAAAAAAATTGACGGTTTAATTAAACGTAGAATAGATTGTTGGACTTCTCAACAAGTTATTTGTTTGGACTTTGATGATAATTATAGACTTGAAGATGCGATTACCGATTTCTCTAATATTGGCATGTTTATATATAAAACATTTAACCATTCTGACGATCATCACAGGATTAGAGTTGTATTGGCATTAGATGAACCTGTTACTAACTACAATCAATTCTATTGCTTAATGAATGAGCTACATAAACAATATCCTCAGTGTGATCAAAGCTGTAAGGATGGCAGTAGGTTGTTCTATGGTGGTAAGGAGAGTATTGTCTTAAACTATAATAATAGAATCAAACTTAATGATTACATTGATACTTCTATTGGTTACTCTTCTAACACTATTGATAATAAAAATTTAAATAAAAGCACTGATACTGTTGATAATAAAGTTAAACTTAGCTGCACACAAGTACAGGTGGTTACAAGTGATTTAAATAATATACTCCCTTGTAACCACCACAACTTGAATATGATAAAACTCATAAAGAATAAGGCTTTTGAGGAATTATGGAAGGTTTTAAGTCCAAGTCCAGTCGTATTTTATACTTATACTGAAGTGTATGACTATCTTAAGAAACAGGACTTAGGGTTATTATTGGGAGTAAAAGAGAAGCACTTCTCATGTTTATTTCATGAAGATGGAGATCCAAGCACAAACATCTTTTACGGAGATGAAGTACAGGGATACATCTACAAATGCTTTAGTGAAAAGTGTAGATTTAAAGTAGGGACAATCAGAAAAGTCATTGAACGGATTCTTAATTGTAATAAATTAGAAGGTTTAAATTTTCTAATGAAGCTATATAAGATTGAAATTAAAGAGACAGACTGGCAGAAACAACAAAGAAGGATAATTGATGAGAATATCCGTTATTTAATGAGCATTGACCTTCAAGAGGAGTACCCTGAGTTGTACACTAGAATCAAAAGATATTTAGGCGATTTAACAATTCTACACAACATAGCTAAAGAGAATTTACCTGCGGAACATTATACCGATGAGCGTGTTGAGTACTTGTTTTATGCCAGTGTTAGACATATTGCCAACATTAAAGGTATTAAAAATATAAAGAGAGTTAATGATATTGTTTCGTTATTTGCCTACTTAGGATTAATATTTAAGCGAACTAAAAGTGAAATGCCAACAGAATACATACAAGATGTCTCAAAAGTGTTGAGTGAAAAGAAGTCAGATAAGCTATCATTCTTTGCTCTGCCCTCTTATTCTCATGAAGTTATGACATTTGGAGAAGAAAAGGCCATTGAGTTCAAAGAAAAGCACTTCTCAATGAAAGGATGGTCTAGGGAGATGCTATTGAGGGGTTTAGGTGATGAAGAGGCTAATAGAGTATATCCTTTGCAAACAGGTAAGAAAATCTCTAAAAGAAGTGAATGCGATGTTAGCAAGCTTGAAGAGTACTGTTTAAGCCAGATAGATGAACATGGATTGATTATAGAGAATGACATAGTGAATAACGTAGTGCTTGATTTAGGAGGCAAAGAGTATAAAAGAGTTCAGATCAAAAGGATGCTTGCGGAGTTTATAGATAAGTATGATTTAAAGAGAAACCGATTGAACAAGAAACTGAAAGAAATACTAAACGTGGAGTTTGAGGGTTCACCATTTGTTATACATAGATAAAAATATAAATTAAGGGGATGTAATTATTAAAGATAAGAAGTTTCTGTGTAAGTATTGTAGCACTAAAGACCATAAAGAGAATATGAATGTACATAACTTTGAGCGAAGAGGGAAGAAGGTTAAGTATTTCTATCACACTGAATGTAAAGCGATTAAGGATAATAAAGATTTAGTTTCGAGTAAACCGTTATCCAATGAAACTAAGATTCACTCTAAAAGTAAATTGGGGCTTCATGAAGCGATAGTCAAAAATAATTGCGAGTTAGTTGATCAATTCAAGAACGCTCATAAACTCATCGGAAATTATTCATCAACTGAGTTTCCGGTATATGTGGAGTACGACCAGCTTCCTTACTTTGATAAAAGTAGCTGTGATAGTTGTATTACGAAATGTTTAGGCGAGAATAATAATCATGTGAATAATGGTGAGAAGATTAAGATTGACACCTATAAACGTACAATTGAAGGTGAGCATCATAAAGAACATCCTTGTAATCGCTGTGTTTTTAATAAGGATTTAACTCATATTGTAATATTCGATATAGCATTTGCTGATAAAGGTCGAGTGACCGATGCCATTGAAGTTAAAAAGAGTTCAGGAGTATCTAAGCGTAAATTAGTTTATTGTATAAAGAATAATATTCGACTTTATGAGGTAGATGTAGATCAAGAAATTATAGATAGGAAAAGTAGAAAAGTTAATTGTCATTTAATTTGGTGGAGAGAAAATGAAAAATTAATGATAGCAGAAAGATATACAAAATATTTCAATGGACGTTCTACATAAGAGCGTCTTTTTTCCTTTGCAATAAAATAGCCATACAGGGCGTATTCTGAAGGTGATAGAGAACTTGATGTAAAATAAGCCCCCCATATGACTACGTAATGTTATCATGGTCATAAATTAATCATTATAAACTTAGATAGGGATATTAGTGAATTTATCATACATTTTTAAGCCCTGAGACTTGATCTTGGGGCTTTTACTTATTTCCGAATATATCTACATTACCCTCCCACTTTACGTACCAGTTGGGCTTAGGTAAGCTTACTATAGTATTTTCATCAATCCACTCAAACTCATTGGCCTCGTATAAAACATCTAAATGCTCAAAGAGATCGTACTTAGTCATTCCGCAGTAAAAACATAGTGTGGGAATTGTAGGGAGCGTTCCTAAGTTAGATAGATTGTTGATTGTATCAAGAAGTGTTAGCGTGTTAGTATCGAGGATAGCTTGCGTAGAGTTTGTCAAATTGAAACCTCCATTAGTTTCTTTTTACAGTTTAGTTACTGTTTATGCTAATATTCAATACCGATTCATAAATACCCTTTTAATTACATAAATAAACTGGCTTATAGTTTTAAGCTCATACAAGACGATTACAGCGAGATTAGTAGTTAGGCATACTTAGGTATTCAAATTACTATATCGTTTGATACTGGGCATCCTTATGAGTCTCATAGACATGCGAGTATAAATGGTCATCTAAATACATTTCAATTTATATTTTTAAAAGTGAGGAATTAAATATGAGAGATTTTTATCTAAATGAACAAGGAGCCAGAGTGTATTTTATAGCTGATATGAATCCAATGTTACCTTTGCCACTGGTTGAGTATGGAGATGTGGGCAAGGAATACAAAATAGCATCAGTTGAGATGCTGCCAATTGGAGTAGAGATTATTGTGACTGTTAAACATAATGAAGGATTCAACAAAGCTTATAGAGTACAACAAGAGTTAAAAGATTGGGCAAAGGAATTGTTAGCTGATCAAAGCGTATTGCCAAAGACATTTGAATTTGGGATTGACGGGAAAGATAAAAAGGCTTTTGCGATGGAATTAGATTGATATGTTGATAGTGCCTCTGAGGATTGAATCTCAGGGGTTTTGTTGTGTAAGTAGTATGAAAGTATAGGAGAATATAAATATGCGTGTATGGACTTGTGAGAGGGTTTTATATGTATGATGTAAATATAGCCCCCTTAAATATACGATTGTTGAGTGTAGATAGTGGTAAATTGCATGGAGTTTTTCTGTTACATACCACTTTTAGTGTTCGTAAATGTTCGAAAAACGTTGATATGTAAGCATTTTGGTATTGAAAAGTGGTCAAAATAGGGTGTTCCTAAATTAGAAATGGACGAAATCGGTAGTTCGTAAAATGAGGCTAAAATGGTTGTAACCGTTGATGTACCAAGGGTTTGAGGGTGATTTGAGTGGTTTGACGTTCGTAAACCGTTGATGTACCAAGGGTTTGAGGGTGATTTAGAGTTGAAAATGATGATTTTAAAGTTATCCACAGGCAAAAAATGTAGATAAATAGGGGTGTTTACGAACGACATGACGAACATCGGAGAGTGAAACTGTGGATAACTTATGGTGAGAGTAGAGAAAAGTGTTAATAAGTTGTGGATAAGTGGTAGGTTGATGAGATTAGGGAGTTGAGATTAAAATGGAAAATTAGAGGGAATTATGAGTGAGTAGGGAGAGTGAATTGGTAAAAGTAGGTGGAATATATTTACTGGTAATTATGTGAGGGGAAACAAGTAGAAAAATAGAGATTGGTATAGTGTGAGGAGGGAGATGAAAATAGTGGATAGGGGCGGATGTTAGAGTAAAAAAGTAGCGTGAAATAAGGCTAATATAAAAATAAGTTGAGGGTGGGAGTGGAAGTGTTAGGGAAATATCTGCCAATTATTAACCTGTTTTTGATGTAAAATACCCCCTACCTATGCTTAGCTCAACTGTTATAAATGTAAAATAAAGGTATAAATATACCATTAAATGTCACTGAACACCGTATATAATTATAGTTATGTACTGTGTTAGGGAGTTGGATAGCTAAAGTGGAGGAGTGATATAGGGTAGCAGCTTACTGGATCATAAGTAGAATAGTCGTGGCCGAGTGAGGAGAGGGGTGCGTTTAACCTAATATTATACAATTTTGGTCGGTAGAGTGGTAAACGAAAAAATTAAAAGTAGCAGCATCCAATACCACTAATTACCATTATTCTTCCAACTTCGCACCTTATAACATAACAATTAATGAGCAAGTCATCTTATCTACTTAAATGGTTAACTACTCAACTAACTAACCTACTATATATTGTATTATATTCTTTTATAATTCTATTTATATCTACATATAGTATACATCCTATACGCTATCTAACTCTACTCACACACCTATCTATATCTTCTAATCTGCCATCCCAGCTACTCTCATATTAACATCAATCATTCTCTCACTACACTCTCACTACACCATCCCTTATCTTATACCACCGTCCATAATATATCACTTACCACACCACACAGCAGCTCAACCCTTCTTATCTCTACTCGATACCTTACTCACTAACCTCATCACGTCCCACTCATCTGTATCACCTGTTATACTATTATCTGCTGGTACAGTTATAACAGTTTTATATTTTCTACTTAGCTTTATCTCTTCTTTCCTCACTCTACTTATTATACTCTGACCTAATCACCTAGACATATCACGCTCACTCCTAACTATACTTACTCTGTTCTCTCACCTTTGCCATTCCGAACCCAATCACTAAAATTATCTTTATTAAATATATAAAATAATGTAGACTTCCTCAACGTCATCCATTATAATAGAGAGAGTAGATATCTTACTCACACACTATACTCATTCACCATTTACATTATAAAGGAGGGTAGACGCACACCAACTCAGTACATCTGAATTAAATATATAAGCTAACATAAATGGAGGAATGCTATTGGAGATTAACGTTAGCAACTTATCAACTGGACAGATCTTTA
This sequence comes from Alkalihalobacillus sp. NPDC127517, assembly GCF_050276055.1. Taxonomy (NCBI): domain Bacteria; kingdom Bacillati; phylum Bacillota; class Bacilli; order Caryophanales; family Bacillaceae; genus Alkalihalobacillus; species Alkalihalobacillus sp. NPDC127517. The sequence goes on along the minus strand of NZ_JBNNQX010000002.1, from coordinate 334,789 downwards.
AGAACTACAAAGAACTATGTGAAGCTTTAAGTGAGAAGACCAAGACAGGCACTTCTAAACAGTCGCAGCTAATCAACTGGGAAAGATTTTTCTCATACGATAAACAAGGCCACAAGTTTATTATCACTCATATACACATACCACCAAAGCCTAAGACTGTATCACGAGCCAACAATAATAAAGTTAAATACATAGCAGAGATAGAGAAGCTTATCTTAGACTTACTCATACGCAACAATACAGATGAAGAGAAGGTCTACCTGTCACAAGACAAACTATCCAGAGAACTGAACATGATCAACGACAATTATTCATTCGGTAAATATAATCTTAGACTAGTATCACAACTAGAAAATATAAATGAGTTTGAGATACAGAAGTTTTATGAGTCAACTAAGTCCATGCTCAAGCGTAATATAGAGCAGGCTTTAAAGAACTTAGTCAATCAATCCTTAATTGTATACAACCATTCACGCACTGTATGTGTTGCCAATGTAGAAACTGATTTCAATTTGAATTATGATATCAAAGCTCACAAACAAGAAAATATAAATGTATATGGAGACAAGACTACAGTACTATACGCTGATACTCCTCATGCTAAAATGATACATAGGAAAGCCACTGAGGCAGAAGAGAAGCATATAGTTAGAGTGCAGGAGGATGTAATGGAGGAAATGGGTATCGACACATCTTATGACTTAGATTTTTCTAACTCCAGCGTAGCCATACATCAAGTATTTCAGAGAGGCAGACAGAAAGAGTTTTATGAAAGAGTTAACCAAATTCTTTTTGACGATCTCAATATACTCTATACATACAAGTCATATGAAATACTTTTTAACCAAGACAGAGTTATATCTAAGCGCAAAAGGTTGAAGATGCTCTTGGATCAATCAGATAGAATACATACTAAATATAGTCTGAATCATAATGTTAAAGATAAGATCGATGCAAACATGACTAACAAATTGGGGAAGTTAGCTCATGTAGAGAGATTAGATAATGCCCTTAAACTATCTAACAGTATGATTAAATTTGATGCACCACTATATAGAGATAAGTTTAAGAGACCGGATTGAAATAAATATATAAAATTTGTCTGTTGACTTTTATAATAATAAGAGAGTAATAATATGAAAAGTCAACAGACAAAAAATCATTTTACCCACCCACTGGATTAATTACACACGGTCTCTCATTATCTATACACTCCCAATGTCTATCTATTGTCTCCATAATATCCCTATAGAAACTAAAGTCACTATTATACTCATCACCTTTACTCAACTCTTCATTTATCTTTAACTCCATATACTCATATATCGCATTCAGTTTATCCTCTGCACTTACTTTAACTATCTTACCGTTATCATTCATCTCTTTATCTGGCAGCTCTAAGATGAAGTCATATGTCACTTGAGCTGGTCTTTTCATACTCGCATATCCAGTGTAATGCTTACGAGCACTACGAGAAGTCCAACGCTTACTCCATTTCTTGATATGCTTATATGCCTCATTAATCTCCTTATCACGATCAAACAAGCTCATCACCTCATTTATAGTTAATAGCATACTAACACATAGCGTCCTAATAGTGTCACATCATGTCGAACGATTCTCACCAATTTCCCTTTAGTAAATATATAAAATACTGTACTTATATATACTATCCATGATATAATTTACTTAAGTTAAAGAAACGAAACAACAAGCCACATCACCCTACAATCTTATAAGCATTATTCATTAAGCAACTCTTCAAATCACCAGCCAATAGCCATGACGCTGACATCAGCCGAGCCGCAACGATTCATAGCGACAGAGTAAAGTTTATAAGATTGTAGACAGCGCACTTACATAAAAATATAAAAGGTGAACAGCCTAAAAGGAGCTTATTATTATGAGAACTACATGTGTTAAAGAAGCTAGGGAACTTCTTAAGCAGGCTAAGAAATATATAAAAGATACTTATGGTTGGGGAACAAAAGAATATCGGGCTACTGTTCATGAGTCAAAGAGTGGGCTTAGACTTAACGTAAAGCTACTAAAACCTATAAAAGGATTTAAAATTATTTGTGACTGCCTGCAAAAGACAGTGAACATTCAAAACTGCCACTTTGATGCAACTCATAGAGACATTCTTGATCAAGTAAAAGAAAGTATTCAAGAGGAATTTGACAAAGGAATTTATGAAGGAACGATAAATGGAATGGACTGGAGAATTGGTATAATCAATGAAAAATACTTCCCAGTACAGAATGCAGCAGGGAGTTTTGCAACTAATTTGTACAACGCTTAAGCATAAACCAAAAGGAGACGATCACAATGCTAAATCTAAAAGACGCACCAAAGGTAACTAAATTCAATTCACTTGTTAAAGAAGGGTCTTACTACAAAATCACTTACATAGACACTGACCACTATGATATGGAGCTTCATGACGGCATCCACTTAGTCGTAGACTACGAAGGCATCACTGAGAAGGAATTGCTCAGGAACATTAAAGAACACGAATCAATTTGGTTCAAGCATGTTGTACGTCAAGCTGAAACGAATAAGTAAAATATAAAGTAAAAGGAGCCACTAACAATGCCTATAAACAACCTAACACCCTACAAACAACGCACACTCAATCCTAATCAACCTGTACACGTCCGCACTAACAAGCAAGGTACTTACGACATCCTACAAAACAACAAAATAATCGCTCATGCTGATACAATCCACCTATACGATGTCACATTCCTCAAAGACTCTATAAGAGGCAAACTAGCTACAAATAAATCTCCATGCACTCTTAAAGTCCGTTTCCCTGACACTAAGCAGAAGTATGTACTTACTGGCTCACACCGCATCTCACATGCCTTTAACGCTAGACTCGATCATCGTGGTTGCTGTATAGGAGAGTTTTACACCACAGTATAATATAGAATATATAAAACCATAATAATAATAAAGGAGACTCCTCACATTGTATCTAACATCTCAGCAAAGAGCTTTACTAAAGCAGTACAGCATTCTTAAAGCTAACCTGTACAAAGTATCATCGCATCAACAGAACGTTATCAATCTTAAGATGAAACGTATTAGAGGATTAGCTAAGAGAGGCAATTGGTCTGCAGCGTTAAGCTAAATATAACTGATTGGAGAGTAGGAGCAAGAGAAAGAATGATCCATCGAATTAAACAAAAAAAAATATAAAATAAATTATCATTAATCCTTATCCTCAAGCATATAATAGACTAACAACAAAGAGGAGGTTTTATAATGAAAAAGCTATACAATGAAACTCATAAGATCTTATTTAACCAGCCTTTACCGTCATTCAGCGTAGATTACATTTACTATCTATATCATGCATTCGGTCGTGAACCTGAAGAAGATGACGAAGTTTTGTTTGTTTACAATGGAAACCATCAAGCACTTGTTAGGTATCTAGGCATGGAGAAGGAGCAGAAGTTTTACAACATGTTTAGGTCTGGTGAACTTGAGGAAAAGTTGTCAGAGTTGGCGCAGCTTAAGGCAGATCTTGAAGATGACTATTGAATGAATTGAGAATTTTAATTTAAATTCTTTTATGAAATATATAAAATAACACTTGTGTTAGAGGTCGTATCGTGGTATTATTTAATTAAGGAAAAGGAAACAACAAAAACAAGGCCATGAGCCACTAGGAGACGATACATATGACTAAAACTGTAACAGTTACCTTTAATGTAAATGGAGTAGAAATTAAAACTGAAGCTTCAGTACCTCAAATGAAAGATGGCATTAACCATGATAATATGATTGTGCTTAATGCTAAAAGTAATATTAAAAGAAAGCTAGGGATCGATATCTACGAAATACTAAAAGCTGAACATCTTGATGAGATTAACGATATGGTTTATATCGACAAGGAGAGCTATGTTGGCAACTCGTCAGAGCGAGTATAAACCGCATTAAGCTCTGAGCGTCCTAACTCAAAAGGGTTAGGGGTTGTAATACATAACTAAATAAATGGCATATTTTATTAGAAGTAAAAATATAAAAAATGGAGTGATTGAAATGAAACTGACTAAAAAACAGCAGGAAATTGTGAATATCTTTAAAGAACTTCAAGAGGCTAATAATAACAAGGTCTTTATAACAAGTAGGTTTAGAAACGGAGCAAAAATTGTTAGATTAGATAGCGTTAACGCAAATGGTCAAATTAACGTAACTGTGCTTGAAGATGTCAGTCAAAGAATTTTAAATGGCTTAGATAGTAAAGGTATGATTCAACCAGTTGACATTGATTTTAATCATCTCACTCCAACGCAATTAGCTGACAGTCTCTATAATAAGGAAATAAAGTTTTTAGGTGGGATTTTGACTGCTTAGACGCTCTTCATAAATCAGTCGTTTTAAGACATGTTATACTGGTCACACAAGGAGTGGTTCCTATGAAATATAAAGTCTTAGATAACTACAATCGTAGAGGTAAAAGGATATGGATCGCTTTAGAGCTTTCTGATTTCGGCGTAATGCACACTAATGACGGTGAAGACTATACTGAATCATATGTTTCGATTGGATTTGAATTAATAGATGGTAAGTTTACATACATCGATGAAGACATAGTAATGAACGATACCTATCCAGTCTCTGAAGAATTGGATAGAGAGCATATACTTGAGATATTGAACTCATCTACAGTCGCTCAGAAGGCGTTGAAGCAAATAAAGTCGAAGTGATTTATCTACTTTGATAACTCTATTATTAGAAAATATAAATCATACGTTACTTTATACATTCGTTATTCACTATTCTGTATATTCTATCCGAAATCAGAAATGAGGTATTAAACATGAAAGTGCAAGTATATTCAATTCCATTCGGTTATCAGACTAACAAGGTTTTACGCAGTAACACTTTACTAACATTTAAAGACAGAGGTAGCATAGAGGTTGATAGGTTTAGTTGCGATGAACTTTTTCATCTTTGTAACTGGAGTTGCTGGACAAGTGAAAAACCTAGAAATATAAATTCAGATATTGAAGTTGCTAATTCAGATGTGATTTTTCACGATCCTGTTAACGACGTGTATCATCTAGCTTTACCCTTTGGATGGGAAGTAAGAAAAACTAAATCTGAATTAGCTGATTATTTATACAGCTTATAAAAGGAGTCAAACCACAATGAAAAAACTAACTCTTATCTTTGCACTACTATCTATCCTAACTCTCACAGCTTGCAGCACAGCCACAGGAGAGGACGACAAGGATTTACGCATTAACGAATTAACTGTTCAAGTGTTACAGCTACAAAAGGAACTAGAAGCAGCGCAACAACCAGTTGCAATGGAATATGAGCTAAAGGATATTGCTGAAGGTACTGGAGAAACAGAATATTATTTTACTGCTCATGAAGGCCTTGTATTATACGGTGACGATGTTCCAGAAGGTTCAGAGATAGGAGGCATGTTTAATGTGGAGCTTGATCCTAACAGCCATGAGATAGGTGAAGGCATAAAGAGCATCACAGCTAAATAAAGTATAAAACACAATCTGAGGGGAGCGCATCTTATGTTATCACAGGATCAGAGGACTGTTTGTAACTATATAAAGGTTAGAATTCGTTATGATACGTTAAGCGATGCTATTATTGAAATGCACGTAGGAGACGACAGAGTGCCAAGTGAGGTATTAGACGCTTATGACTACTTAGATAATAGTGAGCGTGAAGAGGTATATGATTTGTGAAGGTAAGATCCTTTAGAGGGTCTTTTTCTTTTGCGTAAAAACATTATTTTATCGAATATCTGTGTTTGGATAGGGGAGTATGAAAGAGTATTAAAGAGCATGAGGGAGGTAGAAAAGACAGGAAAATTAAAGAATTATTTTATTAAAAATATAAAATAAATGTTTGTGTTTTGAAGATGGGTCATGATATAATTTACTTAAGTTAAAAAAATAAAAAAAGCGGAGGTAATACATATGAGCTACTACAATAACCAAGATACTAAGGTTGCAATGATGGGAATTCTTAAGGAAAAAGGGTGGAACGTTTTCGGTTACAAGGCCGATGAATCTGACTCTATGACTGATTATTTCTCGCCTGCTTACTGGGACGGTATCGCAGAATGTAATGGATATGTATTACTTGTCGATGTTTATAGCACTAGTATGAGTGGTCATCAAGTTACTAAAAGTGATTATAAAGTTGATTACAGTAAAATTAGAAAGCTTGAAGCAATGAGAGATGATAAGGCAAGTAGCGAGAATGAAAAGCGTTCTTGTGACGTTCAAATTAAACGCATGTACGACAAAGAAGCTAAAAATATAAAGGTTATCAGTGAATACCCTGTGTTCAGTCAAAGTAATCCTAAAGGCTCAAGCTGGCATATTGAAAAAGACGGCGAGATTATTGCAAAAGGAACTGGAGTGTTTTCATGCTATGAGTCTAATGACAAAGGTTTGATGAATCAAAAACTTAACAAAGTAATTGATCGAATTGAAAAGAAGATTAACGAAAGCACCAAACTTGTTAAGAAAATAGTAACTGAAACTAAAACAGTAATTAAACCAGTTGAAACAGGAAGCAAGACCATAGCTGTTGGGGATTTAGTTCAATTTGGTAACGCTGTTTGTTTCTATGAGGTTACGGACATTCAAGATCGTTGGATTGATTTTATTAGATTGGGTAAGAAAATGCAAAAGCTAAAGAATACGGGTGCAAACTTTAAACGCTATACTCTAACTTCTATTAGTAGAGGTTTAGAGAGCGATTATATTAAAGCTTACAGCCTTCAAGAAGTAACTGAAATTGCTGAAAAGGTTGTTTACGTTAAAGAAGAAAGAGCTAAGGAGCAAACTAAAGCAGAAGTTAAGGCTGTACAAATTGAAAGTTCAGAAGATGTAAAAACAACCGAAGAAAACAAAAAATATAAAACAAATGAAGTTGATGAGGTGGATGCTGTATCAATCGCAGTTGGAACGGGTACTAAGGGTAACGGTATAGAATTGACTTTTGCAAGTATTCCGAGCGAAGAGGCACGAACAGAGCTAAAAGAGATGGGATATAAATGGAATAGGCGTACAAAGGTATGGTGGGCAATTGAAACGCCTGATAGGTTGGAGTTTGCCAAGAAATTGGCAACTCCCAATGATAATGATACCAATGATAATGAGAAAGAACAAGCCGACAAAGAGGTAGAAGAGACTTCTGATCCTGTAGCAGTTGAATCGATAACTTTCAATTGGTCTGAATCTCCTTTTATTGACGAGGGGTTAACCGTTTCAAGTTTTTCAGAGGCTAACACATTGATTAAGAAAGCTGCTAGAGACATACATAGTGGCTATGATAAAACAGAGTTTGTTGTAACTTGGAAAGATGGAAGGCAACACGAAGGCCGAATAGACATAACAAGCTCTCTACATGCCCACATTGAAAACCCATTAGGGGAACATATTGTACATTGGTATGAGTCTATTAGCGGAAACCGAAAGCCTTCTGGACGGTCTCAAGATGAATATATAAATCATTTGCAGTCGATTTATAGCATAGGTGAAAAGGAAATGTTGGATTATAAAAACCTTCTTTCAAGTCATCTATACTCTGACAGGATAGAAAGGGCTGTTTTTTCTACAGCCTAAAAATGTAACCATTTCTTGTAATGAGTAGGTTTTTCACTATAACAGCAACCTCGAAAAATCGCTGTGATTTTAGCAGACAAAAAATAAAAATTAAAGGATGATAACTATGGATTTACTAAGCAAGTTAGCTAAAGTTGAAATTAAAAACGACACAAGAGTTAGCAAAAAGGATAGGCTATTTTGTGAGCAGGAAGAGGAAAAATATAAAGAGGCTTTAGAATTAAATAAGAAGGTAATTGAACTCATGGAGCCAATTGCGGATAAATACAAGCAGTATGAAAGTGATTATTCTTTTACTAAGTATATAACTCTTAGAGATATTCGAAAGATCGAAAACGAAATTGATACTTTGAGATATATGTTTGCATCCTCAGTCGTTGATTACTTTAAAAAAGCTTATAACGTGTCTTTAGAATCCAAGGATATACCTGATCTATACGGTGAGAAGATTATATATAACAATATTTTAGATGAGATTTTCAAGCAGCTTGGAGGCTTTAGTTTTACGCAGAAGGCGGAGGATGAACTAGTTAAAAACGCTCAAAACACCATTTATAGAGATGATAAAGTGCAAATAAGAAAGAATAAGCTTTCAATAACTAACTACATCTATTGGCGTGATGGATGGAATGGTTCAAAAGAGCTTTCTTGGAACGACAGTACAGCCACACCATTTTTGGTAGCGTTAAGTCATTACGATGCTCAAATCTACGAAATGACAAATTATTTTAGAAATGTTTATACTATGCTTCGTGATGGAGATGAAAAACATGACATTTTTAGTAAATTGGAATTAGGTTATAACAAAGTAAAGACAATGAAGTTCTTTAAAAATGGCAAAGTGGAGATAGAGTTCCAATCATATGAGCAAGCGGTTCAATTCTTTGAAAAATATCTGAAATCCTAAAATTAAAATTTGTTTACTTGTGTCACGAAGAAACTTAAAAATGAAATTAAAATTTGATTCACCTTATAACAGCCATCCCTAAAAATCGCTGGGATTTTTTCGAAAGGAGAAAATAATGAAATATAAAATTAGTAATCAATTAATTCCGCAGGAGCAGCGAAAAGATATAAATGAAAAGCTCTTATATCTAATTGATAACAAACTTACAGATGAATATGGAATCACTCAAGAAGACGTATTCAACTCTTACACTGGTGAAGGAGCTTTACACGGTCTTAACTTTGGTGATTTTAATAGTTTTTACGACTATACAGAAGCTAAGAAACAGCAAGAAAAAGGCCAGTTCTTCACGCCTCATGCGCTATCTAAATTTATTGTAGACTGCCTAAAACCCTCTATAAACGATTTAATTGGAGACCCTTGCTCTGGTATGGGAAACTTTTTCAATTACTTGCCTAACGAGCAAAACATCTATTCTAATGAACTTGATATGAAGGCGTTCAAAATCAGCTCATTTCTTTATCCTAATGCCTACTTAACTCATGGAGATGTACGTTTCTATAATCCAAAAACTCAACTTGATCTTATCATAGGGAACCCACCATTCAACCTTAAATTTCAAGTTGATGGTTCTGATATAGTAAGCCAGCTATTCTTCTGCATCAAGTCTCATGAGCTTTTAAAACCTTCAGGACTAATGGCTCTAATTGTCCCTAAAAGCTTCTTGAACGATGATTTCACGGACAGTGGAATGATTAAACAAATGAATGCTATGTTTAACTTTGTGGCGCAGTTTAATCTACCTACAGATCAATTTAAACAGTTTGGGGTTAACAAATTTGAAACTAAGGTTATGCTATTCCAAAAGAAATCTGAACACCTTGAAGACAAGCCATACACTATTACATATATAGAAAGTCCATATTTTGACGAAACAGGTTCTCAACAATTTTACAATGATTACGTGAAACCTTTAATTGCTGAAAAGCAGAATGTTAAAGCTAAGTTAATGCTCGAAGCTATCAAAAATGGCAGAGTAGATGAAGAATTTAATTACAAGGTTAAAAAGCTACTTTTTGCTATTAAGGATAATCCTAAAACCGTTAAGCATTATGCTAAGTGCGAGGAGTATTTAAATAAGCTTTACACTCAGAAGCAACCAGAAGGAATGGAGTATACTGAGTGGGCAAAGAAAAGAGTCACGGAGAATAAAGTAATTAGATACTTGAAAGATACTCTGAAGAAACAGCATAAACAAGAGGTTGATAAAACTGAGCTAGTAAGAACTCGTTATGGTTTAAAGTATAAAGCTTATAGTAGAAAAGAGAAAGTCTTGTTAGGTAAAATGAATGGAATTAAAGAAATTACGTGGAATGAGATGATTATCAAAGGCGATTACCCTTTTACAAATGAAAAATATAAAAGGATTTATAATAAGAAATTAAAAAGCTATGTAAACCAGTCGCAGAATTTAGATGAGATTAAGCCATCTGAAGAAATCAAAAAATATTTAAGCAATCTTGTTATAAAGGATGAAGTTAATTCTAACGAGATTAAGTTAAATGATATACAGAAGCAAGACACAGGTAGGATGCTAATGAAGCAATACGGATACTTACAATGGGGAACTGGATCAGGTAAGAGTATCTCAGCTATTGCACAAATGCTTTACAGGTTAGAGCATAGCAATATAGAGAATGTTTTTCTTGTCGCTCCTGCTATTGCTATCAATAACAATTGGGACGATATTTTAAAAAGCTATGGTATTCCTTACATTAGGATTAGAAAGCTTGCCGATATTGATAAAATTAAACAAGGTCAAATTGTGATAATGACTTTTAATGTCGTTACAAAATATAAGAAACAATTGAAGAGTTTAATTAGAATCCAAAATCAAAAAACAATGTTTGTACTTGATGAAGCGGACAGTATTTGCAATCCTTCTTCAAAGCGCACAAAAGCTGTTTTAGATTGCTTCCGTAGAGTTAAGTATAAACTACTTATGTCTGCTACAAGCACTAGAAACAACATCCCTGAGTCTTTCACTGCTTTTGAATTACTTTATAACAACTCACATAATTTGATGTGTCAGATTCCATTTGTGTTGTCCGAAGATAAGAAAAGCAAAGAGCTTGTAGAAAAAGAAAATAAATACTATATGAAGCCGTTCCCAGCTTATAAAAAAGGTCATAAATTGTTTAAAAAATCGTTTTCACCTGAAAAAGCAACTGTATTCGGAGTCGGTAAACAGAATCAAGATATCTATAACTCAGATGAATTAAAGCAGCTTATTAATAAAACAATGATTACAAGAAGTTTTGAAGAGGTAAGCGGTAAACAGCTATATAAAGTGGTTCAGAACACTGTTAGGTTTAATTCATCCGAAAATGAATTATACAGAGTGATAATAGAAGAGTTTCACCGTTTAGCTCATATGTTCAAATCTACAGGTAACAGTAGAAAGGATTCATTGTTAAGGATTATAAATCAACTTAACAGTTTGTTAAAAGCATGTGTAACACCCAATACATTTAAAGACTACACAGGCTCAGGATTACCATCTAAAGCCACCAAGACCATTGATATGGTTAGAGGTTGGAACGATGAGATAGTGGCAATAGGATGTACTCATGTTAAAGCTGTTAATCAATACGCAAGTTATTTGAGAAACGCTTTTCCTGATAGAAAGGTATTTGTTATCACAGGTGATAATGCAAACTTAGATCAGAGAAAGAAGATAATTGAGAAGCTTAAAGAGAGTGGAAATGGAATTTTGATTTCTACTCAGCAGTCACTAAGTAGCAGCATGAATATTGACTTTGTAAACAGAGTTTTAATTTTAGAATACTTTTTCAATTTCGCCAGCCATCACCAGTATTTTGCACGCTTCATTCGCTATACATCAACAGAACAAAAAGAAGTACATTTTCTTTCAGTTGAAAGCAGCATTGAATCAAATTTACTAAGCTTACTAATGGCCAAAGAAAAACTAAACTCATTCATGAAGAATGACGAAATAGACACAGAAGAAGTAATGGAGCGTTTCGGAGTAGACTTTGATATTCTTAGTATGCTAATGAGTAAAGAAACTGATGAAGAGGGTAAAAGCTACATCCAATGGGGAAAACAGAATGTTATATAATGTTTTATTAAAAATATAAAATAAATATGTTGACTTCTGTTTTCTTTATCTATAATATTGTAATTAAGAAGAACAACTACATAACAAGTTAAAATCATACTTTTATTGAAAGGGTTGAGAGTAACATGATCTCTTATGAGCCACTTTTTAAGACTTTATATAGGAAAGACTTACTTATTAAAGACCTTTACGAAGTAATAGGTTCAGACACAGCTACGAAGCTTAGAAAAGGCAACTCAATGCGCTTAGAAACGATAGAGCGACTATGTAAGCATCTACAAGTGCCAATTGAAGATGTTGTGAAGATCGATTTTAAAGAGTAGTTAAATCCAGTCTTTTAAAGGAAGTGTGAAAGGTGTATGCATTTGATAAAGATGAGCTAATCGATCTATATGTGAATCAAGGTCTGACAGATAGGCAAATTGGAGATCTTAAAAACATCGACCGAAGCTGGATTGTACATCTAAGGAAGAAATACGGTATTAAGTCAAGAGTCAGCAACCATGAGATTGCTCTGTCAGCAGTGATTGATCAATTGCTTGATAGAGGTTTTGAATTTAAAAACCTCAAAGAGCATAACAAAACGGCTAACTTAGATTTATTAGTCAATGGAAAGCATAGATGTAAAGTAATGTCCTCTGTTGCTAGTGAAATCGACTACTATAAATTTTCACTGACCACTAGTGCTGGAAACAATACGATAGCCTCCGAAGATAGAGTAATTCTTAGAAATGGGAGGCATAGACTTAAGTTTGAGAAGGTATGTGATTATTTAATCTTAGTCGGTATCAATAACAAAAGAATGAGCTATTGGATACTACCTTCAGATTCTTTTAGTAACACTCTTCAATCAATTAGTACCAGCCACAGTAAAGACAGTAAGTACAATGTGTATTTAAACAACTGGACTCCTTTGGAGACTAACTAGGGAGTCCAATAAACATGAGTTTTAAACAAATATATAAATTTTAAAAGGAGTGAATAGTGATGAGATTATACGCCTTTCAAACTGGACTATCATATATACTTAAAATAAATAATGTTAACTATAAAGAATTTGGCGAAATGATAGATGTAAGTAAGCAGCAGGTAAGTATGTGGGCATGCGGCAAACGAAGTATCCCTAAAAAACAATTTGTGAAATTCCAATCGATCGCTTTCTTATCAAAATTTGATAAAGAGTTGCTTGAAAGTGAGTTTGACTATCAATTGGAAGCTAAGATAAATAAAGTATTGCAAACTGGAGACTTAACATCTGGTGAGCTTAAACAGCTCAGAATAAATGTAATTCAAAAAAGAATGGAAGAGAATTTTAGAAATGATACTTCTGACAAATTTCTAAAGTGTATGGAATACACTTTAAATGAATACTTAGGAGGAGCGTAATATGAAAACTCTACATATCCGATTCACCAAGCTTGCTGCTGAAGAGAAGTGGATTTTAATTGGAGCCATAATGACACTTGGCTTCATGTATATTGCATCAATTGTAAATATATAAAATATAAATATAAATGCATGTACACTTTTAGTCTTAATGGCTGAATAAGGACTTTCAGCGACATACATAGCAGCCTAGAACACTTGCTGAGGGTTCTTCTTGAGTCATTAAGTATTTATATTGAATAGGAGTTGTAACAATGTCAAACTCAATCAAACTCACTAGAGAACTAATTGCTGATCTAGAAGCTGGATCATTCTTGAACGAACGAGTACACAAAACTTTTTATACAGGACAGGCCGATCATTGGTCTAAGATTCCTGACTACAGTACTAACATGTTAGTGATTAAGAAAGCATTAGAGACTAAGAGGGTTCAGAAGAAGTTTTATGCTATCCATACTTCATTAAAAGGCTACACAGTTATCTTTGACTACGGTAAGGAAGAAGTAAGTGGGAATACGTTTTGCGAAGCTATCTCCAAGGCCTTTGTTGTCGATTGGATGATACAAAACAACCTTACAAGTATAGTAGCGAATAAAGAATTACTAACAATATAAAATAAGTGTTGTAAAATTAATCGTCTTGAATTATTATTAAAAATATAAAATAAATAAAAAGGTGGTAAATGAAATGAACTTCGACGTATTCAATCTTAAAGTCGGTATGAGCGTTGTAATTAACGGCAAGAAAGGAACGATTAACGGAAACGAGAGAAGTAGATCTAAGATCATTTTTAACCCTCACATGTCTTATACAGAAGAACCTATTCACTATCAAGATGTTCGTAGCGTTAAGATTCTCAAGTACGAAACAGAAATGTTATAGGAGGGGATTAGATGCCTAATATATTGAGATATAAAAATGATAGTAACAATAATTTGAGAACTAAAAGCGAGAAAGATCTTACGGACATGTACCCCAACCTATATAAGTATCTAAATAAAGAAGACTGGAACGAGCTTGTTGAGGAATATCAAGCTGAGTTGGAGAAACGTGATAACTTCCTACAAACTCTAACTACAATGTCTGCTAGAGCAAAATACAACGAAGTCATTTATCAATATGGATAACACAGCGAACTTAGATTGGACTCATACATTAAGGAAGAATGAGCTGAGAATACTTCAAAAGGCAATTAACGAAAATAATATATCTGAGGTTGGTCATTGGCAAAAAGTAGCACGATCAAGGTCTATGAAGCGTATACGAAAGGACGGCTCATCACATGACCAAGCTAATTGATTTGAAGGCTCGTGACAAGGTTAGAGTTTTTGATGGAGATGAAGTTTACACCGGCTGGGTAGTTGAGGTGAATGGTTTCACAAATGAGCTTTGGATCACAAAAACAGGCTACTTGAACGAAGTACTTTACTTTGAAGGTGACTATAGAGTAGTAAAAATATAAAGGGGTGCTGATTCATGTTATTCGGTATAAGTGGAGAGGTAACTAACACAGCAGATATTAATAAGGCTTCCTTCAGGGATATCGAAGGAAAGTACATAATCGATTTTGAATTCCATGCAGATGTAGAAACATTTGATAATGAGCAGCAGGCTAGAGACTTTGTAAATGGGTATCTAGGGATTAGAAAAGGCATTAGTGCTAAAAGTAGAGAGTGGAGCTTAGGATCACTATATAAGACGATGGTGCAAGCAGATTATAATGATGGAATTGTTTACACAAAGGTTAAGGAAGTTGATATGAGCAATCTTAAAGTACTGAGCTTAGTTTAGAATAGGAGGTTAACACCAATGAATTTATTTGATTTAGAGAAGCTTGATGTTGACGACTTTTCAACCGGATACGGAGTTTTAAATAATTTATTGCTGGCAGCTAAAAGAGAAAATGCCAAACTAACTCCAGAAGAACGTGCTGAAATTAGAGCAAGGAATAAGGAACTACAAATTCGAAAAATAAGAATGGTTAAGGTAATTAAAAACATTTGTCCTGAGTGTGACGGGAAGCTTAAAAGGGGAAAGAAAGAGAAGGTATTGAGCTATAAGAGAACGTGGAATTGCTCTTGTTGTGAAAAACGATTTGTTGATACGGGTGAAAAAGTTACGCTATGAAATGGCAGTTTTATTGAAAATATAAAAACAAATTAATGGAGGTTTATATTAATGAGCAGATGGAAATGGATTGGCCGTGAGATTAATTCTGGTGGACGATATAAAAGGTTAGACTTACCAAATGGATCTTCTTTATTTAGAAGCGAAGGATTACCCTACTTACACTTCTTTGAGAATGAGATTGGGTTAAAGATACGTATTTCAAGTGGGAGTGTAATGGCACGAACTAACGAATTAATCGAAAAATGTTCACTAGAGGAAGTAGAGCAATTTCTATTTGAAGAGGCTATAAGAGAGATCGGTGTTCAAGGATTTGTTGAGCAAATAAACCGTAAGAGTGACGAAAAAGAATGGAAGCTCACCCTAGATAAGAAAGAGACAGTCCAATGAATATCTTCGGCTATGAGTTCAAAATTCATAAAGCAAATCACTATAACTGCGAATGGTACAACTATATTAGACCACGACGATTAACTCTTAAGGGTGGAGCACCGGTGTATAAGTGGCTGTGGTGGGCGGTAGCTAATCCTGAGAAGGTCAAGGAATATGATTACTTTGAAAGGTTGAAAATCAGAAAAAGAGAGGAGGAGTTTAAAAATAAATATCGACACCTTAACAGATAATGAACTAGATAAAACATTACTTTGGATTGAAGCACAGATAACGAAAGCTGATCTGAGAGGTATGCCCACTGCTAGCTCAAGAGTCAAGCAGTTTAAAGAGTGGAAGATAGCATGTCTTGAGAAAAAGATGGAGTGTATTGAAGGTAACTATTTAAAATTTTAGATAAATACATATACGAATATAAGAAGGAGAGTTTAATTATGGAGTACGAATTAAAGTATGTTGCAAAAGAATATCCTCACGGCTGGTCATTATGGATTGTGCGTGATGACAAGAAGTTTATGATTGGATCTGCAATCAAGACTGAATTGGAAATGAATAATCTAATTAGTAACATCAAACTCGAATCAAAAGAACGCATGTCGAGAGAAGAGAAGCTGTTAGACGAAATTAAGAAGCTTAAAATTTATAAGCAAAGCTATGAGGAACTTATGAGGAAGCTCGAATCAAGGAATGCTGAGACGCAATAAAGTTATAGTTTTATCGAATATATAAAATAAAATAAACCAACTAAAGGGAGGGCTGCTATTGATCGTATACGGAGCCGAACCATATAACACAACTAAACAGATTAATCACATAGTTAAGAAGCTAAGAAAAGACTTTAAACGTCTCATCGAGTGGAATAGGGAAGATGGGTATATAACTTTCAAGGCCGTTGCTTGGGAACGTACAGTACAATAGGATTTGCAGCACTGTTTACATATAAAACTACATATGAATAACTTAAAACCTTAGATATTTATTAAAAATATAAATATTTTAAGGTTTTTTGTGTTTTACTACTTGCTTTTTGAGACGACCAATGGTAAATTTAATGTAACGAAAAAATAAAAATATAAATTTAGTTACACGGATGTTTCATACATCTACTTATCGGGCATATTATAAAATATATAAAACTTGAAGGAGGAAAGAAATTAATGGGTAAACTTATTCAATTTAATCAACTAGAGAGAACTGCACAAGTCGAAGAGGAGGTAAAAGTTGCAGTCAACGATCATTACATAGCTAAACCAACTAAGCAGCAAAAGAAATCATCAAGAGAGCAAGCCATGAAAGATCTACAACGTGGATACATGGAGCTTCTACCAGCTTACTACACAAGTTTAGAAAACGAAGGTAAATAAAATTATATTGATTATTTAATTAATGAAAATATAAAATAGGAGGTTCGGGAAAATGAGTGCTGAGAAAGTAGTACCAATTAGAGAAGATTATAATTTTGTTTCTATAATAGAAGATTGGTTAATGGATACTGGTCGTAATGGGGGAAGCCAGGCCACAAAAAGCGCATATACCACTGATATTAAGCAATTCTTTTCTCTTGTGAAAGGTATAAATAATATAGAATTAATCAAAAACAGCGATGTTCAAATATCTCACGATGATATCAGCAACTTCATTAAAATACTAAGATTTCAGAAACAATTAAAGGAGTCATCCATTAATCGAAAACTTAAAGCCTGCAAAAGTTTTTATAAATATTTATATAAGAAAGATATTGACATTGATATCAATCAAAAGGTTGTCAGTGGGATAGAAACTAAGAAAGCAGATTCTGATAGTTACGCTACTATTAATAAAAATCATGTCTTAGAAATTGCCGAAATAGCTAAAAATGAGCGTAGATTAGGCAAGGAAAAGAAATATCTAATACTATTTGCTTTTGACACTGCACTCAGACTTCAAGAAATATTAGAAATGAGAACTTCTTATTTCACTGAGTTTGATGAAGAAACATATCATTTTCAGATCATAGGTAAGGGTGGTAAAAGAAATGATCGCTATCCAAAAAAATGGTTTATAGATGAAATTTGCAAAGAATTAAATATTGATATAAAAATTGATCAGCCTTTATTTCAAATTTCGGATAATGCAATTCAAGATTTCTTCACTTTAAGATTAAAAAAACAAGAGAAATATAAAAACATGAATAATGTGGTTTTCCATAGTGTTAGGGGAGCAGGAATAACAGCTTTTTATTACAACACTAAAGATCCGGCAGCTACAATGAGATACGCTCAACACGACAGCTTTGATACTACAATGCGCTATATCACTGTTGCAGAGCGGAATTACGCTGGTTCTTATGCAATGCTTAAAGAGTTTGATATGAGTAAATTAGAGAGTGTTTCTAGAGAAAAATTATTAGATTTAGTTAAAGAACTTCCTCAAGATGTATTAATGACTATGTTAGATAAATTAAAATAAAGTATGTTTTTAAGGGTTTTTATTTTTAATACGTTTCTAGAAAAGGAAAAAGTATATGTTTTTCTGGATTTTTAAAAAGTAAGTGAAAAATATATTGAAATTCCTTTTATATTTTTTCTAAATGGTCTATAATTAGAGAATAAATAAAAATATAAAGAGGTGAAATTTTTGTTTGTAGAAGCAAAAGGTAAGTTGTTAGAAAGAATTAAAGATGAATTAGGTAATTATAATAAAGGTACAAAATTAGTAGAACTTCAAAAGGCTGTATCAAATTATAAAGTTTCTACTGGGAGAGTCATCTCAATTTTAAACAATCCAAACCAACTTGATGAAATGGATGAGGCAGAGTTATATGTATTTACTAATGCTCTATATAGTTTAAATAGTGTAGATGCCTTAAACCCAAGCAACTATTTCACAAACAATGAGATTAAAGATTATGGATCAACTTTCGAGGGTTATGTGAGTGATAAGATTACATTTCCACATACTTTTGATAATGCTCATCAGGTTAATGATGAATATATAATATTTGTTGATATTGCTACATTAAGAAGATTAGATAACGGTGGAGAAGTTAGATATAACGAAAAAACTCAGCGAAGTGGCAAAGAAGTTAATGGAGTGTTTGAAGCGGATATTAATATGAATCATGTTAACCAGATGAGAGAGCTGCTTAAGAAACAAGAATTAGAAAGTTCTTTATTAGTTTTTAATGCTAGAAGAGATACTGCTGACGATATGAATGTTGGAGAAGTTGTATATAATAAAGAATTAAATAAGCTGACAATTACTAAGGGGACTTTATTTGATTGTATTGATGGATATCACAGATTTCTAGCTCTAACTGGAGAGCAGGCAAATAATCCTAGTATTGAAATGCAGGTTCCAATTAAGATTAAGAATACCTCTGAAAAAGGGGCAAGAAGAGCTTTTACACAGATTAATACCTATCACCCTATATTGACCTCTCACAAGCGTAGAATGGATGAAAATGACCTTGGAGCAGAGGTAATTAGACGTTTTATCGAGGACTCTCAATTAGGCAGTAAGGTAGCTAAAAACTCACAAATAAATTCAGCAAATACGCTTACTACTTTTGCTACATTAGCTAGTGCAGCAGACAAAAGCTTTGATTTAAATGATCGAAGCGACACTAAATATGCTGCAGATTATCTAGTAGAAGCTCTTGATGAAGTTACGTATACATTCCCTGAATTGATGGATAATGCATTGCCCTCTAACAGGCAGTCGTTGCTTTATAAAACTGCATTCTGGGGCGCATTAGTTAATCTAACTGGGAAAGCTAAAGAAATGAAATTAAATTATAAAGCAGTTGCAAAAACGATTAAAGACATTGATTTTAGCTATGATAATTCTTTATGGATTGAACTTGAAGTTATTAAAGAGGATAAAACAATTTCATCAAATGCAGAAACTAAACTAACTAAATACTTTTTCTCTATAATAGAAAATAATTAAATAGCTCTCATAAAAGGAGATGGAATGAATGACTGTTAAAGAAATATACAATGAGAAAAACAAAAAAGCATTTCTAAATGAAAATTATAAATCAGAGAAAACTAAAGAACAGTATGAAATACTTTTTAAGAAGTCTAGTATTAATGAGAGTATCTTTGAAGAGGACTTATACGATTTTGATTTAAATCAAATTGCAGACACTATTTATGGAATGAATTTAAGTCAATATAGTGCAAGACAAGCTGTAACAGTATTTAGAAACTATATAGATTGGGCAATAAAAAATAATTTAGCTAAGAAAAATACAAACAGGCTCAGAGAAATAAGTGGGTCTGAATACTTATCTAGTTTATTTGATAGTTCTAAAGTTTTATTATTGCATATTGATGAAGTTACTCGTTTTGAAGATGAAATTTTTAATAGTTATCGAGAAGCAGTAATATCTCGATTGATTTTTGAGGGTGCTTGGGGCAAGGGTGGTTCAGAAATTATTAATATTAAAAACAACTCAGAATTTATTGATGCCGATCAAAACAAACTTAAATTAGTTGATGATAATGGAGAAGTGAGATATATAAAAGTCTCAGATAGATTATTAGAACTAGCTAGAAAAGCTGAGAATGAAAATATAATTAAAGGATCTTCAGGAAGAGAGTATCCTTTATATAAATACGAAGATAGATTAATAAAATTAAATAGAGAAAATACGCTTCCTAGTCAAACAAGTACATTTTTAAATAGAGAAATAAGCGCTCATTATAAAGAAGAAGGTTATAAACAATTTAAAAGACAGACGTTGAGATTGTCAGGTATGTTGTATATGGCCAAGAATTTGTTAGATAGAGATGGGGAATTAAAAAGACCCCAGTGGAAAGAGATAGCTGATCAATTTGGTATTAGTGAATTAGAAAGTGGATTAGCAAACGCTCGTATTTCAGACTTTAAAACAGTTATAAATGAAGAGAGAATACAAGAGATATACGGATAATTTTAATCAACTAAATCCCTGTAAAAGGGCTTTAGTTAATACATAAAAATAAAAATATAAAACAGTGGACAAAGATATAGAGATGGGTTATACTAGCATTAGTTGGAAGTCATGTCCAACTGTATAGATTTTTGTCTGATTTTTGTCAATAATCTATGATTCGACAAAGATGTATACAGTTCAACAAAAAATACCCCTAGCCTTGGCGAACTTGCCATAATATACTAGGGTTACATTGAAAGAGGAAAATGGTAGGAGTAAAGTACCTTGAAATGTACTACATGCTAAACGAAAGTGTACAAAAAGAGGCCAAGCTCCTTTTGTCCTACTAACTTTTTACAGTTGTCCACTCATAAAGGTCTCGAACTTCACACCCTATCGCTTCTGCTACAGTCATTGCTGTTTCGAGATTCATGATAGTATGATTATTGGCATAGCTAGATAATGAAGAAGGGGCTATTCCAGTTAGATCAGCGAGTTGGGCATTAGTCATGCTGTACCTATCAAGTATGTAGTGGAGTAGGCATAATTTGGCTCTAAACTTTACGGCCATAATTGCCAAACCTCCATTGAATGAAATTATAACTTATATTAACATTCATTCTCATTTAAGAAAAGTGATTGCACGAACTATCTTACTTTTGGAGTTGGGATAAATGACAGTAGCCATGAAAGAAGTGATAAAACTAAAATTCCATAAAGACTCTACTCTTTGTACTAAAGTATCTGGACTAATAAACAGTAAGAGGCAGGGTATCTATCAATTTCTTAATAACGATGATAGAGAGATGTCTAGTCTGCCAAACTTGCTGAAGTTATTAGAAGCCATTGAAATTGAGAATAGAGATGAAGTTCTAGACGATTATTTTCAAATCATAAAAGTAAATACCACTTTTTCAAAACAAGCTTTAGAATATTCTTTTATGAACAGATTGGCTAAGAGATACGAAATGCTTGATAGACTCGAATCTTTAGGAAATAGAGAAACTAAAGAATGGTGTAAGTTTTATAAATTAATTGAAAGAGTAGGCATGAAAGGTTTTAATGAGCAATTTGATTCATTAAGAACTAAAAATGAAACATTAAGTGTTCTGAAGAAGATACTTCATATAACTCATTTGTATAAGATTGAACTGTTTGATGAGTGTGCAGATGTTTGCTGCACTATGGAAAAGCACCTCTCCAAAGTCGATGATGAACTTATCCAAAAAAGTTATAGAGTAAGAGTTTATAGAGTCATGTCTACAGTAGCTCTATTTTTAGGTAGAGTAGACGAATGTAGAAGAATGACTAAGAATTTGATTGATTTTGCTAGTGAATGTTCTCTTACAAAGGGTGGTGCATACCATCAAACTGGTATGTCTTATCTTTTTACTAGTTATGAGCTAGGGATTATAAACTATAACAAAGCACTTGCTAATTATAGTGAAGAAGAGATTGTTTCGAGTGATATAGTTAGCTCAATTAATGTGCATAATGCATATTGGAAAGTGAAACCTTTTGGCGTATCAGCAGATATTAACTCTGCTATTCAAGATAGAGTTGCAAATCTAGTTTGGGTGAATAGGGACTATAGTAGAGCGGATCAACTTCTAGATAGCTATAACGAGGATAACCTTTCAACAAGGGAGCTTGCTTTTCATTTTTACTTCAAGAGCATTATACATAATGATTTTAGCTTCCTAAGCAAAAGTGTTAAGGCGTTTAGATCACTTGGAGATAAGTTTTATATAAATCTTGCCCTCAAACAAATGAGAGCTATGGGAATTCCTGAAGAAGTAGTCGAACTTATTTAAAGCCGTATATTCTTTAAAGGAGGTGATATTATATGTTAAAGAAAGCATTAGCAGCAGTACTAGTTGCAGTAGTATTAGTTACAGCTTCCGTTGCGACAATGGAGGCAAAGTCTGACGATGTGATTTTTCAGCCAATGACAGGCGGTAAGCCGCCTTGGCAAGCAAAACCTTAATTTTACAAATTAAATACCTGTTCTTATTTTAAATGACATATAAGAAAGACGCTGATCCAATAAGGAAATAGCGTCTTTCGTCATTTAAAGTGAATGTAACTGAAAAAATATAAATGTTTTTTAGTTACATTTGGTGATTACAGTTCACTAGATGCTAAATTTGTAGTATGATAGATAAAAGAGGGAACGAACGTTCGATTAGAAGACAAAAAATTAAAGGTGGGGCTTTGAATGACATCAAAAGATAAGGACTATGAAGCAGTAGGACAATTGAGAATTGACTTTCGTAAAGGCATAAGGGCTACCAGCGAATCAGAGGCTTGGATGAAGGTCATTAAAGACATGGTGTCAGTTGGAATTGATCCAGTGGAAGTAACTGTTAAGATGTCTGATGGACAAGTCATCACCATTACAACAAAAGAAATTTTGGACTATGTTTTTGAAATGAATGATGAATTACAAGAAAAATAGACTACATAGCATTTGCGGTGCTAGTAGCCTAGAGTTAGTTCATTGGTTATATAAATTAACTAAATGAAGTATAGCACAACTGAATAAAATATACTACGAAATTCGCACAGCGAGTAATGTTAAAGTTTTATTACGCATTACTCGCTGTTTTGCGTTTATTTGTTGTTTATATAGGAAATTAAAGTATAATATATTCCTAGAATAAAACTTATTGTGGTAAAATAAAGAAATTAACTAGGTCTTAAATAACTGTATTTTATTAGGAAGAAGGTTAATTTAAAATGTATAACTTATTTAAGGAAAAAGAAGTAAGTAGTTATGAGGATATTCAGGTGCAACTCCAAGAAATAGAGAAATGTATGATGCTCACTCCTAGCTACAGACTTAAGGGATTAACTTTTAAACGTTTTCGAGAAGTGTTTGGAGAAAAACATAATGATAAGCTATCTGGCATTTACTTAATCACTAATGAACATGATGAAGTGGTATATGTGAATCATTCCGAATGGCTTGCTAAAGACATAGGAGAGCACTTTAGGCAGCTTTCTCCCATGAAGGCTCCGCTTACTTATAAAATGGCTGACATGCTTAGAATAAAGCCAATAGAGGCCAGAGAAATCATAGAGGACAAATACAGTGTAAGATTTATTGTGATCAAAGATATCCATCTAAGGAGCGTGTCTGAGATATATTTTGAACTGAACCATAAAGCACAATATTCAAATTACAGGTTGCAGTGAAAATGCATAAAAGGCGATTCTTAGGCAGTCGCCTTCGAAACAAAGATCATTTATTAAAAATATAAAATAATCGTTGACTATGTATACACTATTCTATATTATAGTAATTAAGAAATAAAAAGATAGTTTTAAAGAGATAGGAGATCATAAGAGATGTCATCTGAGAAGCTAAGAGAGATTGCACAGTCTAAGGAAATGCTTGATCTAATTAATATGGAAGCTCACTGGGCTGTTGAAAGAATCATGGAAGCTGCTAATAGAGACTTAGAAGGAGTTGAGGTTGATGGTAATGAAGCATACATCCTGACTACACTCTTGTCAGAGGAATTTAAACTGCATTTCACACTGATGATGGGTACGAGTGCAAACAGTTTAATGAGCGATAAGGAAGAAGACTGATATGAATTTTACAATATAGAAGGAAGGAGTACTTACATATGAAGTTCAAGAATTTACTTAAGAAGTGGTTTCAGTATTCTAATAAGCTTACTTTAGCTTAACATTAAAAATATAAAATAATATAGGTGATGACATGTTAAAGGTTGGAGTTAGAAACATTCTTCGCAGCACAAGTAAAATTGATTTAGTGAACAGAGTACGTGATAAAGAGAGCTTAGGTTGGAGCTGTGTACATCCGATGGTTAGTGAATTTAAGGAGAGTGCTTATGCAGTGAGCAGAGTTTATATGATTACTATGGAGTATCTAGGAAGAGGTGATAAGAATACTGCAGTACATTAAGCATGTGATCGAAGAAGTACAAATGAACATTTGGTACAACACATATAAAGGAACGAACTTAAGACTATTCAACAGATGCGGGTGGCGTACATATAAGGAAGTTAGAAAGAAGGACGAATAATAAAAGAAAGATTTTATGAAGGAGGAAGGATAATGGAGAAAGTAATTGAGGTTAAGAAGTCCTCTTTAGGGGATAAGAACTGGTTTCAAGGTCATCAGGAACTTGTGTTGGTGCATAATAGCAAGCCTAAAAATGAGTTAGATAATTTATTTGATAAGATTAGAATGTTTGATGAAGTTGGCTTACAGAGTGACGATGAGCATAGTGAATTAGCAAACGAGCTAAATAAGTTGGCAGAGAGAGTATTAGATTGCAAGAGTGATAATGAAAATATAAATATGGAGAGTGATCTATAAAATGAATGAACAGATATTTGATAAGGCAAGCGAATACATAGATGCAATAGCAACAAACTTAGGAGTAGCAGCAGAACATGTTTATACTTTAATGACTAAACAGATGATGGTAGAAGGGATTGTTTACGGATCTATATCATTGATTTGTATAGTCCTGTTTAGTCTTATTATAGTGAAAGTGATTAAGCATTTAAAGGATAATTGGGTTGAAGTCAACAGGCATGCAAATGACATTTACTACTACATTGGTATCGCAGCGCTGGGTTTTGCTATTGTGGCATTTGGGTTTGAGTTACCTGAAAGCTTGCTTAAACTCTTTAATCCTGAATACTACGTAATCAAAGAAATTATGGACATGTTCAGCACTAATTAAATGTGGAATTTTAAAATGAGTTTATAAAGGAGGCGATAAGTTGGAACTTGTTTATGTTTTGCTAAGTCTGGCTGGTGCAGTGATAGTGGTTTACCTAATAGCTAAATTTATTACATACATTAATGACGATACCAGCCCCAGAGATAGGATAATTAATAAAGTGGTTGAAGAATTTATTGAAGACCACGAATTAACAGAAGACGTATCAGAAGAAATGAAGAAAAATTATCGTATAAAAATTGAATCCAAAGCCGGCTTGTTACGTAGTGCGCTGGAATGGGTCAATTACTATAATGGGGCAGCATCATCTAAGGGACAAAGTAAAAGGTTGGCTTCGGTTAAACAAGATCACATGGAATACGTTAAGCAATTTTTAGATCTAATCGGTTTAGATTATGAAAATGAAGGAGTCGACTACATTACTATTATATTAAGTCCAGAAGATGTAATTGAAGATGTTAGCGATGACGAAGACCTTAAAGTAGGGGTAACTGAGTTTGATAAGAAAATCGAGAAATGCAACAGTGATATCGCAAGACTTAGTGAATCGCAATTAATAGATAGATCAAGTTCAGAAAGTTTTAATAGAACAGGAAAATTCATTGCAGATTTGCAAAAAGATAATAGAGAAATTAAAAGGCTGATTGAAAAGATTAGTAATAGATAAATTACCGATTTTACCGAGAATTGAGACACTTTAAGTACTGATACATAAGGGTCAAATATGTAATTAACATTTAAGCGGATGAGACTTAGACAAAACAAATATAAAAATAAACAAGGAGGTTGGATTAAATGGGGAGTTGTAATATTAACCAAATGATCAATGAGACTACAGCTATTAAAGAAGAGGTTTTAGATTATAAAACATTTATAGAAGGGCTAGCAGAAATACAGACTAAGACAAGGGCGATCCAAAGTGCTGAAAACACTTTGGATCAATGCGAGCTTATTCTCGAAATGTTGGAGTTAAATAAGGATGAAGAAGACCCTGTGCCAGATTGGGTCATAAATATTTTTGAAGAGTTAAAAGATGTAAGAATAGTACTGAAAAAACTGATGGCTAATGTGAAAATAAATTCTAAATTTATTTAAAACGAAACTTTCATATGAAGAGGAGGAGATAAAATGGCTTCGCGAATTTGGGATACGACAACTAAAATTAGGGTTATGGCTGAATCGTTAAACACATTCTTATATGAAGATGGAAAGCCAAGCTCTAAAAATTGTGAACACACAAACGAAGAGTATCGGATGATGTTAGAAAGAATGAGACAAGTACTATGGAAGGAATATGACGACCTAAAAGAAGAAGTTGGACTTAGGTAGAAAGTAATTGAGTTAAAACCTTACTTAGATTGAGAGAGGAGCGACTATATTTGAGTTTAGGTATACCTTATAACGTTGTAAACAAAGGTAGTGCTGCCGTAAATGAGTATTTTGAAGCCTGCAATTCATTAAATGAACTTAAACTAACCCTTAATGAGAAAAGTTCACTATACAGACAGTTAATAAAATATGCAGTAACTAGGTATAGGACAGGTCAAAACACCGAAGTCAATTCGAATTATGAAATGTTAAATGAAGAACAGTACTTTATGTGGGCAAGGAGTAAGCCAACTCAGGTACTAAAGAAGCTAAAAGAATCAGTTGAGGCTATGCAAGAAGCAGAGGAAGTTGCGCTTCAAATGGCAGAGATAGAGAGCAAAATGACTAAACTAAAACAACGTAAGGAAGAGCTGGATAAAAGCTAACTTTGATTGAGGAGGATTAATATGATTGTTGATGGCAAAGAAAGTTGTATGAACTGCTTAAATGTTTATGAAGTATCTAAATCAACAGCAGAGAACGAGGATATATGTTGCAGTGATAAGTGTGAAACTTTGCTTGCTGAAGAATGGGATAAGGAAACTGAGTTTGTGAAATTTGATCCAAGTGAGGATACAAAGAATGAGCAATCTAAAAAATAATTTAAATCAAAGAAGAAATAAAATAAATGAAGAGCGATTAGAATTCGCTAAACATATAGGTTATATAGATGGCAGAAACAGTATAAAAGCAGAAGACGATGATATTCACTATTTCAAGGTCGGTGGCTTTGATATGGGAGAAGATTTAACAATTGTGATTAAAGATTCCTCAATAATTAATGCACATAAGAAAGTGACAAGGCAGTTACAAAGCAACGATATAAATTTTGATTATTTGGAATGTGTGTTGAAGAGTGATTTACAATAAATCGATGTTTTTATAGAAATAAGGTATATGTAGGTAAAATAAACTAAAATATAAATGAGAAAGAGTGATGATATGAATAATAAAAATGAATATAAGCGTGATGTACATAATTACTTTGGTTTAACTTATTCTAACTACTTAGTTTTACCAAGATCGGTGATTCAATCTATGCCAAATGAATGGCAGCACAAGTTTGTAGAGTTATTGGAGGAACTAGACAATACAGGGTGGAGTGAATCATTGCCGGAAGGAGCGTATAAAATTGACTACTATAGCTATGCATACGAGCAAGATGAGCATGGCGAAGAGGTCTTTACTTGGAAGAATGAATTAACTGATCCTTTCTTAGATTATAAAAGAGGAAGACGTAATGTATTTAAAGAGAGCAAGAAAGTTTAAATTAGAAAATTGACGTATCATTTAAAATATAAATCAGGAGTTGTGTATTATTAAAATATTAAAGATAGCTAAGTTATCAGAAAGTGATTTTAGAATTGTTTTTGATAATATCCCAGAACTTACATACGAAAAAATTGGAGTCGATTATGTAGGCTCTGTTGTTGACAACAAAGGAAGAGTAATCTTAAGTGAGCATTTGAAAAAGTATCCTTACGGCAACGCATTCGCAGGTAGAGAATTGACGCTTAAGATGAAGGATGGAAGCATTGAGAAAATTAAAGACTATTGGTTTGATCAAGGCAGCTATAAAGAGCATGGAGAATTTGTTAGTATTGGCGCAGGAACAGTGAAAAGCCTTCAAAGATGTTATGTATATTCAGGAATGAACGTAAATGAAGGGGCTTTGAATAAGATGATTGAAAAGTATCTAACTAAAGATAAAGCCTATAAGTATGATGAAGTGGAAGAATGGTGCAAACTCAAATATAAATGGTATCCAGTCATAGTTCATGGTAAGAAGATTCCTTATATGATGAATAAGCATGGTGACATGGTAGATGTATGGAATAAGAAGCGTGTTTCATCAAGGTATAACTATATTAAATACATAAATGGGCAAGCAAAGAGATCCACGTACTTTAAATTTCAATATAACAACGGAAACAGATTAATTAAGTTAGAAGCCGATTACTTAGAAGTTTTAAAAGAAACTTTGCCTCATCCAATTGATAAAATTAAAAAGAATTGTAAGCTAGGTTGATCTAAATAAAAGATTGCATTTAATTAAAATATAAAAAGAAGGTGGGGTTTATAGTGACTGAAATACGAGTTGGTAAATTAATAGATCTGATAATAGGCGAATTTGAAGTGAGTGACCGCATATACCACAGAAGAGAATATATGCTTGAAAGCTTAGACTTTAAATATGGAAACTATCACATTAAAAATCCAAATAACGACTTGTCAAATCATATCTATGAAGAAAGAGATATACCGTTAAGCGGAGAAGAAGCAGTCTATGGGGACTTCCTTTTATACGATTATTGCGGTCACGATGGCAAGGAGTTAATAAAATCTTTCAATTCACTAAAAGAATTGGAAAAGGAAATCTTAAGTCCTTGGGGAATTACCAATATGTTCACTACTTATAACATTGCATTTGTAAAAGGAAATATAAAGAATTATAAAGTGGAAAATAAAACGCTAGAATGGATAAATTAGAAGGGAGAGTGTTAGATGGCAGGTATGATTTGTAAGCAGCCTAATGGTCTCTACTGTAGGTATTCAAGCATCATTGAATGTATTAGCGACTACAACATGACTAAAGAAGATTATCTCAGCAACGTAACAGGATCAGTCATAAGCAGAGAAGATGCAGAAGATACTTTAAATAATCATCTTAAGCCATATGAAGATGCAATTAGGAGAACCACAGACTTAAATATGTCAGAGGATGAGTTTAACAAGATCCAAAAAGAGATGTCTGAACTCAACACTGATGGATGGAAATGGACTAAAGCTAGTAGAATATAGTTTAAAAATGAGAAGATGGTAAGGAATATTCAAGATGTAAATAAAAATATAAAAAAAATGGAGGGTTTTCATGTTTAGCAAGGTAAATACTGAATATAAGGTAATTGATGAAGAATCGCTCTGTTTTGCAAGCTTTAAAACCAAAAAAGAAGCGGAAAATTGGGGATTAGAAGTTAATAAGAATACAGGCAAAGAGATTTATGTGGTAAAAGAAGAATCTATGATCGTGACAGTTATTAATAAGTAAATTGGTTAAAAGGTAGTTTTTATCAAGAAAGCATAAGGAGGTAGATATGAAGGATTTAAATGAATTAGGCAGAGAGCTTAGAAAAGAGTATCCGAGCAGCATGTTAGATAATTTTAGTCAAAATCACCAAGACTATGCGAAAGCAATATTCTCTGAGCGATTGCAGAAGAATCTGACCCAGCAAGAACTAGCAGAGTCTTTAGGAGTTGATAAGCGTCTGATTCATCGCATAGAAGCTGGAGACAGCAGCTTACAGATTGAAATATTTGAGAACACTCTTAGATTAGTAAGTGAGATTTAGATAAAGGAGGTAATTAACTGGATTTTATATTTGATTTCTTGTTAGACGAACTTTCAAACACGTTGCTTAATGAAGAGAGTTTAGACTTAGTGGATAATGTTATGGATGACGGGTTAGGAATGAATCAAGATATTTTAGAGTTAGATACATATGAGGAATTTAGTTTAGATTTACCTGATGAATTAGATTAAAAATATAAAAAAAAGGATGTGTTATATGAATCTACTACTTACAATGGCTGTTTACGGGATTATTGGCTTCTTAGCAATTTCTTTAATAATGTCAACTGGACTAGAACTAAATGCAACTTACACTATCGGATTCTTAGCTGGAGCAATCTCAGCCACTATCGGAAGCGCCATCAATAGCTCAGATATCTACAGTAAAAGATATTAAGTAAAAACATAATAACTGTAAGGCAGGTGTATTATTGGACTATTTTAAAAAGCAGCACATGAAAAGATATAAAGAAAGCGAAGAGTATCGTGAAGCTTGGGACGAATTAGAGCCTGTTAATAAAATGATCAAAGATTTCATTGCTAACAGGAAAGGGGTAGGTGGTTTAGAAGGAATCACAGAGGATAAAGAATTTAAAAAGTTGTTGAAGAAGGTGGAAGATATTTTAGATAAGGATGAAGTTAAGGAGAAGTTAATAAAAGAATTTTATGAGCTGAAGCATAGCTTAGGGAGGTAATGATGAATAAGTCATTAACAAAAGAGGATTTATTAGAGACTATGGAGCATGTGTGGAACAGTAAAATAACAAAAGAGGATGTACGTGATAAGTTGTTTCTAACGGGTAACAACAAGGCTGTTTTAATAAGACATAGTGGATCAATTGAGCATCTTAATCAGAAACAAAGAGAAGAGATTCTAAAGTACCGCAACCAAATAAATCAGTGATTTTAACGAGAAATCAAGCTTGAAAAACGGAGAATTTGGGAGTATTCGAGAGCATTTGGAAGGTATA
The DNA here is from genome assembly GCF_050276055.1 of Alkalihalobacillus sp. NPDC127517. NCBI lineage: Bacteria > Bacillati > Bacillota > Bacilli > Caryophanales > Bacillaceae > Alkalihalobacillus > Alkalihalobacillus sp. NPDC127517. Next base: position 303,903 of record NZ_JBNNQX010000002.1, on the reverse strand, counting down.
AAACTAAAAATATAAAACAGGAGATAAGCAATTGAAAATTGATCTGACTGCACTTAATAACACTCAGCTCATTAATAACTTCACAAGGTTTCTTACTGAATTGAATCATGAAAGATTAAGTACTCCAATTGATTATGCAGCACTCAAAGATCTCAATAAAGAGGTCGATTCGCTTCGAGAGGAATTACTACTCAGACTAAATAAAAATATGGAGTAACCATTACAGCCACTCCATAAACACCGGTATTCTTAATAGGCCGTTCTTAGTTAAATTACGATACTTAACTTTGCATTTGAGAGTAGGCTTGATATATACATACTTCTTATCTTCACCAGTTATCAAGTCTTTAGCTTTCTTATAAAATTCTTTTCTAGCAGGAATACCCATATGCTCAATCGTACCTAAGCACTTACCATTCTCATCAACTGCCAATATACCAAAATCATCTTTTCTATAACCTGACAAGAAAACTTCCTCATAACTATAGTTAATAACCTTAAGCCATTCTTTACTTCTCGTATTCTTTTTGTATAATGAATTAGGATTCTTAACTACGATACCCTCAAGATCCATTTTAGATACGAGGTCAAAGTAAGTAGCTGCGTTGCCTTCTATATAGTTATGAGCAACTACAAAATGCTGGTCATTTGGGATAACAGTGGGAATGAGTTCTTTACGAAGAGTCAAAGGCTTGAACATCACCTTTTCATTACCATGATAAAGAATGTCAAATGCTACAAACTGAATGTTAACTGAGTTTATTAGCTTCTTCGATCTAGAACGTAACTGAAGCATTTCAAAGTCAGGCTTGCCATTAGAATCAAGTGCTATTAATTCACCATCAAGTATAGTCCCATCTTTAATATCTATTGATGCAATTTCAGGATACATAAGAGTGACGTTATTGTTATGACGTGTATATAAAGTGGTCTTACCGTCAAATCTACTTAGAATCATTCTATGACCATCTAATTTTAGCTCAGTGATCCACTCTTTTTCATCATCAGGCGGTACAGGATTTGACTGTAGTAACATAGGAGAAACAAACATTTACTTTTCACCTCCACTTTCAATTGTAAAGGTAATTTTAGGTGGAATCATCCTACAATACATGGTAACAGATACATTTCAGTGGAAGATAGAATAGAACAAATGGAGAAATAAGGAGAGAATTATATGAAACAATTCGAAGTAATCAAACAAGTTCAAGAAACTTCAGGAAGACTAGATAAAGAAGCAATTCTTAATGCCAATAAAGGAGACGAGACATTGCTATCGATATTATATAACGTCTTTAATCCACTAATTGTATTTGGTATTAAAGATAAGAAGCTAAATAAATTCTTGAATGAAGCTGCTGGTGAGAAAAATGAGTTCGATGATCTATTAAGTGTATTTGAATATTTAAAGGTCAATAAGACTGGTAACGATGCGACAGTAAGTAAAGTGGCCGAGTTTATCAAAGCTCAAGAAGAGCAATGGCAAGAATACTATGCTCAGTGCGTAACTAAATCATTGAAGATCGGAGGTACTGCTAAGACATTGAATAAAGTGTTTGGCAAAGGTTTCTGTCCTGAGTTTAGTGTGATGTTAGCTAAGAAGTTTGAGGACGAACAACATAAAGTAACAGGTGAATTTGTTATCACTGAGAAATTAGATGGCTATAGAGTTGTTGCTGTTAAGGAAGAGGGACAAGCGAAGTTCTTCTCTAGACAGGGGCAATCCATTCAGGAGTTGGTAGAGCTTGAGCCTGAAATACTTCAACTCCCTAATGGCGTTTATGATGGTGAATTGGTTATTAAAGACGATGAAGGATTGAAGGATAGAGAAGTTCTTCAACAAACATTGAAACTGGCTAAAAGAGATGGAGAGAAAAGAGGAGTAGTGCTTCATTTATTCGATGCGGTTTCAGTTGAAGAGTTTAAAGAAGGTAAATCTCAATCAAAGTTTATTGAAAGAAAAGACAGACTGTTTGATTTAATCGACGGTCAATTTGAGTTCGTAAGAGTTGTACATCATTTATATGTAGGGTTTGACAAAGAAGTAATTCCTCCTATGCTCGAAGAAATGGATAGCAAAGGTAAAGAAGGTTTAATGCTTAATTCTGATGATATCTGGGAGAATAAGCGATCAGATAAATTACTTAAACTTAAGACGATGTTAACGGCCGATTTAAAAGTTACTGGGTTTGTAGAGGGAACAGGAAAGTATAAAGGGATGCTTGGTAAGCTCGTAGTTGATTATAAAGGATTTGATTTAGGTGTAGGTTCGGGATTCTCTGATGAGCAGCGTGAGGAGATATGGAACAATCAAGATAGATACTTGGGGCGAGTAGTAGAAGTGCAGTACTTTAGAGAAAGTAAATCACAAACTGGCAATGTAAGTGTGTCATTCCCTGTATTCAAGATGTTCCGTGAAGAAGGTAAAGAGGTTAGTTATTATTAATAAAACAAGCTAGAGACTTTGACCGTCTCTAGCTTTAAAAATATCATAATTAAATATATAAAATATATAGACACCTAAAAGAGAGTGTGGTATATTAATTTAGCACCACAAAAATGGAACAAAAAGGGGAAGTTTAGATGAAAAAGGTATTATTTACGATTGGTCTTAGTTCTATTGTAGCACTTGCAGCATGTGGAACGGAAGATGATTCTTCGACTGGAGCTTCAAAAGTTGAGAAGGATGATACTGAAACTGAAGAAGTAGCTGCAGATACAGAAGAAAACACTGACGATGCTGAAACCGAAGAGGAAGAAGTGGAGCCAGAAGAATTAATCTTTGCAGTTGGCGATACAGTTGATTTAGGTGATGGTCGTGAAGTAACTATTACTTCTGCAGGATATACTGATCCGGCTGAGTACGGTGAGCCTGACAACGGTAAAGTACTAACTATTGAAATGACTGTAGATAATCAATCTGACGATTCATTCTTCATTGATAACACAGACTTCACACTTTCTGATGAAAACGGTAGTGTTATGGATCAGTACTATAGCTATGATGAAATGGCTATTAGCGAAGATATCCCTAAAGGTAAGAACAAAGCAGGTAAACTGTACTTTGATGTAGCTGAGAGTTCAGAGTTCGAATTGCAATTTGAGGATACATGGACTTGGGATGAAACTGAGCCAGTAATTTGGATTTTCCAACCTTAATATACATATAGTTGATGAGTGGGGATTAGTGTCTCCACTCCTTAAAAGAAGACTTTTAATGAGAATAAAAAAAAATACTTTTAAAAATATAAAATAAAGTATAGACATATTGAAACTGAGGTGCTATATTATTTATAGGCCTTACATAATTAAAAATATATAAACAGGAGATGTTAAATGTGGATTTACAACACACTGAGTTTATTGAGTTAAGCTATTTTTACATTAAGGGATTTAGATATCTAGTTAGAAATGAAATGGGGACAGTAAAGGTTTTTGTAAATAAACCACATAGAGACATTGAAACAAATTACACTCCGTATGGGAAAACTAGAGGGGGTTATGACACTTGGATTGAGACAGCAACACCATTGTCTATTGAAGAGCAGAGTAGAAATAAGAGTGTTGAGCTAGGTAAATATAATTTTATTCAATGGGAAGATGAGCCAACCTTGATTGAAGAGTTAATCAACCAGAGTCCGGCATTTACATCTTAAGTTTACTAGGCACTTATATAGAGCCTTTAACACGGACTTTTAGCTCAGTTGGTTAGAGCATCCCGCTCATAACGGGACGGTCGTAGGTTCGAGTCCTACAAAGTCCATTCAACATCACATAATTAAAAATATAAAATAAAAGGAGATCGAATTGATTGAGCAAACCGATTGTCAATTATGTCGTATATGCAGTAACAAGTGAATATCCTTATGAACGTGAGGAACTTTGGATGTGGGGCGGAGAAGAAGAGCCGAAATTAGAAGAGCACGTAGACATACAATACAGTATAGCTCGTAATATGGGTAGAAATTTTACATTTCTCTATCTCACAGTTGAAAAGCAAATTAGCTTTGATGAAGATTTGGAATTACCTGACGATCATGTCTTTTAGATATTAGTTGAATATTAAGCGGAGGTAAAGTATGAGAGATCTTAGTCACGAAGACCACGTTTATCTAAGAATCTTAAGTATCTTGGATAGATTAGATGAAAGAGTTACTAAACTCGAAGGTGATGCTAGGGACTGCTTTAGTACATTTGGCGAGATTGAACAGTTAAGAGAGTACTTAAATCTTGAAGACGATGAGAATGAAATCGAAGAGTAACATTAAATATTTAAAAGGAGTTGTTGAGATGATATACGATAAAATTTGGACTAAAGAAGCAGGTAACGGGGGATTTCATAAACGTCGAGTAAGAGTTGATAAAAACAGAAACGTAACTGCTGGACTACTAGAAAAGGATAGCTTAGCGCAATTTGCAGTTGAGTTAAGCAAGGTTAAAGGTGAGATTTATAAGCGAACAAACCCTTATCGTTTCGTTAAGAAAAATAGAAACATACATATTGAGTACGCAGTGCCATTAAATCAAGACGAATACATAGTTAGGGATAAAATGATTTTAAAAATTAGCAACACTGGGAACTTTAGTGTAGCAGATAGAACTTTTCTGTACGATCTATTAGATTACTTTGCGACATTGGGTTATCTAGATAAGAAAAGCTATTCAGCAACAAATGTAGGCAACGATGCTTTTCAGGTCTATACGATTGGTAATATAGCAACAAAAGAGCAGCTTAAATTTAATAAATTCGTGTTTCCTAATCAAAAAAGTTGTCAATTGATACTCGGTAGAAAAGTTAAGCTCATAGCTTCAGGTGAAGAGGGAGTGATTGAAACGGTATTGATAAAACCGTCTGCATCAGAGTACGATGCGACCATACGACTTTCAGAAACATCTAAGGCTGGAATTAAACGAGAACAAGAAGGGATAGTCTGGGAGTACGCATAAATGCATCATTTTATAGAGATTTTAGGTTTGAAAACGAGAGCATGAGTGAGTATTAGAGAGTAAATGGAAGGTAATATTTTCATTAAATTAAAATTATAAAAGGAGTACGCGATATGAAAATCGAAATGACAAGAAGTGAGTTGTATGAAGCAAAGAAGATACTTGAGAAAGAAAATTTAGAACTTAAACAAGCACTAGTTGAAATCAATAGCTGCGTAGATTCTTTTTATACCCAAGAGGAACCAAGAAGATTGTTTGATGAACCTTTGTCGGCATTTTCTGGATACATACAGGTAATTGATAAAGTCAGTAGTATTATTAAAAATTAATCTGGAGGTGAATATTTTTGAAAGTAGAACTGAACTTAAATGAAGTTTATCAGTTTATGAAGGACTTTAAAATCGATTATCTAAACAATAGAGATGAGTTGATTATAGATGATAACACGGATACTTACGTATCAATAAGTGATTGCAGGACGATAGATGAAGTAAAAACGTGGGTAGTCTTCGCTATGAGTCGTCCAATCGGCAAGGGTCTCCAATCAAAGGATGCAGAAAGATTGCTAAAACGTTTGAACGATTATTTCAACGTTAATCTAACTCGTAAAGATATGCGCTCAATCTACATTGTACTTTGTTACATAGGTAAAGTTAAAGAATTTGAGGAATTTATCAAGAGAGGCTTTCCAATGGAAGATCTAAATAATTACGCTTGAAATTGATTTAAAAGAGACTGCATAAAAATATAAATATAAAAGGAGAAATAGATATGAAAAGGGAAATTGAATTTAGAGGATTGACACATGATACGAAAGAGTGGAAGTATGGCTATTACGCTAAAACGAAATTAACCGAAGAAACAATTAGTCTAGGGGATGCTCGTATTCATGACATCATTATCGAAAACGGAACAATGTGGCACATCACAGGAGGTACACAAGGGCAATACACTGGTTCAAAATGCATTGACGGTAACAGAATATATGAAGGAGATCTTATTAGAGTCGAATTAGATCCAGTGTTTAATGAAGAGCCGTTCATAGGTATTGTGACCTTTTTAGATGGTCGGTATTTTATCTTCAATGAGAAGCGTCAACTGGTTGAAGATGTGTTTAATAAGGTACCAACTCACAAGGTCTTAGGCAATATTCATACACATCCTCATTTACTGGAGGCAAATTAACTTGAATCAAAAGATTATTTTAACCAAAGGTCAAAGTGAGTCATTGAGAAACGCTATGCAAGGTTTTAACAAAGACGATTTCATGAATAGAATGGTTGTTGATAATCAGTTATTGAATGGGCTAGAGCAACTATCATTAGCTGAGATAGCTAGAGCAATCTATATCGGCTATGAAGTAAAACTTTCAGACGATGAGAAAATAGAAGCATTAGTCAATAAATTAGCATCATATGATAGCTGCAAAACAGATGATCATCAAGTCGAAGCATACATAAAAGGAATGATATTTGTTATTAATACAATGGAAATTGAGTTAAAAGGGTTAGTGGCAATAAAAATATAAGTCGTTTAAAACATTGTAAAACATGAAGCATATAATGTTGGATTCAAAGACGGGTTAAGGCAAGGGCTTAATACTTTGCAGCATAAAATTAAAGGAATAAATGAATAGGAGGGATTTGTTATCAAGGGTATAAAAGGATATAAAAATGTTTTTACAGTGATTGAAAATAAATATTTAGAAAAAAGCGATTCGATTACTCGCTATAATTTTTATACTGCTTTAGATGAGATTAAGAAGACTAGGAGAAAGAGTAAAGATAAAAATAACTCTTACATTGTTCTGAATACAGATGAACCTTATATTGATGAAGTTGTTGCCGTAATTAATAAATTTAAAACCAAATGAGGTGTTTGTATGAAGATTATTAAGATAATCAATCAACATAGAAGAGACTTCACTGCATTATATGAATGTGAAGGGTGCTCATATCAGAAAAAGAGTGATGGGTATGATGACCGTCATTTTCATGATAATGTTGTGCCAAGTATAAAATGTGACGAATGTAAAGAGAGTCGCAATAGTATGGGTATTGCTGGTGAAAAAGTTGAGACTAAATACCAAGAAGGGTTTCAAGTCTAACTCAAAATAAAAACTACATTTTATAGCAAAATAGGTGTTGAAAAACGGAGTAAATGGAAGCATATGAGAGTATGAGGGAGGTGATAATAATAATACCGTGGTATGAACGTACATGGGATAGTCTCATGATCCTGTTAGGCATCTTCGCATTAGTTTCATTAGTTTTCAATGGGCAATACTTTATTGCAGCTATAATTGGAGTCTTTGTTTATGAATACATATTAGTCACAAATCCTTGGTGGAAGCAAATTGAAAAATGCGACTGTGATAATTGCAGAAGTAATAAGGTTTAAATGACTGTTGGAAATGGAAATGACACTAGTTATAAGTGGTGATTGAGATATTGTTCAAAATGCTCTCTAGCACACTTAAAAATATAAAAAAAAGGGTGATTTAATTTATGCGTAATCTTAAACAAGTTCAAAGAAAGCTTAATAGGTTAAAAGTAGGAAGTGAGATTGTATTCATGCATGACAATGAAACATTCATTGTTAGGGGCAAGAAAGGGAATTTTATTGTAGCTACATCTGAGACTGACAGAAAATCTTACACTATTATTGATATAGATAAAGGGTTTTGCGGCCCCAATGACAGAACTTTTAATCCTTATAATTATACTAAACAAGAAGATATTGAGCAATGTCTTAAGGATTTTAACAATCCACCGAAAGATATGTCTGATCTGAAAATTTCTCTAAGATATGGTGGAAACGTTGAAGATATTTTTGATTTAAAAGACATTGTTTATAACTAGTATTTATGAAGGGGGTAATCATATGAGCAATGAGTTTTCAGTAACTTTAAGAACTGGAGACACCGTGGAGATTTTTGAATATGAAGGAAAGCTTGTTTTGCAACTAATCAATAATAACGGACACATCATTAGCGACCAAACACTATCTAATTCGGATATGTGCGATCTGCAGCATGAAATTAACAAAAGACTTTCAGCAGATGTACCGATTGAATACCTTAGTGGTTCTAACAATATGGAGTTTTCTGATCTAATTCTTAAAGATTTGATTGAAGAAGGATATGATTGTCAAGCAATGCTAGAGGAATTCATACATAGGAAGAGTCAGATCCCTTTGGCTTGGCAAAAGTTAGTTGATGAGGCCATTGAAGCAGCTAAGGGTAAGAAAGCGATGACTGTCGAAGAGTTGTTTGAAGATTAATTAGGGCGAGGTGGATAACATTAAAATAGATAAATACGTACATAAGAATCATACCGTATACCGGTTATTCAAGAATGTGATTTTGTTTAAGCAGCATGATAAAATGATGTTTTGGTTTAGAGGAAAACTGGTAAAGAATCATCGTTTTATTTTTAATTATAATCATCAGTGGAAATATATTAGTTGGTTTATTAGGCAGCCGTATTTCTATTTTGAACGAAACACAAGCGGTTACTATATCGGAACACCGAATAAGTATTTTCTAATAACGAGAAAAGTTTAATTAAAAATATAAAATAAATATAGACAACTCGATAAATCGTGTGTTATATTCAATTAGTACCATAAATGAGGAGGTGGAAGCACATGACAAGTACTATTAGAGAACAAGCCAACTATGTATTTAAAGCATTAAATGATGGTCAGTTTCAAATTACAAAGAACCGTTTTGGTCACGAAGGTTTGATTGTGAGCAGAGTACAAATGATTGAATTGTCAAAAGGACATCTTGTTTCATTTGAATAGTAAATTAAAAATATAAAACATGAATGTAGGTGTTTGGGTGAGCGTATATCAGTTTAAAGGATTTGATTGGCACGAACTAGCTGAATGTTGGGGTGTTGATGATGCCGATGATAAGATTGCCACTGAGAATATTAGAAACCACATATGGACTAGGTTTAAAGATAGTAGTAATCCAGACTTAACAGATTTGAGACTAGTAGCAAATAGATTCCTCGACGCTTTAATAGAAGAGGAAGACAAGCATGGCTACAGCTCACCACTTTACAGAGGATTAAAAAGCATTGAGGATGATATGACTTATTTCCAGTGGTTATCACATAATCTAGAAAAGCTTTGGACTTAAATGCAATTGCTTTATCAACTTAAGGAGGTGAGTACAATGAGCGCAAAACAAAGCTGGAATACTCTTAGTGACTATGAGAAGTCGCTGCTAGTAAAACAGGCCGAACGTAATTTTCCAAGTGTGAAGGTGAGTGAGGTGATGAGTCGCTATGTAGGGTTGAAGTAATTTAAATGAAAATATAAAATATAGGGGGTTAGGAGACTGTGGATGTATTTAAGTGTTATTTAGAAGACGATAAAGTTAATATTGGTTTCTCAACAAATCATCCCAAAAATGTAGAAGAATGTGTGCAATTAATAAATGAAGAGTGCGAGGACTTAAGTATCGGTGATTATTACGAGATTTAAGCATCTCTTCACTTAACTAAAGCGAAATACCTTGCTACATAAGGGTTACAAGTCCCGAATTACTGTATAAAATTAATGTTTTAAAGAACAAGCTTTAAAACACGATTTATCATTAAAAATATAAAATATAGTTATATGAGATAAAAGGAGACGGTTAAATATATGGCAAAAGCCCCAATTAAACTTAATAAAAAGCACGAAGGTAAAGAATTCAGCAATACATTCCGCTTCATCGGCAAAGTAAATCCTGTACGAACAAAAGACGATGCAACGGATAGCTGGGTTGATGTACCTTTCTACTCTACGAAGAAAACACGAACTAATAAAGACAGACGAATCCTTCAGTTTAACGTTGAAACTGCAGAGCGAAACGAATTAAAAGTTGAGCTTGCAGGGATGGAAAAACCTGAAGTTTATGTATATAGCCGAACAGCCGGCAACGCACGACCTGTGGCATGGGAAAGCCGTTTTGATAAAAAAGCTTACCCAGACGAATCATACCACTTAATTGCACAGGAATGGGATAAAGCAAGCGACTTAGGTGATTGGATTGAAGAAGGAATTTGGGTAGATGTACGAGGATCTTATGAGTTCTCTTCTTTTACTAATGAAGACGGAGAAACAATCAATATGCGGAAGCGTATCATCAATGATGTATACCCTTTAAAGAATGGCGAAGTTATTATTACAGGTACTAAAGATAAGGATACATTCGTTGTACATAATCAAGAAAAAGACGGACTGCAGCTTGGTTACGGTAAAGCTGATAAGGATACTGCCACCATTAAAGTAGGATACCTAAATCCTGAAGGTGGAGGAAAGCTTTATCTAAGTAAACTCGATGAGGATGGTAATGAGTCTCCTAGAAAAGAGTTTACTTATACAGATGGTACAGTAGAAGAAGGATCAGTGGCAATTAAAAACAACTTAGATAGCGAAATCATGATCCAAAACAACGGTAAGCGTGAAACTTATACATATGTTAGAGATTTCCGCAGTGAAGATTTCTTTGAGGTTAACACTTTTGAAATGCAAGTTGGTATTCGTAGCACTTACCAAGATGAGAATACAAAGGATACCACTATTAATGGAGTGTTCCTTTCTTATGGAAAAGAACGCAGCCAACCTAATGATTTAGAAATGATCGTTTACTACAAGGAAGCAGAAGAAGGAAAAACTCCATTTGCTGATGCTTTTGCACGTTTGAGCCGACTAGACTTTTTAAAAGTAAAAGGAATTGACAATAACAGAGCTACTTTTGGACTTGTTGAAGTTGCGGATGAAGAAGATAATCCGTTCGAAGATGTAGGAGAACGTGAAGTGAATTTTGAACGTATTAACACTGGAACAAAAAAAGGTCTGGAAGTCTTATCATACCTAACTGGCACTTTCCAACGTGGGCTACTAACAGAAGAAGAAATTACTGCTGAGGTAGTTACGCCACCAAGTGACCCGTTTGCAAGTACCGAAATTAATGATGACGATCTCCCTTTTTAAAGTGCTGAATTAGAAATACATAACAGGGGGCTAAAGCTCCCTACCCTTTAATTAATAAAAAAAAATATAAAATTGGAGCGATGCCATTAATGTCATTTCGTAAAAAAGTAAAGAAAAATCAACCAAAAGTAGCCTTAGACAGTATCAACTCATTAGTAGTGGGAAGTTATAAAACAGGTAAAACTCGCTTGTGGAAGGAAGTCGTAGAGTTGCATTACGACGATCCCGAAGAGGCACTTTTGATTGCTTTTGAAGCCGGCTACGAGACTTGGGAACTTGAAAATATTATCCCTGTCCATGAAGAAGGGTCAGATGAAACTCTATGGAGGGTGTGGGACTACTTTAAAAAGGAAATTACAAAAGGACTTGTTCAAGAGGCTAAAGAGGGGCGTAAAGTAAAATTACTTGGAATTGATACAGCAGACCGAGCAATTGACGCAGCAACAGCATGGATTCTCCATGACAGAGGGCAAAAATATGGACGTAAGTTTACTTCTCTTCAAGAGTTTGCTGACGATAAGAACATCAGTGAAAACGGATGGGTGGCTTTATACGACGAGTTGAAACGTCCTTTTGATGCTTTGAAGAATGCCGGCTACGGTATTATGTCACTTGCTTGGACGAAGGAAAAACAAACTACTACATATAGTGGAATGATGTACAACTCAATAGAGTTGATGATGTCTGCCACGGCTAAAAAGGTTTTCGAATCACAAGCTCACTTTATCTGCTGCCTATTCAATGAAGTTGTGGTGATGGATAAGTCAGGTAATGAGTTAGAAGAGAATGCAAAAGACAAGAAGAAACGTGACGTTGCGACGAACTTCCACGAGACTAGACCTGTTATGTATTTTAGACCTTCTGAGTATATCTCTATTGCAGGAGGAAGATTTACAGATCTTCCTGAAAAAGTTGATTATAGCGCAGAAAACTACCTTAAAGTTTTTGAAGAAGCTGTAAAAGGACAACTTAAGAAGACTAAAAAATCAGTTGAAGAGCTTAAAACTGAACAAACAGAAGAGAAAGATGAGAAAGCTAAAGTATTCGCAGAGGAGCAAGAGCTAAAAGAAAATTCACCAGATGGTATTTTTGCAGAGATTGGCGAGTTAGTTACTAAAATGACTGCTGATCAGAAAAAAGAAGTTGCAAATAAGTTTGATGCTCTATTTGGTGAAAAGAACTACAAACAACATAAGGGCAATGCAGAGGAGTTGAAGAAAGCACTTTTAGCTTGCCAAGAAGTATTAGGTATTGAAGGCGAATAATTAAAGTTACTAGGGAGTGTAAAAGCTCCCTTACTCTTTAAGAAAGGTGATGCTATTGCTTGTAAAATGTAAATGGTGTGAGAAGAAAAGTAAAAAAGAAACAATGAAAGTTGAGTCTAAAGAGACTACAAGGAAGAAAAAAGACGGTACTTACGCTATAACGAATACATACTACCATCCTTTGTGCTATGAAGAGGTTTTGAAGGATAAAGAGTTTAAGAAGCAAGAGCTAGTGGATTTAGATGAACTATATACTCATCTATTAGAAGTTCATGATTTAAAAGCTCTGGATGGAAGAATGATGGAGAAGATTCAAGACCTAAGAAATGGAACCGTGAAATATAACGGTAAAAAGGTTAAACGGTATAAAGAAGGAATTCCATTTGCAATTATGCTTGAATCTTATAAAGGTCAACAAAGTCAGATTAACTACGCTATGAGGTCAATGAGATTCGAGAAGAAATGGAACGAGTTTTCTTATTGCTTCGGCATTATGAGCAGTAAAGTGAACGATGCTTTAATTAATCAAAGAGCTGTTAAACGAAACGAAGAAAAACATAAGGAACAAATGTCAGTGAGAAAGAAAGAAGCACTATCTGAAGAAATTGTTGTAAAGAAAACAAATGAAAGAGCTAAAAAGAAAAAGGATGAGTTAGACATTTCCGACTTTCTCTAAGGGGGTATGCCATTGGCAAAGCAAGAATATATAGATCAATTCATTGATCCATCGTACTTACATGAAACATTACTAATCGGGTTCTTATGGTCAAACCCAAGTAACTATTCTAAATATAAGCACCACAATATTACTAGAGAAACATTCACTAAGAATATATGGTATTTTTTCTTTGTAATTGGACAGCAAATGTTCGATAACGGTATTAGAGAGTTTGATGAAAAAACCACATACTCCTTTATTGTTAACAGGCCGACAGAAAAGAATAAGAAAAGCTACTTTGAATCTTACAATGATAATGGCGGTTATTCTGCAATTGAAGAAGTAATAGCTGCTTGCCAAAATGATACATCCAATGATGAATACCACTTTAGCGAAATTCAGAAATATGAAAGTCTAAGAAATCTTCAGCTATTCTCTCTTATAGACGTTCAAGACAAAGGTTTAATCACTAAGTTATGCCAAATGACCCTTAAACAGTTACAGGTTTTCTTACAACTCAGATTTAAAGAAGCGTTCATTAACATAAACTCTGGGGACGTTATTGAACATGATCTTGCCGATGACTTAGAAGGGACAATTGAAGACCTTAATTCTGGAGAATCGATGGGTATGCCATTGCACGACTCTCCTATACTTAACCGCAAAATTAAGGGATGGAAAGACGGGGCGCTTTACTACTTAGTACTCTCGTCAGGTGGAGGAAAAAGCTCAATAGCAATGGAAAAATTCATTCTTGGTTTATTCGAGAATGGCGAGAAAGCTATGTTGGCAATCAATGAGGAGTCTGTGAAGAAGTGGAGAACACTACTATTAGCTACTATCTCTTCCAAGATACTAAAGAAGCTTATTAACAGGGAAAAATTATTCGAAGGCAACTTTGATCAACCTATGCTAGATAAATTAAACGCAGCAAAGGATTGGGCAGTAGAAAATGGTAAAGGCCTAATTAAAGTTTTTGAATTAAAGAAGTATCGTTTTGAAGATATTTTGAACCGAATTGAATTGTACAGACCAAAAGGTTACAAGAAGTTGATTATTGATACATTTAAACCGGATAGATCAAAGAATGAACTTGCACGATGGGAAGCCTTCTCTAATAACGCACAAGATCTTAATGACGTGATTAAAGAAGATAACTATAATGTAGGAACCTTGGCAACTGTTCAGTTAAAGTTAGGTAAAGAGACAAGGTTTTTGGACTTAGACAGCATCGGTAAGAGTATGGAGATTGTTGAAGTAGCTTCTGTTGTAATGATGGGAAGATTGATGTTCGATGATGAATACAATGATTTAAAAGAAGGGCAAAAGAAATCTAAGTATATGCTTGAGCCTTACAACTACGTTAAAGATGAGTTTGACGGCAACTGGATTACAAAGCCATACAGATTAAATTCAGACAAACGATACCTCATACTATTCCTATCTAAGAATCGTTTTGGTAGCGAAGACGAACAAATTATATTTGAAGCAAACTATGAAATTAACCAGTTTAAGGAGGTAGCTTTAGTTAAAGTTCCTCGATATGGAGAATAGAGAGGTTCGGTGAGGCTTATTTGTCAGAATTACTATTGATAAAAAAGAGGTTATATGAAGAAGAACGTATTGAAGAACTCTTAGAGAAGTTAGATTGTTGGGGATATGATACAGAGCAAGGCGGTAACTTAATTGTTTGTGCCTTACCGGATGGAGACAATAAGCGTTCTATACAAATTAAGAACAACGAATACTTAAGTACTGCAGTTAGATCAAGAGGAATTCAAGGAGATATTTTTGATTTAGTAGCTTACATACTGTATGAAGCGGAGACTAAAGAAGAGAGGCTTTCAAACTTAAACAAAAGTAAGTTTTGGATTTGTAAAGAATTCAATTACTACGAATACATAGATGAGTTTTACAGGGTTACATCAAATGATGCCCCAGCAAGGATAAACAAAGAAACACAATGGTTAAAGTCATTTAAGAAGAAAAATACTCAGCAGCTAAAGAATGAGATTTTACCAGTTTCAGCTTTGTCTAGGTATGATATCGCACCACATATCAAATGGCTAGAGGAAGGTCTAACAATTGAAACACAAAAAAGGTTTGGTGTAGGTTTTGATGTAAGAAGTGAGAGAATCATCTTTCCTATACATGATTCTGAAGGGAATCTGATCGGAGTTAAAGGCAGGTATGTTGGGACAAACGAAAAGACATTGAAAGATGTTAAATACATCTATCTGCAACCATGTAATAAGTCTTTAGAACTCTTTAATTTTCATAGAGCTTACAAATATATAAAAGAGAAGAATGAGATAATCGTTGTCGAGGGCGGCAAGTCAACGATGTTTCTCGACCAGTGGGGAATCAGAAATAGTGTAAGTGTAGAAGGGGATCAATTAACTTATTCTCAAATCGAGTTAATAAAATCTCTAGGCTTTGGAGTCAAACTAGTGTTTGCATGGGATAAAGATAAGGACGTTGCATTTATAAAAGAGCAGCTTAAACCCTTTAAAAACAGACAGGTAGAAATCATCTTCGATAAAGGTAATCTGCTTACTGGAGAAAAGGATTCACCTGTAGATAGAGGTAAAGAAGTATTTAGGAAGCTTTATAGCGATTACAAATTTAAAATGTAAGGTGTGGATGCATGTACGTAGCCAAAAATGAAAATTATAATGATCTATTAGAAGAGGTGTTGAGTGATAGGGGGATTAATAATCTAGACTTATTCACTAACCCGTCTCAAGACAGTGTTCTTCATTGGTCATTACTTAGAAATATAAAAGAAGCTGTTTCTTTAGTTCTGAAACATATTAAAAATGGCACTAAGATATTTATACAGGTGGATTCTGACTTAGACGGGTATACATCATCTGCAATACTGATAAATTATCTTGAAGAAGTGTTTCCTGATGTGGTTATAGTTTGGAGGTTACAAGAAGGTAAAGAACACGGTTTGATACTTGAAGAAATCCCAACAGATGTAGGATTAGTTATTGCTCCAGACAGTGGTTCATCTGATTATGAAATACATAAGGCTTTAAAAGATATGGGAATTGATGTGTTAGTTTTAGATCACCATGAAGCTGATAAGGAATCGGATGATGCGCTAGTGGTTAATAATCAGCTTTCACCGCTCTACACTAACAAGAACCTGTCAGGTGCAGGCGTAGTGCTGAAATTTTGTGAAGCAGTGGATGAACATTTAGGTATAAGTCTTTCGAGAAAGTATTGGGACTTAGCAGCAATAGGTAATATAGCAGACATGATGGATATGAGGGAGCCTGAAACAAGGTTTTATGCAGTAGAGGGATTAAAAGAAATACATAATGAATTTATTAAAACATTAATCGAAAAACAGTCCTTCTCTATGGAAGGTAAGATGAATTTTACTGCAATATCATTTAATATATCACCGATGATTAATGCAGCGATTCGAATTGGCACTCAGGAAGAGAAACAAGAAGTTATGAGAGCCTTATTAGGATCAGAAGAAGAGGTTTACTACAAGAAGAAAGATATAAATGAGAGTCTAAATGATTCTTTAGCGAGAAGGTTAAGCAATATCCGAGCCAAACAAGTTCGTATGAGAGATAAGTTCATGGGTATTCTCAAAGATAAAATTGAAACTAATGGTCTCGATACTGGAAAATTTATTATGGTGACTCACGACAATAAAGAATATAAAAACATTGTTGGAGTAGCAGGTAATATGATTAGAGAAGATTATAAGAAACCAGTTCTCATATTGAGTGAAAATGAAGGGGTCTTATCAGGATCAGGTAGAGGATTTGGAACAGATATTGTTGATTTTAAGAAACACTTATTAAACACAGGAAAGTTTGAAATGTGCCAAGGTCACGCTAACGCATTTGGTGTAAAGATCACTAAGGAAAAGGCAAAAGAGCTTAACGATGAATTGATGAGTGATGTAACAGAAGGTAAGAAAGGTGAAGAAGTTGATTTCATTATACCTTTTGATTCTCTTTATCCTCACATGATAAGTAGTGTTGCAGAGCTTGAGGACTCTTGGTGTCACGGTGCTGAAGAGCCTACCTTCTTAATCACAGATATAAATTTACCGTTGGTCGAAGTTGACTACCTTGGCAAATATAAAAACACTATGAAGTTTAGTGTGGGGGAACATACCTTTATCAAAAAGACTATCAAGAAAGAGGAAAAAGAAGAATTGAACGAGTATGAAAACTACTTAGTCGATATACTGTGTAAATTTAGATTTAACAAATGGAACGGAAATGTTGAAAATCAGATTGTTATTGATAAGTTAATCATCAAAGATAGATACTTATTCTAAAAATATAAATTAGTATGAAGGGAGGAAACTTAGATATTAATCTCTCCTAAGTTAGAGACTGAAGTTACAAAGAAATATGAAAAATATTGGGTTACAGGTATCGATGACATTAAGAAAGCCTTTAACAAGGATAAGCCCAAGATATGCGTTCTAGATTCAGAGACAACAGGGTTACACATTTTGAAAGACAGACCTTTCATGTGGGTATTTGGTTGGCAGCTTAACAGGAATGAACGGACAGAAAAAGTTAAGGGTAGAGTTTATGCTTTCCCACATGATGCTGATTTTCTAACTGAGATAGTCGGCTTGGCTTCAACGGTTAATCTTTTTGTGGGTCACAATGTTAAGTATGATCTACACATGGTAATCAACGGAGGGGTAAAGGAGAATACTGTTTATAGTTTAAAGAACGTTGTCGACACTATGGGTCTTTGCCGCTTATCATTTGATGCGGTTTCGGCTAGGGATGGAGGAGACTTTCTAGGACTTAAGAAAGTATCGGTGAAATACATAGATCCAAGAGCTGGTGAGTTTGAGAAGGAAGTAAAAAAAGAGTTAGGCAGAATTAACAACTTAAAGAGAAAAGTTTTATTACAGAAACTGAAGGCTGCTGGTTGGACAATGACTAAGCTAAAAGATGCTTATAAAGTTAAGCAACGTAATGAAATGGACTACTTTACTAAAGAAAGAAAACAGAGATGGTTAGAAGTTCCTAAAGAGATTGAAGAAATGTACTTTAATTGGATGGATGAGTACCCTTTTGCCAATTACTCAGAGGTAGATAAAGATATTATGATCGAATACGTACATAGTGATGGAATCTACACTTTAGAAGTTGCTGAGTTAACATATCCAACTGTGTTGAAAAGAAAACAGACAGGTATTTTACAGCAAGAAAACGAGTTAATTATGGAACTACTTCGCATGGAGCGAGTTGGAATGAAAGTAGATATGGATTACTTAAATGCTTGTTTTATAACATGTGATACAGAGATACAGAGACTTTATGAAGAATTATGGAAGGTATCAGGTCGTTTTTTCACAGCCTCACAAGGAACTGTACTTCAAGATTACTTTGAGGAGAAACTTGGTCAAAGACCTGCTGCAACTGATAAAGCTTTTTTAAAGAAGCATATCGATACTGATAGAGTAGCACAGATAATCACTCGCTTAAGAAGATTAGAAAAATGGCAATCTACTTATATATCAAGAATTAGAGAAGTGGCCGAGTATGATGGACATTTCTACACTCAATACATGCAGTTTAACACTGTTTCGGGACGGCTAGGCTCTGATGCACAGCAATTCCCTAAAGAAAGAATATTAACAGAGGAAGGAGAGGCTTACGAGAAAGAACACGGTGAAGGATCTGCAGACAGAGAGCTAGAGATTTTCTTTCCTAGAAGAGCGTTCATTCCTGAAGGTGGAAAATACGATAAGATTGCTTACTTTGATTTAAGCCAAATAGAACTTCGAGTACAAGCGAATTACACTATCCTTTTAGGAAGACCTGATAAAAACCTCTGTCGTGCATATATGCCGTTTGAGTGCACTCATTATAAGACCGGTGAAATATATAAATTTGAATCCGTCGAAGACAGAGGTAGATGGTCAGAGAAAGACGAAGATGGGAATTCTGCTTGGGTAAAAGAAGATGGAGAACGATGGACTCCTACAGATGTACATAGTGAAACTTCTCATAACACTTTATTGGCACTAGGTTATGAATGTGAAATTAAATATAAAAAATACACTCACAAAACTAAGTCCAGCATCGATGAGAAGTCGTTTAAGAAATACTGGAGATACATAGGTAAAATGTTTAACTTCATGCGTTATAGATTAGCGCATGTAAAACCACTTTAATTCACGGGAAGCCCTAACGTAAAGTCGAGGGTAATCATGAGCCAAGACCTTGAAGAAGGTAAGGTGCAACGACTAGTCGAAAGACGTAGGCTGCAAGCGATGGGTAGCCGAAACGGGTGGGATGCTGATCTATACAAAGCATCGTGATATAGTCTGGCCGTCATAGGAAACTATGAGCAGTCTTAACAGACGGTGATAACTTAGCGAGTTATTGCGAACATAAGCGAACTACGGTGGAGGAGCAAGAAAAGCATCCGAAGCATTGGAAATTGACATGGTTGTCGCAAATGCACTTGTAACGGGTTGGTCAAATACCTTCCCTGAAGTGTCTCATTATCAAAAAGAAGTAGTTAAAAAAGTAGAAAGTACTTTTCATGTGACAAATATGTGTGGAAGAGTTTATTATCTTTCGAACACTGAAAAGGCTTATAAGTTAGGAAATTACAATGTTCAAGGCTCGTGCGCAGATGAGTTGAAGAGCTATTTAATCAAGATTAATAATGATTTAAGAGAACTTAAAGTTTCAACTAAAGCACTGGCCAATATTCACGATGAATTACAATTCTCTGTCTATCAAGGAGAAGAGTGGATATATCCTCGTATAAAAGAAATCATGGAGACTGTGGAATGGATGAAAGTGCCTGTTGTAGTCGATCTAGAGATTACTGATACGAACTGGGCAGAAAAATATGAAGCGGAGATTGCTTAATACATAAAATATAAAATGGATTGGGATGATTTGTTGGGTTTAACTCAAAAAATAAAAGAAAAATGGAATTTCACCTCACCGGATAAAAAGACAATTTTAACGAGAATTATAGGCGCTGTAACCCTTGATACATTAGGCTTTTCAATTTTGCTTAATGTGGGTCAGCATCGAGAAGTGGTCGAATTGACCGAAAATCAGACTGAATTGGAAAAAGAGGTAATTCATTACCAATTAGAGAATGAAGAGCTTGTTAATGACCTAGTCGCAGCCAATGACTCCTATATTTCTTTATCTAAGGAGTCTGAGCAACTTGTAAGCAATACTGATGAGTTGGAAATGAAGATTGAAGAATTAGAATCTAAGCTTGAAGAGAAGAAAGATAAAAATGAGCAGCTAAAAAATGATAAGTCGAATTTGGAAACAGAGTTAAAGAAAGAAAAAGATAAAAATTCAAATTTTAATGATGAGATGGATGGGAGTGATGAGCCAAAAGTAAGCGGTGAGATAGTTGAGAGTAGTGGGAGTGGCGCATCAGGAGATAAGCGAACAATGGTTGTAACTTGGTTTACAGCTAATGCCGAATCGACTGGTAAATCAAAAGGACATCCAGCTTATGGAATCACAGCATCAGGTGCAATAGTGTCGCAAGGAACAACGTTAGCTTGCCCACCAAGTATGGAGTTTGGAACACAAGTTTACATACCTAAGTTTGACAACACCTATACTTGCCAAGACAGAGGAGCAGACATCGTAGAGGGTAGGTTGGATGTTTATATAGATAGCGTGAGTGAAGCAAGGAAATTGGGAATGCAGAGTTTAGAAGTTGTAATTAAATAATAAAAATATAATAAGAGGATGATGTCTTTGAATAAGTTTAAATTTAATACTCGTCAGCATGTATTAGTTTTACGCACACCAGAAACAGTTCGTTCTGAGATTGCAGATTTAAATGGACGTGTTATGGAGCAAAGAGTAAACAAGACATATGAGTATCTGGTTACATTAGTTAATGGCGAAACAGTAAAACTAAGAGAAGATGAACTTAAAGCTCTACCAGATGGTACTAATGGTTTGCGTTTAATCAATGAAGAACTTTGTTACTATAATGGTCATAAAGTAGCTATTATCATGATTGATTGGGTAAATGAGCAAGCCGAGATCCAATTTCAAGATGACGGAAGTATGGCAGTGGTTAATTATAATCATCTATATGCTGAAAAGTTTAGAGCTAAGTTTGAACCAAAGGTTAAGTTGGGTGACTGGGCTGGAAATGCGGCAATGACAATACTTAGTGAGAAAGAACTAGTTTTAAATTCAAAAAATAAAAATATTGATGCTAGAAAGATAGCAGACAAGTTGGTTGAAGGTTTAAGTAAACAAGACAAGTCTGACGCTCAGATACATAAAGAAATTTTAGATGATATGCACGAAATTTATAAGGCTAAAAATGCCGACTATGGAAATTCATTCGGAGTGCAGTTTGATAAGTTTGGTTTGCTATCACTAGTCATTCGATTAAATGATAAGCTATCTAGACTTGAGCAACTTGTTAGCAACGATGCACAGGTCAAAGATGAGAAGATCGAAGACACAATTCTTGATGCATGCAATTATTGTGCGATGGCCTTGGTCGAATTGCACAAAAAGAAACAGCTTAATAAATGATATACATAACTCTAATAACATTAATGACAACTTGGCTCTTATACTCTGTGTATAGGAGCTATTTTTCTAATAACGACAACTCAGGCTTCGTACTTTTGCTCATTATGGCCGTATTAATAATTACTTGCTGCCAATTACTTTGGCTAAGTATCCTATTGACGATAATGAATACTTTTAAAAATATAAAATAAATATAGACATCTTCATACGGTTAGCTTATACTAAGAGTAAGCAAAAGACAATTTCATTGAAAGAACGGTTTTATTGAGATTTAAGGGTTCAGAAACGTTAATTTATCAAGGTTTAATGCTTTACTACAATGAAGGGGGATGAGATTATGAGCTATATTTATCAAAAGTACACTGATAACAGAGGAAAAGAAAGAGCAGAAGGTGATTATGGAAGCAAAGTTTATATTCATGGGTGGTTAACATCAAAGAAAACATTCGAAACTATTGAAGAGGCGAAAGCTGAAGTTGAAAAGTTCTTGGCAGGCGGTGTTGATCCCAAGAATTTAAGAATCTGTAAGATAGAGCAATAATATATTTAAAGAAGGAAGGTGAAAAATATAAAAACTTACTACACGTCAGATCGTCACTTCTGGCACAAGTCAATTTGTGGCGAAGAAGGGTTTGAGCCAACACGCAGACATTTTAACACAGTAGAAGAGATGAATGAGTATTTGATTAACAGGCATAATGAGACTGCTACACAGGCTGATGAATGCTACGACCTCGGAGACTTTGCATTCTACGGTAAGCCAAGAGAAATTGCAGAGTTAGTAATGAGTCTTAATGGCAACATCATTCTAATCCAAGGTAATCATGATTCTCAGAGTAAGTGGACTAAGATTCTAAAGCTGCTTGATGGTGAAACACTCAACAGTAAACCTAAACTAGAAATTCATCCTATGGGAATACATAAGAAAATCAACGGAATTCATTTATATCTAACTCACTTTCCACTTGATGCTGGGTTAAGGCCAAAGATATTTTCTGTGTCAGGTCATATTCACAGTGAGCCAAGTAAGAATATTAATCAGATTAACGTTGGTGCCGATTCTCCTTTAATTGAGAGTGAGGTAGGATTTGGAGTACCGATTGAGCAAGAACATTTAATGAGGATTATTGAGCAGCGTAAAGAAGAGATTATAAAATTAAAATATAAAATTTAAAGGAGAATTATTTTATGGGCAAACAATTAGACATATCCGAAGTAGTAGACGATCTTTATATGTATGACGAAGACAAGGATGGTGGGGCATCGTACATTATCGATACGGCTTTAGAAATTATTGAGGATGCTTTTGAGTTTATGGACGAAGGTCGAACATATCAGACGTTTTATATTAAAGTTGAAAATGGAGCTAACGTACCTAAGCTACACAGTGACTATCAAACAAGCTCTAATTTAACTGGTGATGTTGTCAAATTAAAAGTCATGGCTATAGTATCAGTGGAATTTGCTAAAGATGGAGGACTACTAGTAGGAATTTTAGGTAAGAAGTTACGATAAATTATAGTTTTTAATTAAAAATATAAAATTATTAAGAGGTGTTATCGTGAAATTAACAATTAATTCCGGGAAAGAGAAGTATGAGTTTTCTGAAACGACCTCAAGTTATATTGTAGAACAATTTAATGACTACAACTCAGATTTATCTTTTGAAGAGATAGAATCTATTATGAAGAATTTTTACATGGTTGATTACAAAGTGCCACGAGGATTTGTTGACTATCTAGATTATCATTCAGATTACACATTAGATAATAGTAGAGTTCTTAGGTTGAGAAATGACCGAAGGCACTGTCCTCCAGAATTGCCATCAGAAATTGATTTAGTGAGTGAGCGTGACGGAATATTAATTACTATATATAGGAAAGAAGAGTTTGTTTCAGTCGTTAAGTGAGTGACTAGATAAATTAAGAGTTTTAACGAGATTTAGCGTTTTGTAAGTACTGGTACATCAACCTTTTTCGCTTTACTATATTAAAGGAGTGGTAATGAATATACAAATTCAAGCATCTTATGTGGCACTTAGCAGTAATTACACTTTTAGCAGCAATATTCTTGTTTGCATTAACATCAGTTATACATAATTACGGATTCTTCTTGTTGATGTTAGTGATGGTGGGTTTATATCCAGTTACAGTCTTGTTGGCATTGTTTGGCGAAGCGTGGATAGTGGTTAGGAATTGGAATGATTAATATATTCGAGAAAGCAAAGGTGGTACTTATGAAAAGCATAGATTTTATATGTGAAGAGATAGATAAGAAAACAAGTCGATTAGTTGTAGATCGAAAAATTGAAAGCCTCTCTTTAACCGTATTGAGACTAAGAATTGATAAGGACTTATCTCAGAATCAAGTAGCTACTCTAAGCAATGTTGATGTCAAAACTATAAACAGAATTGAAATGGGAGATGTTGAAGTTCCTGTCGATAAATATGAGAAAGTAATTAAGGCAATGATCGAATTAAGCCCAGGAGAATAGCTAATTCTTTACTTGGATAAAGCGAAAAACGTTGATATATAGGGGTTGTAGAGCCTAAATACCCTATTAAAATGACTATTTTATTGTGAGAATCAAAAATAAAAATATAAAACAATATTAATTAGAGGAGGTGATTTATTTAAATAGAGTCGAAAGACATTTGATTAAGAAGAGTCATCCTATGTATAAAGTTATTGATGAGTACTGCTTCAAGTCTAAAAACCTATACAACCTTGGGAATTATCACGTTAGACAAGAATTCATTTGTAGTGGAAAGTACATAAATTACAACACCTTGACGAAAAATCTTAAGCATAGTGAAGCATTTAAAAGTATCGGATCTAACTCAGGTCAACACACACTAAAACTGTTAGAGATGAATTGGAAATCATTTTTTGCAGGGATTAAAGACTGGGCTAAAAATAAAGAAAAGTATACTTCTAGACCAAAGCTACCAAGGTATCTATCAAGAGACGGCCGGTTTGTTTGGGTGTTGACGAATCATCAGAGCAAAATAATCGATGGAGAACTGAAATTCTCATTCAAACCTCTGAAAAAATATAATGGCTTAATAAAAACAAAAGTTACAGAAAAACATATGCAAACTCGATTCACAAAGCAAGGTACTAACTATTTAATGGAAATTGTTTATAGACAAGAAAATGCCAACAATCTATTGACTCAAGATAATATGATTATAGGTATCGATCTAGGGATAGGTAGGTTTGCAACTGTTCAAAATACTTTCCGAGCCAAGTCATTCGCAATCAACGGAAACAAGATTAAAGCAGTAAACAACTACTATAATAAAAAATTATCGAAACTGAGATCAACGGCTAAAAAGGTAAACAACAAAGACTGGACTAATCAAATGTCTAGACTCACAACTAAGAGAAATAACATTTTAGAGAACTTCATGCACCAAGCAAGTAGAAGAATTGTGAATTACTGTATTGAACATCAGGTTGACACTGTAGTCGTTGGGTATAACGAGAGGTGGAAACAGGGTGCGAAGTTAGGTAGGAGCAATCAAACGTTTGTACAGATCCCGTATTTGAAGTTTCTAAACAAGCTTGAATATAAACTAGGAGATGTTGGAGTTAGGTTGATTAAAACTGAGGAATCTTATACGAGTAAGGCAAGCTTCTTGGATAATGATGAGATGAGAAAGAACGTTGGTTTTAGCGGAAAGCGCATAGAAAGAGGTTTGTATAAGAGCAGTTGTGGGTCTTACATAAATGCTGATATCAATGGAGCAGGTAACATTATCAGAAAGGTATACCCAAATGCGTTTTTTGATGGGTTACAGGGTGTAGATTTACATCCAAAGATTATTAATATAATTTAATCTTGAACGAAATTCGATTTGAGTTTCGATAAATTCTATCATTTAAGGAGTGATAATTATTAAAGAAATTAATGTAGGGCTATATGGCGGTAAAAGCATCTTCGGTGGAAAGGAAACACCTTTAGAGGCCAGTGTTATAAGCTGCGACAGTAGTGATAAATGTTCTTATTATAACGAAGGAACATGCTTACTAGTGAGATCTATTGGAAATAAAGGTTGTAGTCAAGGCACTACTCGAACTGTAAAAGGTTATACCAGTCGTGCTCAGAAGTATCATTTGTTTAAGAAGAGTTGGCAAGAACACGAACAGTACAATAAATTAAAATTAGCTAAAAATAAGCTAGGTATTATTGGCGATAAAGTCTTACTGCCATACCCTCATCTTCGAGTAGTCAAAGAAGGACATCGCTCATATAGTTTTAAAGACCCCTATTTGTTTAGCGATAGTTCAAACGAAATTGATATTGATGATTTTACGGTTGATTTTATACATCGAGTTTGCAAACATAGACCACAAGCCATGATGGGTGGTACAATACCTAGCTATCAAAAAGAAGCTGTACCATTGTTTTTGGCTCATTTAAAAGAGACACTTCCTGAAAAATATAAAGAATTCATTAGTGAATATGCAGAATACGATAAAGAAATTGATCATATAGGTAGAACTGCTGTATTAAAAACCGTTAAACCTAGTGTCGTTATACATAAGAGAGATTCTGGAGATGAAAAATGGGAATGGAATGGGGAGCTTCTTACACTTATTTCAGGAGTGTCAAAGGTCTTCGTATCAATCGTAAGAAATTTTGATTATAAAAATGTTGTAATAAAGCCATCTGATGATGCTGTAATAACCATATCTTCTAACGATCAAGTGGGAGAAGACACGGTATTTATTGATTAATGTATTACTGTCAGTTGGATTGAAACTACGATTTTAATTAATAATAAAAATATAAAACTGAGGATGATTAAATGGAGAAAGAACTACTAGGAAGTTTACAGTTGAACAGAGTTTACCAGCAGGAGTGTTTACAAGGGATGGCTTTAATACCTGATAAGTCAGTAGATATGGTGTTATGCGACCTTCCATATGGTACAACGAAAAACAAATGGGATTCAATCATTGATTTAGAAAAATTGTGGGATCAATATAATCGCATTATAAAAGACAATGGAGCGATTGTTCTTACCGCAAGTCAGCCTTTTACTAGCTTATTAGTTACAAGTAATATCAAAAACTTCAAATACGAATGGATTTGGAAGAAGAATAATGCAACCGGACATCTTAATGCTAAGAGGATGCCAATGAAAGAGCATGAAAGTGTTCTTGTCTTTTATAAGAAACCTTCTACATATAATGCCCAAGGTTTAATTCCATATAATAAAGTAACTACAAGAGGGCATAATGGAGATAATTTTGGCAAATCTGGAACATCTAATTTTCAGGAATATACTAACTATCCAAAGACAATTCAACAATTTAACTATGATAAGGATAAATTACATCCTACTCAGAAGCCTCTCGAATTATTTGAGTATCTTATCAAAACCTATACAAATGAAGGTGATTTAGTATTAGACAATTGTATGGGTTCAGGGACTACTGCAGTGGCAGCGTTAAACACAGGTAGGAAATACATAGGATTTGAAACAGAAAGCAAATACATAGAAGTTATTAACCAAAGGATTGAGAGCGTGTCCAATGAGTATACTGACAATCTACTTTTAGAAAATATGAACCCCTCATCGCAGGAATAGCTTAATTTTTGTCGAATTCTAGTGTTATAAATTAAAAAAAGGGGATTTTTTATGAACACTAGAATATTACACTGTGGGGATTCAATAGAAAATTATCATATTTGTATAAATGAAAAAGTTGTGGGATTTAAGAAGAGAACCGCCTCGATTGGTGACATTGTATATCTTGCAGTGAAAATAGATGGAGTGGCACTCTGTGGAGCTAGAGGTACTATCGCAGAGGTAACAGACTATAGACCATGGTTTGAAGGAGGTATATACTTGCAAAGCTTTCTTCTATCAAATGTAGAGTACTGCGACCCCTTTGAGCTAAAAGAGTTGGCGTCCGCTGGAGGTAAGCATTGGAGCTTAAAATATGTTCAGGCTTCAAAACCAATTAAAGATGTGGAGGCAGTGAAAATATTAGAGGAGTTGTTTAAAGCAAATAGAACCAAAGATTTAAACGCATTTAATAAGACTACCACTGAGGACAAGGATATAGAGTTAGAGAGTGAAAAGGTGAATAAAGAATTAAATGATTTCAATGAGAGCGATGAAGAAATTAGCATTATGGGAACTTTTATGACTATTAACTTTCAGAATGAACAAGATAAAATCAAAGGGCTTGAGCCTTTGGTAAATAATAATTTTTATAATCTATTTGAGGAGTTTGATAAAGAGAGAAGCTTATTACTTAGTGATAATAGGATATTCTCTACTTCAAGAATGAGTGATGAGAATACTAACAAAAATATTAGTGGTGTTAGCGGCATTCCAGACGCATTACTTATTAGCTATTCAAAATTACATAAAGGAAATCCTATTCAAATTAATCTTATAGAATATGAATGTTACGGAGAAGGAAAATCGAAGACCGTAGATAAATTTAATTATTTAAACGGGCATATTATCCCACAACTTATGAGGTTCGCCTCGGCTTTTAGCGTGGTAACTGATAGTAGATTGAGAGATAAGACTATTAGGTCGTGGGTTGATAAAATAATTTCTCAGGTTTATGACAACGAAGCTTACGCAGATAAGGTGTATGGGTGGATAAAAGATCTAAAGCCCGATATCAGTGAACATCAGATATCTCTAGAGTTACATAATTTATTGATGAGTGCATTTAACTCTCACCTAAGAATAATGCTAATAATTGATGAATTGACTAGTGAACAAAAAGAAACGATTAAAAATGTGATTAATTCTTTCAAACTAGGAAGCGATAAAAGCATAGATTTTTTAGGATATGTGGTTAGACTTGAACAAAGAATAAACGTTTTTGATGAGGATGCTGAATACGCTCTATCGATACAAAAATAATAAAAAAGTTTGTGATTTCGTATTGTATAATAAGGGCTTAAAATAAGGGGTTGTCAAACCAATTCACAAACTCAATCTGAATAAAATTCTTGTTTTAATTTATTTTAGACATAAGAAAAAGCCCTAGTTAGGGCTTACATTAATTCATCAAGCGTTACTTTAAAATGTTTATGTGGTTTACCGCCAAATCTTGGAGAAGGGTGACGTGGGTTGTTACCCATTAATCCTTCTAATATCTTTCCATCAGGATAAATGATATCAAATGCATAGATTAAATCATCTTTCTTTGCATTCTTGATTGAGTCAAATAGCATGGTTTTTGCCAGTTCATAGATTTCATCGTACCCTTTTACAGATGGCTCTCCGTATCCTAGCAACAAGTGATGGCAATCCTTCAGCATCTCAGACATGTCTTTTTCATTTAAAAGCATAGAACTTTCAAGTACATTGTGCCTAAGCGCTTTTTCAAATATATCGTCCAGATTTTTGGAGTTTGGGTCTGCAAATGGGATGATATTGTGAATAACGATTTTTCCTACTTGTGGGAAATTGTTATATACATAGTCAATTACTGCATTTACAGTAATGTCACTACACTCACCTGAGGCATGTGAAGGATTCATCATAGTTGCTCCAAAAACTTCAGGTGCTTTTTCATCTCTTAATAGAGTTATTATAAGGTAAGTTCTTCTAACGAGCGTATCTATTAATTCACATCTGTTGTGATCGATGGCGCCAACATCTACTTTGGTAATATCATATTCTATAATAAAAATCCCTCCTTTTAATCTGATTAATTAAATTATACTCGAAAGGATGAACGTATGACAAATAAAAATATAAAACAGCCTGAACTAGGTTCTGCAGCAGACGTTATTATGAGAGGTCTCGGCAAAGACATGACGAATAGTATCTGGTTAGAGGTTCAAAACAACTATACCCATGATGAGTTAAAAGAAATCTACAACAAAAACTATAAGACTTATCAGAAGGCGTTTAGAAATGAGGACTATTCATGACTATCTACAATGTATTTAGCCGTGAGATTTATGACTTTGATGCTTCAATCCAAGAACATCAAGACGTATTTAAAGGGAAGCATAACGTAAGCAATGACTTAGCAGTAGAGGTGTTGATTGAAGCTGTAGAAAGAATTTTACTCTTTGTTGATGTTAGAGAGGATAACCTAAAGCAGCATGAATCATTGAAGGTAAACTTATTATCTATGATCTATGCATTAGAGAATCATCAGAAGAGAGTAGCTCAGGATTATGCGCTACTGGATAAAGAGTTCTTTGAGGCATATGAACGATTCGCAAATACCGTAGAGAAAGAAAAGAATGGAAAGTAGACATCCTAATCAGGGTGTCTTTTTCTGTTTCTGAAAAGTTTTATTAAAAATATAAAATAAATGTTGACTATAACTTATGCGGAGTGTAATATAAAGGTAAGCAAAAAATACTCAATAAGGAGATAGTACATATGAAGGAATTCAAGGTTTATAAAGTTTCTGAAAGAGCGCAATTTCAATTCATGAAGATTTGCGTATCAAGTTGGGCAAAGTGTAAATATAATGTAGCCTCAATGGATCGTAAGATCAGTCGCATGGCCAATATCGGTAAGGTAGAAGAAATAGGGGAAAGTAAGTTAGTGCATTATGAAAACTTAAGATTGCTCGTACATAATGATACAGTTATTAATCTAAATTGGGATTCAGCATACAAACCACATAAGGTTAGTGAAAAATATAAAATTAAATATGATAAGTTTGTTGGTGGCGTAGAAGCTGAAGAGTTGAGCCTGCCCGAACAGATTAAACAAATCGATATTAAGATTGCTAAAGATGAAAAATATAAAGAAAGAGCAGAGATGAAGTTGAATAATCTTAAAGCACAAAAAGTTGCACTTGAATCAATCTACGCAGCAGAAAACCTTCAACTACTCAATGCCTAAAATGGTATAATTATCATGGCTAAGAATAAACAGAGAAATGTAGATGATAAGATGGATAAGACAATTGAAGATTTCAAACTAAACAAAGGCTGGATTAAGAAGAGTTCATATCATAAAACAACTGTCACTTGTGAAAGCGAAAAGGAAATGAAACAAGTTAAAAAGTATTATGAGGCCAACTTAGATGAAGAATTATTAAGACAAGTAGAGTTTAGAGTAGTTTAAAGGGGAGGATTTCTATGAGAAGAATCCATATTGCTTCAGGATTGCTGGCATTAACTATTGTTGCAGGTTGCTCAACTAATGAGGAAACTCAAGAAAGTAATATAGTTTCAGATAAAAATAATTCAGAAGTAAAAGAAGCCAATTCTGATGAAGGAGAAAGCGACCAAAGTGAAGACTTGAGTTTCAATGATCGCTTTGTAGAAACTCTCACTGATAATCAGAAAACAATGTTAAAGATATATGATTTAGTTGAGAGTAACTATATCGGAGATGTTACGGAAATAAGCGACTGGAATAGAGCAATGAATGAACTTGCTGATAACATCACAGCTATGGATAAATTGACTGATATACCTACAGATGCTAAACAAGACTTTCAGCAAGTTAGGACAACGATTGATGTCATGTTAGGTTCGTTCAAAGATTCAATTTATCATATTAGAAATAATGACGGAACGAGTTTATTTGAATCATTAAATGTTTATCATGATGCCGAAGAATCTTACGATATTGCTGTTAGTGACTATGTAGACAAACATAAACTGCAGATTGAAAAAGAAGCTGTGACTATAGGCATAACCTACAGTAGACATTTCACGAATGATGTCAGTGATGGTGAGGAAGAGACTTATACTTCAGGTGACACTGCTACTGAAACAAATTCAGAAAGCAAAAACATGAATGAGTACTATACAACTAGTATTGATGATGGAAGTAATAATGGTGAAGAGGCTTCGCCCGATGAGCTTTTTGGAGCAATAAAATCCGTAGAGGGATCATTGAGCAGCTTCTTCTATATAAACGAGAACATAAAAAAAGACGTCTATGTTTCTGAAACAGATATAATTAATTCTGAAGAGAGCGTAAGAAGATCAATACAACTTTATAAT
Organism: Alkalihalobacillus sp. NPDC127517; assembly: GCF_050276055.1. Taxonomy (NCBI): domain Bacteria; kingdom Bacillati; phylum Bacillota; class Bacilli; order Caryophanales; family Bacillaceae; genus Alkalihalobacillus; species Alkalihalobacillus sp. NPDC127517. Next base: position 272,514 of record NZ_JBNNQX010000002.1, on the reverse strand, counting down.
AATATCAGTAATTTGCCACAAGAGTATTACGATGACTTTAAAAAGTTTGAAGGTTTTTATCAAGACTTCGCAAATAGCGTTTACGGAGTTGCTTATGAGGAAGACACCGAGTATTACACTAACTATTTTGATCGTACATTAAATAACTACCTAGTTGCGAGCGATGAGTTTTTAAAGAAGCACCTTACGATTGCTGAATATGAAGAATGGATTGCTCTAAACAGCTTCGACATTGATTAAAACTGTTATTTTAAAACATTGGGGGCTGAGTATTATGGGTAAATTAGACATAACTATCTTGAAAATAGAAGCATTAACTTTAGTGAAAAAATACTGGGGTATATCAGAAATCCCGAATATTGTAATTGATCAATTGACTGATGATGAGTGGAAGGCGAAAGCCAAAAAGTCTGGTTACGAAAGCATTGTAGGAACTTATTGGAGTAATAGAAATACCGTAGAACTAAATTCATCTGCTAACAATGAGAGAAGTAATAAGCAAATCTCCGACACACTCTTACATGAATTGGTTCACTGGAGAAATCATCAATTAGGAATTCCGTACTGCGACAGCGACATAGAGTTTGCTAGAGAGTTGATTAGAGTGGGACTTAAAGATAAAAACAACTCCGATGAGGCTTCAAAGCAAGCGATGAAAAATGCCAAAAATAGAATGCAATACGAAGTGTTTGAGCTTTTCTGTCATCTCACAGAGGAAAAATATTTATTAAAGCACAATAAAAAAAGTGAAAATGATTTTAAAAAAGATTTAGCACAATCCTACATTCTACATTTTAATCGAATTGAAAAAGAAGAGGGGGATTTAGGGATTTCACAAAGCCCAAGGGGTGTAGAAGGAATTTGTGATATCCTTGTAGAAAATTTTGGATATAGGTACTACCCACTTCATTATGTCAGCTCTTTTCAATTTGTATCCCACGATGATTCTATAGATCACAGAGAGGCAGTCGAAGAGAACCTACTTGAATTGGGGCTATCAGATGAAGAAATTGATAATAGTTTAGTTAAAGATACTGAATTGCAATATTAAAAAGACAAGTCCTTATACAGTGTAAAAACAAAACTGTGTATTGGACTTGACCTCTTAAAATCAGAATTTTATACAGATTTGATGTTTAGTCAATACTAATATTTGAAAGTTTGGAGGTTGAGGAAACTACAATGAAAACTATAAAATGCATTGATAATAATGGTCTAGAAAGTCGATTGCTCTTTGGTAAGGAGTACAAAGTGCTTCAAGAATTTCATATAGGGTTTGCTATTATTGATGAAGAGGGTAAACATTCCACTTTTTCTAAGACACGATTTGAAACAAAGTAAGTCTGTTAATGACACTAGATAAAAATCAGATTAGATTTAGAAAGGAGGATTGTCAAATGGACTATCATAATAATATTGCTCTGGTCACAGAGTTAAATTCAGTAAAAGAACTTTGCAAAGAATTTGAAAATGTATCCTGCTTTATTGGCGAAGCATTAGGTAAAGATGAGCATGATAGATGGCTATATGGAAAAGTAACAGCTTCTTATAATACAAAAGGAAATGCCAAAGTCACAAAAATTTTAGAGCAAAATGGTTTTGATATAAGCAAAGTAAAAGTGAATGATGACGAATTTCGTTACGGTGGGTATGTCATGCAAACTCAGGCAACTAAAACTATTAAACTGGAATACTGAATTATTAAAATAAATCTTTTAATGAAAGGCGTTTGATGACTATGAAAGTTGAAATTAAAATAACTTGCGATTGTGGAAATGAATTAGCAACTGAGCTCAAAAGAACTTTTCAAGAGTATGAGGGCAAGGTCTACGAGGATTACAGTGAAATATCTGAAAGTATTAATGATGCATTGGACAGTTTTAAGGCAAGTACAAATCCTGACACTGTCTACGTTACATGTATGAAATGCGAAAAACGGCATGAAATTATAACTTAGATAGAATTCATTAAGTACAAATATTAAAATCAAATAAAAATATAAAAATGGAGGTTGCTATCATATGGTAACACTTGAAGAGACTTTGAAGGTTGCAAATAATTTAGGGGTAAAACTCATGGGTGACAATTATTTAGGATTTAAATATGTTGGAGACCATCATGAGTTTTGGAATAAGCTACTGTTCGGTCTATATGCACAAGGAGAGCAGACTGGCGACATATTAAATGAAGACTGGCTAACAAGCAACAAGATCGATATTCTAGATTTTGATAACGAGATTTGGGGTAAAGTAACGACCTGATTTCAGCAATTCTTTGAATTGCTATGAAAATCGTGTTTTAATGGGAGAGGGAGACGATAGATGAAGGTGTTTCACTTGATGCAAAAAGGTTTAAAAAACAAGCCTGACAATGTAATTGAGACAGTTGAAACCTTAGAGGAAGTAAGTAAACTTTATTACAGTAAAATCAAAAAACTTAGTAATCTTTACATCATGCAAGATGAATTGTGATTTAAAACAAAAATATAAAAAGGAGTTGATATTTTGAAGTTGCAAACATACTGTAATCATCATGAAGATAAGAAATACATATTAACCTTCAAGGATGAAGTTAGCGATCAAGAGCCTGTTGAAATGGAGCTTACGCATAAACCAAGCGACGAATTTGTGGAAACCTTTATGAAGACACAGTTTTATAATAAGGTAATAATTAAAGAGGTGTCCATTAAAGCAAAAACAGTTGTATTAGCTTATTAATAAAAGGTTGATTTTATCGAGATGACAGGGATTGAAAGTGCTGGTATATCAAGGGTAAATGTGTAATTATAATTGAGGGAGAGATATGATGGAGAAGAAACGATATATTCTTTTTGGATACATGGGTTATTATCCAAGCGGAGGTATGAAAGACGCTATGATTTCGTTTGAAGATAAAGAAGAATTAATTCGAGAATCATCAGGTTTTGGAGCCGATGGTTATAACATATTGGATACAGAGACTTTTAATGTGGGAAAAGGATATTCTCCTACAGTCGCTTTTGACGATATTGGAAATGTGATTTTATAAAAACGAATATATAAAAGGAGGTATTTATATGAGTGATGTATTAATTGAATTAGAAGACGGCGCAATAATTGAACTTGAGTCAGATTCTGAATCAGAATCTGGGTGTGAAACATGTGACTATGGAAGTTCATACATAAATGATTTTTCTGTAATTACAACTAAAGGTAGGCTTGATTTATCATTAGACGCAATGTATGAGTACAGTGTTTCTGAAGGCTTTCTCATGCAGCTCTTCTTGAATAATATTGAGTTTATCAAAACTTTAACAATTGAGCAGTTCAAAGAATGGATAATTGGAGAACTAGATAAAGAAGACGGGGAGCTAGAAGTAGCTTGGACAAAGAAATAGTAAATATGGGTTATTGATTTGAATGAAAAATTACTTTTAATTAAAAATATAAAGAAAGGGATGTACTGATATGGAACTTGAATTTTATCCTGCACCAGCAAACGATAAAAAACTTAGTTTACACGAACTTCAAGAAGGTGATGTTTACATCATTGGAATAAAAGGTGATACGAAAAAGTTTATGTATAAAAACAAGTTAAATTGCGAAGTCGTTCAAACTAGTGGGCATATGTTTCATAAAGGTTTTGAGTTTAGCTTTAACCCAACTTATGAAGAAACAGGATTGATTTTAACGTCGGAAGAACTAAATATTAGAGTGAAAAAAGGAAGTTGGTAGTATGGAAGGTGTTCAAATAGCGAGTCATCAAAATGCAGATAGTCTTTTAGAGTACGGTTTTACGAATCATCACTCACCTACACTATATTTGTATAAAGCATTAGGATCGAATATTAGCTTTAACATGTCTGTGAATAAGAACACTAAGGAAATAAATATTGATGTTTTGGACGAAAATTTTTTGCAACCATATGACTATCAGTATTTGATACTAATTGATAAACATAATCAAGCTGCAAAACGTGTAAAGAAAAAAGTTGAAGATATCCTTAACTCACTTCAAGAGGACGGAGTGATAACTGGATATAAGTCAGGAATGTATATCTAGGTTTCGACCAAAACTAAATTTTAACGAGAGGTGATCTGATGTCTGAAATTGATAAAATCCATAACCGTGTTATGCCAGCGTTTCATAGTAAAGGCGATGTGATGCTAAACAAATATGATATGTATTATGTACTACGCCAAGCAAGGTTTATGGACAAGGCAAAAGAATCATATGAACAATATATAAATAAAGATATTAAACAGAATGAATTCTTGCAGCAAATGTTAATTATCATAGCAGGCTGTAAGGCAGGTGATTCAGATAGGCAGTAGGTTGAAACAAATTCTAACTTACGTTGAACTCATCGCAGAACAGCAGCCTAGCTTAAGATTCAATCAACTCATCGATATATTGCAGCATGAATTCAATTTTGCCAATGGATACAAATATAACGGTGGGTACATACACAACTTTGGCACAAAGAAGAATCCAAGCTACACAGAGTTGACTAAACTAGATTTGTTTAACTTGGAAGATGATTTGTTCTTAGAATTTCTTAAAAAGGTATATATTAAAGGATTCTCGGACAAAGGGAGTGGTGGTAATATTAATAATTAGTTTGGTTATTTCATGTTTATCATTTAAGGCTGCTCTAGAGGCAAAGAGTAAATTTAGTGAATATTGCTACATAATGGCCTTTCTTATTAGCTTTTCTTATATCAGTCATGTTATTTCCAAAGCATTATTCTGTAATTAATATAAATTTTGTCTTTTAAAGACAGTGGTATTTGCTTATAAAAATATTGAAAGAAAGGGTGGGACATAATAAAACATATTAAATTAGATAGTAGCAGTTATGTAGAATACCTAGTAGACGAACTCCATGTAGATGTTATAAGCGTTCTGAATAAAATTAGTTCAGAAAAAGGTATCGAGTACCCCTCAAGACTAGTAAACGAGTTAATTGCTGATCTGAATACATCAAGAGCTTTCTTTTCTGACAAGTTTGAAACTGATACTCTAAATGATAGAGCAGATAGAGAAAAAGAAGATTACTATTCAAATGATTACTAAATGCCAATTATAAAAAATGTTGTTTTGTGAGTTAGTCTTATTTGCAGCAACCATGAAAAAAAATTGTAAAACAAGTTTATAGAGAGGTGATTAATGAAGTTACAGATATATGGCTACGAGGCAACTGAAACGGAAAAAGATTTCTCTTTGTACCCATCAGTTTCAATAGGAATTGTGGTTAAAAACAATTATCATGAGGAACAAATTATCGTACTTAACGAAGAACATCCAGAACGTATGAGTTTAATTCAACTCGATGAATTAATTGCTGATTGTGAGGAGTCTAAGAAACACTCTTTTACATATCTTAAAAAGGGTTCAAGCACACTGTACAGAGAATATAAACTAAACTCATTTTTTATTGACAAAACTATCAAGATTGATAATTTAGAGTATTCTGTGATTAACCACATTAACGACGTTGACAATGGAATCCATACAGTCCACATTGATAAGCAGGTAAGTGTCAAGCAAATGAATGGAGAACAACTTAAAGAAGCTAAGAAAAACGTACATAGTAAGATCGATGACGTTATTAAATATTTAGACGAATGTAAGTCTAATCTTACTGAAGAAGGTCGCATAGCGTATGGGCATAAAGAAGGTGGCTCGGATCAGGACACTAGTTCTGGAGAGTTGTTAGGAATTGAAAAAGAGTGGATTCACCTACTGCTAATTATAATGGCCGTACCTTCTCTATGCTTGATAGTCTTTTTAGTACTTTACTTAATATTTATAAATTAAAAATATAAAATAAAAGGAGATTGATTTAATATGACAAACGAACAAATTGCAAAAGCAGCAGGGGATTTCTTATTCGGAGTAGATAATAAAAATGGAGAGGTAGCTATCTACGATATTATTAATCGTATTTTAATTCCTGAAGGAACAAAAGTGAGTGCTAAAGGCTTTGCCAAGGCTCTTCAAGAACATTTAGATTTGCAAGATGAGATCGAAGCACAGTAAAATAAATACATAATATATTTACTAGGAGTGGATTTCATGGGGAACATTACAATCAAAGAATATGAGGATATTATCAGCTTAGAAAAATCTGCAATTATCATGGGTAATGGATTTAGTATTAACTTTGATTGGTCTTTTGCTAACATTTATGATGGATTATTTGATGCTCATAAATTGTTACTTAAAAAAGGAAGATTCCGCATGAAGGCTGCAAATCCAACATATGAGAAAAAAGGATTACAAGGATATCAGAATGTGCTGGCTGCTTTAAAAAATTTGAAAGAAGACGAGCTTAATGAAGTCTTCAAAGACGGTGTAGTATTTCTTGAAAGTCTTTGTAAAGATTCGCTTTTACTAACTAAGATAAACAACACCAACTACTTCAGCACCCTGACCCATCGTAAGGCTCATACCGATGTTCTCTTGGACATGATGTCGGCATATAGAACCAATAATAATTATAAAAGTATTAGCATTGAGGATTGGACTCTTCTAGTCGGGGCATATTTTTCAATCAATGAGTTAAAAGCTGAAGGGGAGTTAAATGGCTATGACCTTCCATTAGATAACCGATTTCTTAATTTAGTAGAGGTAGGCAACATTTCAACTATAAGAGTATCAAATTCTCATTATGACAACATTGTGCTTAATGGTTTTGTATCTTACCTACGAATGATTTTCTCTATTAGAATATTTAATAATGGAAAAGCAGTAGACATTCAAAAGCTGGAACGCCTAAATGAAATTGACACAGAAAAACTGACTGAGCATTTAAATCAATTTACAGCACATATGACGTTGAATTACGATTTAATACTTGAGCAACTACTGAATAAAAAGATACCGCATATACACGGTGAGTTCAAATTGAATCATACAGAATACTTAATGTGCCAGAGTCTCACTATGAACTATAATAAAAGCAATGTTAGCTTTTCTGATTTGTTGATAGGCGACGATGTCACCTTTAAAATGGCATTGCCTATGTTGCAGCAAATGGCTTTAGGCAGTCCAAATAACAGACCCAAAATCACTACAACTACTATCCTACAAAATGAAATAATTGATTTAGACATAACCACTGTTGTCATTTTTGGAATGGGAATTGCAAATGATCACCATATACTTAGATTCTTAATGTTGGCTTTTCACCAAAATAAAAACGACGCTAGAATTATATATAGCTATTTCAACGAAGCAGAGAAGGAAAACTTTATAAGTGAATATGAAAAAGTAATTAAGTACAGCGAAGATATAAATCAATTCATTAGAAGTCGCATTAAAGTAGATTTTGTAAAAACGCAAGACATCCTTGCTGAATATTTCCATTTATATACGAACGCATATTCGCATATAATAGTGATACTGATTAAACTATCCTATCGAGGTGTGCGTCTATGGCTAAAAAAGGTGTTATTTTTCTTGTTGATATGCAAAGTTTCTATGCTTCGGTTGAGAAAGCTAAGAACTCGGCCTATGAAGGTAAACCACTTGTAGTATCTGGTGATCCTAAGCGTAGGTCAGGAGTTATACTAGCAGCTTGCCCATTAGCTAAAAAGTTTGGCGTTAAGAATGCTGAACGGTTGTGGGAAGCTCAACAGAAATGTCCTGAAGCTATAGTTGTTAAGCCTCACATGCAAGATTATATTGATGTATCTATGCAGATCACAGCTATATTGAAAAGGTTTAGCGATTTGGTTGAACCCTATTCAATTGATGAACAATTCTTGGACATGACACATTCGTATCACTTGTTTGGTAAGACACCTGAAGACTCGGCTAGACGTATACAAGAAGCAATTATGCGTGAAACAGGAGTTAGAGCGAGAGTAGGTTGGGGAGAAAACAAAATTTTAGCCAAGCTCTCTTGTGACAACTTTGCCAAGAAGAATGAGTCTGGAATACACGAGTTACGTAAAGACAATCTAGCTAATTCGTTATGGAAGCTACCTGTTGAAGATATGTTTGGTGTGGGGAGTAAGATGAAGCATCATTTGTATGACAGAGCTATAAGAACGATAGGACAGATAGCCAATACCGATGTATCTTATTTTAAGAAACGTTGGGGAGTTCATGGTCAAATCTTATGGATGACTGCTAACGGAGAAGATTTTTCACCGGTTAAAACCTCAACTCATGATAGTCAGAAAGCTATTGGTCATGGTATGACGTTACCTAGAGACTACACAACTGAGAATGATGCTAAGATTATTCTTTTAGAGTTATGCGAGGAAGTATGTACTCGTTCTAGAAGAACAGGAGTTATGGGTAACACGATTAATGTAAGTGTATCAGGTGGTGCGTGGGAGTCTCCTCAAGGTTTCTCTAGGCAGCTTAAGATGGGCAAAGAGACGAATATTACTATGGAACTGTATAAGTTTGCTTGCGAACTCTTTGATAAATTTTGGACTGGTTATCCTATAAGACGAATAGGAGTGTCTTTGAATAAGCTTGAAACTGATAGAGAAGTACAGTTGAGCTTATTTGATGATAAAGCTACAACTCAGAAAAATGAGAAGGCTCATATACTTGGATATGTCATGGATGAGATCAATCAGAAGTATGGCAAAGCCACTCTAACAAGAGCTACAACTTTGCTTGAAGCTAGTCAGGTAAGGGAAAGAACAGAGAAAATAGGCGGTCATTATAAGTAATAATGGCTGCTATAAAATGTTTTATTAAAAATATAAAATAATTATTGACTGGTAAGTTTATCCGTAGTAAGATAAGTACAAGCCAATAAACGAAGTAACAAGAAAGGGTGAGAACAGTGTAGTTCACTAAAAGATAAGCCTTATTATTAAAAATATAAAATAATAAATTAATAGAAAGGATTGATGGCTTGAAGCAAATCTCAATTGTTGATAGTCCGCTTATCTCTTATGGGAGCTTTTAAAGTACACCCGAAATACCTAATCAACCACGCTACTAAAGTCACTGGCAAAATACAATCAATCGAAACCCCCAGCGGTACGCAATATGCTGGTGACGAGGACATTGTGTTAACTAATACGAGGGGTGATCAAGTGATTGAGAATGCTGAGATATTTGAACAGGAATACGTTACTGTAAAGATTGATGTAGATGTAGAAGCAATGAAGCAAGGATACTTAGAAATGGCTGGTATTAACCAAGAAATCTCAAACGAAATGTTACATATTGAAAATGAAGCAGATGTCATCACAGAAAAATTAGTTACTGAAGGTAAGGGTGCGAAGATAGATTATAGTAAGCTGGATTGGTAAGTGGTTCATGCGGTTCAATATAAATGTGATTAACAGCGCTACGGTTGTTGTGTTTCCTTGGTGGGGATTATAGCATCTTGTAAATCGGAACTGAAATTAAAAATATAAAATAAATATAAAGGCGGTTATTAAATGGATTATTACAACCCTAATGAAGTGATGGGATTTAATTTAGAACACGATGTTAAATACACATTCATGTACGAGTCGGGAGTTGCAGAAGTAATTAGTTCTGTAAGTGGAAATATTGCTGGAGCCAACGTACTTAACACAGATCTTGAGATGGATTTGACTGCTCCATTTAACAATGAAATCAATCAGAAGTATGTGGTGTTTGACGAAGAGGATAGTAATGAGTATCGATATGTAGATGCATTAAACTTTCATTATCCAAATGGCAATGTAGTAGAAGTGCCAATTGATAATTGTCAGGATCACTTGGTAAAAGTAGAGATTCTGAAATACAAGGGATAATCTTTATCAATTAAGGGAGGTGATGCAACTTACTACTGATTTATGACAGCATGACAGGTAATGTAGAAAGGTTCGTTAGCAACTTAAGCGGCAGGTATAACCATAACATGATGGACATTAAAGATGTAGGCACAGACATTAGTGAAGACTTTATTTTAGTCACTCACACAATAGGATTTGGAGAAGTACCTACAAGAACAAGAGAATTGTTAGAGAAGTATAGTTCACACGCTCTAGGAGTGGCTGTGAGCGGCAATAAGTTATGGGGTAACAACTATGGCAGAGCAGGAAAATTGATTCAGGAACAGTTTAAAATCCCACTTTTAATGACATTTGAGATGAGTGGTATGGAAAGTGATATTAAGAAATTTGAGCAGGAGGTCGATAGGATTTGTCAATGAGCGAGACATCAGGATTACCAAATTGGGTTCAAAAGAATAATCAAATCATGATTCAAAAAGACGGTGTTTATCAGTTTGAGAAAGATAAGGAAGCAGTTCATGACTATTTTGTAGAAAATATAAATATGAACACAGTCTACTTCCATGACTTAGAAGAGAAAATCAAGTACCTATTAAATAATGACTATTACGAGAGAGAATTTCTCGAAGAATATACAATGGAAGAAATCAAATCAGTTTATAAGTTTTGCTACGATAAGAAGTTTCGTTTCCCTTCTTATATGAGCGCATTTAAGTTTTACAACGACTACGCACTCAAAACCAACGACAAAAAGAAGATCCTTGAGCGATATGAAGATAGGGTTGCAATCGTTGCTTTGTATTTAGCAAAAGGTAGTGTAGATAAAGCTATTGAATATGCGGAAGTAATGATCAATCAAGAGTATCAACCAAGTACTCCAACATTCCTTAATGCTGGTCGTAGCCGAAGAGGAGAGATGGTTTCATGTTTCTTGCTTGAGGTTGGGGATTCTTTAAATGATATTTCCAAAGCATTAGAAACGTCTATGCAGCTTTCAAAAATGGGTGGAGGAGTTGCGCTCAATTTATCGAAGCTTCGAGCAAAAGGAGAGGCAATTAAAGATATTGCTAACGCTACTAAGGGCGTAGTTGGTGTCATGAAATTATTTGACAATGCCTTTAGATATGCTGACCAAATGTCTCAGCGTCAAGGGAGTGGTGCAGTTTACCTTAATATCTTTCATGCGGACATAAATGATTTCCTTGATACGAAAAAAATAAGTGCAGATGAAGATGTACGAGTAAAGACGCTTTCAATTGGTGTTGTTATTCCTGATAAGTTTGTTGAGCTTGCCAAAGAAGACAAAGATGCTTATGTTTTCTACCCTCATACTATCTACAAAGAGTATGGCGAATATCTTGATGAGCTAGATATGAACGAAGTTTACGATGATCTTGTTAATAATCCAAATGTCCGGAAAGATAAAATTAATGCACGCAAACTCCTTCAAAAATTAGCTATGCTAAGAAGTGAATCTGGTTATCCTTACATAATGTTTGAAGACAATGTTAATAAAGATCATGCAAACAACCACATTAGCAAAGTAAAATTCTCTAACTTGTGCGTAACAGGCGATACACTTTTATCGACTTCAAAAGGTCAGGTTAGTGCTAAGGAGCTTTACGAGTCAAAAGAAGATTTGAAGGTCACTATTGATAATAGAACAAAGAAACACAATTTAGATGAGAAAGGGACTTCATTAGTCGATGCAATTCCTATGCATTTGACTAAAAAAGAGGCTGAAGTACATCGTATCAAAACTAAACAAGGATTTGAGATTAAAGCCACTCCATGGCACAAGTTCTATGTCAAAGCAGGGGATGTTGTTGAAAAACGAGCGTTGCATGAACTCAAGGTAGGAGACAGACTTCTTGTCCAGTCTGATGAGGGCAATTTTGGAGATATTCATGAGCCTGAATTGGCTTATATTATGGGGATAATTGCTGCAGACGGGACTTTTGGTGATAAAACTGTAAAAGTATATCTTTACGATAATAAAAAGCACTTAGCCGATAAAGTAGAAAAACTTATCGCAGGTGTAATTAAGAAGTATAGAAATCTTTGTAGCAATCATCACAGTACTAACTACGCACCGCACTTTAATGCTTCAAATTCGGAATTACAAGATCTTCTTCATTTATCGTCATCGGCTTTAACTAGTATTTTAAAAGTCTTTGGGATGACTAAAGAAAATAAAACTAGAGTGCCACAATTTTTATACAAGGCCGACAAGGAAACACAAACAGCATATCTATCAGGTTTGTTTCAGATGGATGCGTGTGTGAATGCAAACTTTAAGTGCAAAGCTTTGACGATTGAACTAACATCAATTCACTACGAGTCACTTCAAGATGTCCAACAGCTTATCACTAATTTAGGAGTTTACTCTACTATTTACTCAAACTTTAAAAGAGACAAAGAGCTTCTACCTGATGGCAAAGGAGGCACAGCACTCTACAATGTTAAGCCAGTACATAAATTAAATATACAAGATAGAATTTCAAGAGAGAGATTTGTAAAGGGTGTGGAATTAAAAGAGTATGATATGTACAAATTCAACATGCTAACTGACACGTTGCAGCCTAAATCGAGAAACCCTAAACATAACTTTTCAGCAGAAATTTCTGAAATTGAATTTCATGGTTATGAAGATGTCTATGATACAACACAAAAAGATTACAGCTCATTAATTTTTAATGGGATTGTAACAGGTAACTGTTCTGAAGTACTTCAAGCCAGCAAACTTTCTACATATAATGACTATGGAATGGAAGATGAAATCGGCTTAGATATTTCATGCAACCTTGGGTCATTAAATATTGTCAACGTTATGAATAATAAAAGCATTAAAACTGCAGTTAAAACGGCTGTAGATGCTCTAACTATGATTAGTGAGAGTACAGATATTAAAAATGCTCCTGCAGTTAAGAGAGCCAACAACGCAATGAAGTCAATTGGCTTGGGAGCTATGAATTTACATGGATATTTAGCAAGTAATCATATTATGTATGAAAGCAAAGAGGCGAGAGATTTTGCTAACACGTTCTTCATGATGGTTAATTTTTATACCTTAGAACGTTCAATGGAATTGGCTAAAGAGACAGGCGAAACATATGAGAATTACGAAGGATCTACATATTCTACGGGAGAGTACTTTTCTAAATATATAAACAATAGTTATTTACCTAAGTCGCAGATTATCACTAAATTATTTGAAGGGCAGAATGTACCGACTCAAAAAGACTGGTTACAATTATCTGAAAAGGTAGCTGAACATGGATTATTCCATAGTTACAGACAGTGCGTAGCTCCAACTGGCTCAATCTCATATGTGCAATCTTCAACCGCTTCTGTCATGCCTATTATGGAGCAAATTGAAGAACGGACGTATGGCAATAGTAAGTCGTACTATCCTATGCCGCTTATTTCAAGAACTAATTGGTTCTTTTATAAACCTGCATACGATATGAACATGTTGAGAGTAGTAGATATGGTTGCTACTATTCAGCAACACGTTGATCAAGGAATTAGTTTTACATTATTTCTAACAGATACAATGACGACAAGAGATGTAAATAAAATAGATATGTATGCTCATCACAGAGGGATTAAAACAATTTACTATGCGAGAACAAAGGACACAGAACAAGAAGGTTGCTTATCTTGCACAGTTTAAAGGGAGATGTTTAATTGACAGAGATTTTTACAGCGGCCAATTGGTCAAAGCACGAAGATGATTTCACTCAGATGTTCTACAATCAAAACGTAAAACAGTTTTGGCTGCCTGAAGAATTGGCGTTAAATGGAGATTTGTTGACTTGGAAGTATCTTGAGGAAAAAGAGAAAGACGCTTACATGAAGGTGTTGGCAGGGCTTACCCTGCTAGACACTGAACAAGGGAACACAGGGATGCCAATCATTTCAAGTCATGTCAAAGGTCATCAAAGAAAAGCTGTTCTTAATTTTATGGCCATGATGGAAAACACAGTACATGCAAAATCATACAGCAATATATTTATGACTCTTGCACCGACTGAAACAATAAACGAAGTGTTTGAATGGGTAAAAGATAATAAGTACTTACAGAAGAAAGCAGATATGGTAGTTAGCGTTTATAGAGATATTAAAGAAGGCGATGAAATCTCTTTGTTTAAAGCTATGGTTGCTTCCGTTTACCTTGAAAGTTTCCTATTCTATAGTGGTTTCTATTATCCACTTTATTTTTATGGGCAGGGTAAGCTTATGCAAAGTGGAGAAATCATTAATCTCATCATAAGAGATGAGGCTATTCACTCGGTTTATATTGCTCTACTAGCTCAAGAAATCTACAATAAGCAGACACCTGAAACACAACAAGAGCTTAAAAAATTCTCATTAGATCTGCTGCAGAAACTTTACGAAAATGAACTATCTTACACCGAAGATATTTATGACCAAGTTGGTCTATCATCAGATGTTAAGAAATTTATACGTTATAACGCTAATAAAGCGCTTATGAATCTCAACTTTGATCCAATCTTTGAAGAAGAAGATATCAATCCTGTTGTGCTTAACGGCCTCAATACTAAAACTAAATCGCATGACTTTTTCTCGATGAAGGGTAACGGTTATAAAGTAGCTACAGCAGAAGCAATGAAAGATGAAGACTTTGAATTTAACTATCAGGAGGACACATTCGATGAAACTAATTAAACTAGCGTCACCTAACTGTAGACCATGTGAGATGGTAGATAACTACTTAAAGGATAAAGAAGTAGAGTACGAAACAGTCTTACTAACAGACTATCCTGAAGTAGCAGCAAAATACGAGGTAATGAGCACTCCAGTGACCATCTTATTAGATACTGAAGGTGAAGAAGTATCACGTTCTATTGGCTTTAAACCACCTGAGTTAGATGAATTAATTAAGGAGTTGGGTTAATGGGATTCTCCCAAGAAGGAATGTCTAAAGTTCATAGCAAAGGTGAATATAAACATCCTGTCACTGGAGCTACAAGATATCGTACAGGAGACGACTTTGTAGGTGAAGAAGGCACAGAGATTCTTTCTAATGTCGCCGGTACCGTAGAATTTGCTAGCTTTGGTGAATATGGTACTGGTTACGGAGGCTATGGAAACGTTGTTTCTGTAAAAGATTCCTCTGACAAACTCCATCTTTTTGCTCACTTATCTAACGTTGATGTAGCAGAAGGAGAAGAGGTAAAAGTAGGAGATGTACTAGGAGTTATCGGTTCATCTGGTAATTCGACAGGAAGACATTTGAGATACGAAGTCAGAAATTAATTAAAAATATAAATGGACATACAAGGAGAGGTTTAATGACTAAAACATTTTATGATCACGTAGGAGATTTTCACACAGCTTTTAATCATCCTGTAGCTTCGGCTCCAACACCTATGGATGAGAAGACTGCTTTAAACCGTACAGTATGGGAAGCCGAAGAGTTAGTTGAGCTTCTTCATGCAACTGTAGGCGGAGATTTAGATAAGTTTGAAGAACTCACTAGTCAGTTTCTAGACGGTGTGAAGGATGCTATCACTAAACAGAAAGAGAAAGAAGCACCTGAAGATATTCTAACTGCTCAAGCTGATGCGCTAACTGACGCTCTTTATTTTAATCAAGGCAGCTTTAATATCATTGGTGTACGACCTGAACCACTATTTGATATTGTGCAACAAGCCAACATGGGTAAGCTTTGGGAAGATGGGAAGCCACGTTTCCGTGAAAGCGATGGAAAAATTATTAAACCTGATAATTGGGAGATAGATTTTGCACCCGAAGGTAAGTTAAAGAAAGAAATCGAGTGGCAAATTGCTCATCCTAATAAGACTGATAAAGAGCACTTTGAGGAAATTATGCGTGGAGTTGCAGAGATTAAATACAATAATAAATGGCGTGAAAAGTGGATTGTTAAAACAGCAATGTTAACCTATAAAGAAAAAGAAAAAGAAGGTTCTCAAAAAGCTATTACTGCTTGGTTGAATGATGATTTAGACGCTTTCTTCTCTTCTTTCTTTGTTGATTATCCAGAAGGTAGACTTATGCCAATTGAAAATGAATATAGTGAATAACTCTACACATGAATGAAAATTGAACACATAAGTAATGAAGAGCCTTGAAACGCACTCACTGCAGTACTTTCAGGGCTTCGTTTTTCAATCAATTCCAAATTTTAAAGAGATGTTAAAAATATAAATAATTATACAATAGGAGTGATAGTTATACAATCAAACTACTATACTTTTCTAGATTTCGAGACAACAGGGCTTGATTATAAGACGAATCAAATTATCGAAGTAGGAGCAGTATTCACTGATGAGAATTTCAATGTAATTGATACACTTTCCAAGTTTGTAGCATTAGAAGAGGGCGTAGAACTTCCTAAGAAGATTACTGAGCTTACTGGAATCACTGAAGATGATCTAAAAGTACCTTACTCTATTCAGATGGCAATGACTGAGCTAGCTGTGATGATCGGTGAATCAACTGTTGTAATTCAAAACGCACCATTTGACCTATCTTTCCTATCTAAATACGGTATCCATCCTAGTAAGTTTATCTGCACAAGAAACTTATCAAGATTACTTGAACCTGATTTATCTCCTAGCCTTGGTAAAGTTGCAGATAGACTTGATATTATAAACTCTGATCATCATCGAGCCTTAAATGATGCAGAAGTTCTTATGCAGATGTTTAAAATCCAGAAAGTTAAAGCAGATAAGCTAAATTTAGCCTACAAAAATATTGTCATGGATGAGCCTGATAGACCCCTAAGATATACTCCAGAGCAAGCAACAGTAAGAAAAACAGTCAAGCTTTCGTTTGATGACAATGAATTAGAGTTTATTCGAGATTTACTACACAGTGAAAATGCTTTTAGAAAGAATATTGAGGGCGTATTAAAAAGACTAAAAGGATAAAGGAGAGATAATATGAATGGATTCGGATGTATGGTAGCAGCAGTAATTATATTAATTGTAGGTTTTATTGGTGGAGGCATCGCTTTTACAGTAGCGGAGTATAACAATAAGCAATCATTTGAGATCACAGTAACTGACAAGGAAGCAAAAGGAGATTCAAGTTCGTCCAAGTATCTTGTATTCACTAAGACAGACGAAGAAACAAAAGTATTCCAAGTTACTGATGCGCTCTTCGCAGGCAAGTTTAACTCATCCGACATTTACGGTAGTTTAGAGGTTGGTAAAACATACAGCGTTGATACAATTGGATTCAGAATTCCTTTCTTATCTACATATGAAAATATAATGGAGTTTAAGGAGGTTGAATAAATGAAACTGAAAGAAAAGTACCCGACTTATAGTGAGATAATTGATGAGCTTTTAACTTTATCAAATCAGATTTATAAAGATAAATACACATCTGAAATTGCTGTTACCGCCAAGCTAGTTAAGTTTCATTTCAAGGATTTTACCTTGCACGATGCAAAAACAGACTTTTATACATATTTGGTTACAAATAGCCCTAAGACTTACTTTGATGACAGCTTTATTAAAAGTGATAAAGTTTCAAAGTTAGATACCTATCTCGATGGGAGTGAATAACATAGATTACTATCTCAACTCAAAGAAAACTTCAACAATTACATTATACATAGGCAGCCTGAAGACTTTACAATCACTATCGTTGCAGACTTTGACGGTGGGGTTGACGCAAAAGCTACGGCACTCACTGAAGATCAAGCAGCTAAGTTAGCTATGTATGAATATGTAAAGAAAAACGAGTCAACTTCAGTCAGGTCTGAATCCATATTTAAAGGAACAATTGATCAATTAAATAAAGTTGTTGATGCTCATTTAGAAAAGAGCAAGAAAGTAAGGGAAAGGAGTAAGAGAATTATTGAAGACCATAACAATAACTCTAACTGAAGATGAATGGAAGGAAATTGAAGGAGAAGCATCTGGTCATTTGAGCTATTGGGGTGCAGAGTCTGAAGCAGTCGATAAGCTAAGTGACATTTTATATCCAGAATACAAAGAATCTCAATAAATGAACTATTCTATACAGAAAATATAAAATAAGTAGGTGGTAAAATTAGCGACTTCAAACAAATCTATATCTCTAAGAAAGATCATGAGCAGATTCTAGATAGAAAGATTAGATGGAGAGAGTCAGTAAAGTATTTTGACGATGGTAGACGTATCAAAGTTCAATATAAATTAAGTAAATTAGGTTTAGCAATTAACGTTATTATTTTACCAGTAACTATTCCTTTATCTATACTAATGCATGGCGTATATAGCGTCACTGAAATGCCAGGCACAGTTAGATCTATCTTAACCGAGAAAGAAATAAGATTTCATACGAAAGGCAGACTAGAAAATGGTCAAGGCAAATACGAGAAGTTACTTGCTGCTTCAAAAGGAGGCTAACACATCAGAAAACTCCTCGACTTAATAAACGGCCTATTTGTCTCTGCCGAAGGTTTTTTAGCTTTATACTTCCTCCTAGCCAGCGCATTTATCGCATTGTGCTTTGCATCAGGAATCCTGTACTTTGCTTTCAAGGGATTGATGGAGGTGATTGACTGGCTATGGACATTAATAAATCGGTAAAAAAGATTCAGAAAAGGATAGCTGAACGCAACGCCTCACTTAAGCGATTGAATAAGAAGTTTAAACGAGTCTCAGCGAATAGAGAAAGCTTAACTGCTACCTCACATAAATATCAAATTGCTGCTAGAGAAGAATTGTTATTACATAATGAGATTGTTGAGCTACAAGAACAGAATATCGAAGATGAAGAAAAAATTACTGAGTTGATGGAAGAGTACAGAGATGAGCTTAAATACAAATAAAAATATAAAAGGATGATGTGAATGAAAAAGAAACTCTTACTGATTATGTTAGGTTTAATGGCTTTTATCTTAGTATCGTGTTCAGAGGCAGACAGAGCAACCGACAGTATTAAGAAGTCTGCAGACGATTTCTCTGTACAGCGTCAAATTGTTTTCTTTAATGGTATTACTGACGAATACCTACTGACAATTGAAGGCCTATGTTCGCTTGGTAATAACGACAATGATTTAAGAATGACGGTTACATGCAAGACAGGCGAAGACGAATATAAAATGCATACTTTAGGATTAAGTGACAATGTTAGTTTCTTCTCAGAGCAAATTGAAGGTGTTCATGCTGATCCTTTCCGCTACAAGGTTGTGTTGCGACCAGAAGCAATCATTCCTGAGTTCGATATTCAGACGAGGGATTAGTGTTTATCTAAATTATTGAGAGGAGGTGAAGAGAATGAAGAACAGAATCAAGCTAAAGATACTTTGTTTTAAAATTAACTTTACTGCTAGGGTTTGTAACATCGCAAGAAACATCAATGAAAAGATGTTTAAGAGTACAGTTTTGAGTACGGGAAGGCTGACAAGTTTAACAGGTAGTATTGTTGGAGAATCTTTAAAATCAATTCACAAACGTATTGAGGCTAATAAATAAAAATATAAAACAAAGGATGATTTAATATGACAATGCATACAAACAATGAGAGAGCGCAGCGTGTAGAGAGCGAGTATAAGAAATGGGAAGAACGATTTGTAATCCCATTTGATAAAGAGTTTACAGTTAAAACTCTAATTGACCTGCAAGACCAATTCAACAATGTACCACTTAATCACACTAAAGAGAAAATGGATCTATTACAAATGATTCAAAGACTGCAAAGCAATGTGAACTTAAAAGAGAAATCTAAAAGTGAAGTGTCGTCTAGCAATAAAGTCTTAGTAGTAGCAAAAGAATGGTTCACACTGGACGAGTTTAAAGAGGCTATGAATTTAAATCATGAGTCATTAGGGACGGCAACGTGGACTAAGTCTGCAACTAGAGATCAAGAAGAAGTATTAACTAAAATTGGAACATACACTTTAGCTACTTATGGAAGCTTGGGTAGAGGTTTTGGCGTTCGTGATAAGTACACGCATGTAATTGATTTAGATAAAGTATTTACATATCGTTCAGAAGAAGCAACTAATCATATCATTAAGAAGCTAGAGAATACATATAGCGCTTTGAAGCGACCAGAGTAAAGCTGATATTGAGGCTCTTATGATTTTTAAGAGCCTCAATTAAAACAGGTATTTTATCGTGAAATATAGGCTCTGAAAGCCTTATGTGGCAAGGGTTTTTGCTTTAGTTGACTAAAGAAATGGAGGTTATAACTATTCCTATACAAAATTGGTGCAAGAAAGAGCAAAAGTGGATTCCTCAAAAAGTTTTTGTAGTAGAAGAAATAAATAATTTTGGATACGAGCAATATGGGGAGGTCGTAGCTGCATTTACGTCTTTTAGAGAAGCGTCCGTATTCTTAATAAATGAAGGTTATGAGCCTACAGGAGAGTTAATTGATAATGAAGGCTATATAGGTTTTGAGCGGGGCGAAGAATGTTTAGATGAGGACAGAGGATTTATAACTGAATTAGATTTACAAGGTGATTTAGGCAATGCAAACAGTTTATTGAAAGGGGGATCTTGATGACAGAAAAGCATTTTAAGGGTTTTGTCTATTTAGATTTCGAGGGCAATGCTTGCTTAGAAAAGAATTACACTCTAAGTGAAACCATTGCTAGTGAATTGGACTGGGATGGAGATTCTAATCATGTCGATGATATTGATTCAGTCGAAGTTTCGGTAAGGAAAGAAAATGTTAGCGTTAGGCTGTATGCTAGCGATACAGAGAAAACATTAGAAGAGCTTATAGAAGGAGTAGTGCTTACAACTATGGGCGCTCTGGACATCTACTCTGAATGGTACGGTTGGAGCGATTGGACTAAAGATGGGTACGATCTGAAGAACTTTACAATAGGTAATCATGACTTAAACGAAATTCTAAAAAGCTATGAAGGTAAATATGTACACATGGTATTCGAATACTAGGAAATAAAGAAGGAAGAAAGATGAACAAAGAAGAACAGTTTGATATTTTAGTAAAAGGTATTCATGATTTAAGCTGGTCTATGCAAGATGCGCCATATCATGGAGTAAAGAGAGAGACAATTGATGGTGTTAACTTTGCTATCAAAGAAATCCTCAAGGAATCAGACTTCACACTTGGTGACATAATTGCTTTACAGGCTAAATTTTAAAATAAATCTTATCTTTTAATGAAAATATAAAAAAGAAACGAGTGATGAAATAGTGGGTTATATTGTCGGTATTTTATTAATGCTATTGGGAGTTGCAGCAGGATTGTATGTCGGCCTATGGATTTGTTTCATAGGAGGAATAGTAGATATTATCGAGGCAATTAAGTTGATCGTGAATGTAGGAGACGTGGACGCATGGCTAATCGGAAAAGGTATTTTCAAAATGATTATTGCAAGCTTTGCTGGGTGGTTATCGGCAGTGCTATTAATTCTTCCGGGGCAAGCAATTATAGCTAGAAAAGCAACAAAGTTTTAAGTGAGGTGGTCAGTATAGATCAGTCAATAGCTCAACCAATCGTGTTGTTTTCAATAGTCTTATTCTTTATCATACTATCAATACTCAATGACAAGAAATGACTGTTTGAAACGAAGGTTTTATAGAAAATATAAATTAGAGGAGCGATTAACATAAGTAAATTCTTATTCAAATTAAAAGAATTGTTCATAGAAACCTATCCAGATAAAGTGAAATTAATAATGCCATACTATGAGGTTTTACAGCAGCATAGCGACTCTTTAAAGGAAATGTTTAATATGGCTAACCTAGATGATTTTAATATCAACTACAATGAGCCTGATGAAGATGGATATTACGATAATGGAGAATTAGTAGTTTATGCAGAAGGCAAATGCTATTTGATTAAACTTACAGACTCTCCTGAGTACACCGGTTATTGTATGTGCGAACCAAGTCATAAAGGATATGACCCTGTTAAAGCTTGTTGCGGAATAGTATGTGATTGGTATAGACCATCTATCTCAGTCAGTAAGGTAGACGACTACAGCTTCGTTGGAGATGAAAAAGACTTATGGGAAGCTGAAAAAAGCTGGAATCTTGAAAACGAAGAATTGAAACAAGAGAAAATCAAGACTGAGCTATCATACATAGATGAACAAATTAAAGATCTATTAGCTAATAAAGAAGCTTTAGAAGAGCATCTTTCTAAGTAAAATGACGAACTTAAATAGAAAAGGAGAGGGTTTTATGAATGGAGACAGCCTTAGAGCCTCACTTGTTCCAAATGTGAAACGCAATGAAGCAATTAAAGCAAATGGTGGAGCAGTCTTATCTCAGTTCAGAGAGGGAATCGAGGACTACATAGATTATATTACTGAAGACGGTAATTGGATCGGTACAACACATACTCATAGACAAGGCATCGACCTTATGGGTTCGCCCAATGGCAAAAAGTTTAACAAACAGTTTCATGTTAAGACATCGACAGGTGCAGAAATTGTTGACGAAACAAATTTTATTTATGTAGACGATGACGGTGATAGACATGTTTTTGAAATGGATGAAGTAGTTAAGCCGTTAAAAGGAAGCTTAGTTGACTTTGGTGTTATTGATGAGGACGAAGATTAACTCGATAAAGTTGCCGATTTAAAGAAAAATATAAAATAAAAATGAAAAGGAAGTGTTTTATATAAAAACATTATTAATTATCTTGTCAGTAATATTCTTATTAGCAAAGATCTACAACCTCAAATACTTATTTCATACAACGGAACAGCTTAACAAAAACTTAAAGATAAGCTTTTATAAAATGAAACAAAACATGGCCGATACTGGACTAAGTGATAAGTCCAAACGAATACTTACTGTTTTAATGATAGTGACACTATTCACTCTAATCACTCTGTTTTACTCTAAAATTACTTTAGTATTAGGTGATATCCATTGGTTTTTCTACATTATCGGAATACTATTAATTGCAAAAGGCTTCTTTAGAGCAAAATTTCTACATAAATATCTTGATCCCAATAGAATTCGAATAAGAAGCAAAGAAGGATTTAGCTTCTTAACCAATAAAATATTACTAGTCTTGGACATCCTCTTCGTTGGTTATTTCGTATATATAACGTTAACTTAAATTCACAATTTTAAAGAAAGAAGTTGATTGGGACGGTAAAAAATATACAACCTACAACAGTTGAGATGGACGAAGAAGAGTCTAAAAGGTTCGATGATTGGATGACGGGTAAGAGAGCTTGCTTTGCGGAGGACTGTCCAACAGGTGGTAAGTCTAAGTGCGAAGCCTGCTCGAAGAGGTTAGAAAAAGTACACAGATTGATGAGAGAACTTAGAGAGAGTCGTGATTATAAAGACCAAGGTAAATTCCCATTATTTTAAATCAGAGAGGTTGATTAATATAAAACTACATATTGAAAAGAAACTTTACATTGAAAAAGAAGGCATGAACTACACTATTCGCAACTACACAGGTAAATTTGATGACAAAGATAAAGAGTTATACAAGCAAATTGGTGGTTACTACGGAAAGCTTAACGAAGCCCTAAAGGCATTGTTTAGACATAAACTAGATGAATCTAAACCGACAAGTATTCCTGAAGTAATAGAAAGCATTGATCGTATTGAATCTTGGCTAGAGAAAGTAGTTAGCGGTCATTAAAAATATAAATGCAAATAGGTTAAGGAGGTGATTAAGATTCTAAAATTCGGGCTAATCTTCCTATTGTACATAAGCTCAGTTGTCGTTGCTGCATTGATTATCGGCTATAGAAACGAGAAAGATCAAGAAGTGTAATACATACAAATGGGGTGACGGCCAATCGTCAAATTAGAAGGGAAACTTACATGCTAACTAATATAACTACAAAAAATCATTTAAAGACAAACTTTTTAGACATCATCAATAAGATTGGAAGGGTTCACACTGAGGCAAACCACAACGAAGTGCAGACATTAGTCGAGTCTGCTAGTAAAGCTTATCAGTCCTATTATCAATTTGTGCAACAGAAGTTTGTGTCCTCATCACGACGTAGTTCAAATCTTAGCAAACAGATATTAAAGAATACCGGAGACTTTCTAATTTTCGATAAAGCTTTATCAGTTCTGAGTGTGGTATTTGAAGAGTTAATGAATAAATCATGGAAAGCCTTGGATAGTAATGCCTACAAGGATCATTACAAATATACTCTTACAATTGCAAAGATTACCCAATTAAATGACGATATAGGCAGGCTCTATAAAGATACAGTAAGAGAATTAAACGACGGAGTTTTAATAACAACAGAAAAATATAAACAGAATGGAAAACTTGGTTTTGTTCCATTAGTTACATTTGACGGTGAGGAAGATTATTCATACGAGTCTGTGTTCGGCTCAGTTATTGAGGTAGAAGTTCATGATTTTAGAGAGTTAAAAAAGTTCTATAACGAAATAGGAGCGCACGAATTTTTAATAGATGAGGAATCATTATCAATACTCTCTGAAGATGGATTAGAATTGAATACTCATAATCGATCATCTTATACATTTAAAAAATTTATTGAACGATCTCCATTAGCAAACAGAGTACTTGTGAATATCGATAGCATTGAAAATATAAAAGCTATTAATATGTATCCTGATCTTAAGGAGAGTGTAGATAAATGAAAGTGAGCTACGATCACAATGAAACACTGATTTCAATCAATAATGAGGAGCTAATGCTACTAAACAATCTGTTCAATTATATCTCGCTAACCGAAAACAAAGAAATAGATCAGGATGAGTTAATTTTAGCAGATGTGTTTAGCAAGAAATTACAGCCTGCAGTAGACAGGTTATATGATAAAGCTATCGAAAATTACAACCAAGAAATTAACTATATTAACGGTGTTTATAATAAATAAATATATAAAATAAAGGAGTGATCTGATGGAGGATTGGTTCTTAAGCTTAAGTATACATATTCAAACCATATTAATTTTTTACTTATTGGCATCGGCGTTTTTAGCGTTAATATATCCAATGGCAATTGACTACTCAGCAATGATTAACAAAGAAAGAATTGTCGTTAGAAGATATCATTTGTTAATGTTTATCCCTTTCCCAATCACAGGAGTACTACTTATGCTTACTATTACATTAGTATTAGGTTCCAGTATGATCGTGAAAGGTTGGGGCTATTTTACTCATAAATTCAAAGAGCAATTCCCTAGATTAATAGAATACATGAGGAAGCCGATTTACAAAAAGGATAAGTGATTCATTGGCTCTTAACTGAGCCTTTTTATGTGCAAAGAATAGATGATGTATAAGGAGAGGGTTTATTGAGTAAAGCGGATATTCTATATAAAGAAATTGTAGAAGATATTATTGAGAACGGGTATTCCAATGAAGGTGAGAACGTTAGAGCTAGGTGGGCAGACGGAACGCCAGCATATACTAAATCAGTTATTGGACGAACAATGAGGTTTGATAATACGGAAGTTCCTATTCTTACTCAGAAGAGGGTAGCGTGGAAAACCGCAATCAAGGAATTACTTTGGATCTGGCAAAAGCAATCAAATGACGTTCAAGAGTTAATTGATAACAATGTTAACATATGGAATGAGTGGCGTGATGAAAAAGGTACGATAGGGCGAAGCTATGGGAGCCAATTTGAGAGTCATAAATTTAGGAATGATCGAAGTGTGATCACAGTAAAACAAATCAAGTCAACAAAAAAAGATGATATTAAAAATATAAAATTAATAAATGCGTTTGAGAGAAACGAGCATTGTAAAGATCCTCTTATGGATAAGGTCTTTAAAAGTAATCGATGTGGATATGCTAAAGTAATCGATGTATTGCCTTCCAACACTGTATATGAGAAGACTGTGGCAATTAGATTGCAGTTCATAGACACTGGATATATCACTACAATTCAAAAAAACGACTTGTTAAGAGGCAGGTTTGTCGATAGATTCGCTAGAACTGTTTGTAATGTCGGTTACCTCGGTGCTTATGAAAACGTAAAAAGCTTTAATGAGGAAGAATTGAAGTATTTTAGAGGCACATGGAATTCAATGATAAGTCGCTGCTACAATCCCAATAACAAAAACTATGATAGATATGGTGGCAAAGGGATTTTTGTGGATGAGAGGTGGCACTGCTTCGAATATTACTTATCAGATATTAGTTCCTTGCCTCAATTTCATTTAGCTAAAAATGAAAAATATAAAAACTGGGCTATAGATAAAGACTACTATATTTCTAATTATTATTCCAATTCTTCATGTGTGTGGTTACCGTATTCAGAGAACACAATATATAATAGCAATCACAGCCCTTTTTATGTTATATCTAAAGATGGAGACAAAGAGCTATTTATAGAACAGAAGAAAGCATGTCAAAAATATAATTTTGATAACAGCAATCTCTCTAAAGCGATTCGATTTAATAAGACATTAAAAGGCTTTAGGTTTGAGACTGTCAGTGACGGTAATACATATAGGTATGAATTATCAAGAAATCAAGTTACAGAACTCATATACAATATAAAACACTCTCCCGCTTCAAGGAGATTGATGACAAGTTTTTGGAACTATGCCGATGTGAATAAAAAGCAACTACAGGAGTGTGTCTGGTCTACTCAGTGGCATGTGAAGGCGGGGAAACTTCATCTTGAAGTCTTGTGCCGCAGCAATGATGTTTTCTTAGGGAATCCGTTTAACGTCTTCCAATATAATGTTTTACAACGAATGATTGCACAAGTGACTGGTTACGAGCTGGGCGAGTATATCTTTCATATAGGCGATACTCACGTTTATGATAGGCATATAGATATAATTAAACAACAAATTGAAAGCACAATGTACGATGCACCGCAGCTTTGGATCAATCCTAATATAACTGACTTCTATAAATTCACTGCAGACGACTTTAAACTTATAGATTATAAACACGGAGAAACGTTAAGAATGGAGGTGGCTATCTAATTGCCAATTAACATCATTGTTGCTCACGACTTAAATAACGCAATTGGCTACGATAATAAACTCTTAGCTCACCTACCTGACGATTTAAAACGATTTAAGCAGCTTACTCAAAATGACTTTGTTGTACAGGGTAGAAAAACATTCGAATCAATTGTATCTATGAATGGCAAGCCTCTTCCTAACCGAACAAATATAGTTATATCTAAGACAACGGACAAGAGTCAACTAGACTATTTTGTATACGATAATATAGATACGTTTATAAATGACTACAAAAACTTCGAGGGAGACCCCAACGTCTGGATCATTGGTGGAGAACAAATCTACAAAGAGTTCCTTCCTCATGCTGACAATCTGTACATAACAGTATTACATAAAAAGTTTAAACAGGCCGATGCTTACTTCCCAAAGGTTAACTTAGACGAGTGGGAGCTAGTCGAATCTGAGCTGATTAGAAGAGAACCTTACGAATTCAATTATTCATTTAACATCTATAAAAAGTTTAATTAAAAATATAAAATAAAGTATTGACTATAAGTTGATACGTGGTAAACTAAGACTATCAAACAAATTGGTAGTCTTTTTCTTATATAAAGATTGCTAAATACATATTAAAGGAGAGTAAATAATGACACAAACAGTTTTCAAACTTCAAGAGAATTCAAAAGTGCAGTGGTTAGGTGAGGGTGTAGTTGGGCAAGTGAAAAATGTAAATGAAGTAGGATTTAAAGTGTATTGGCCAGATGAAGCATTTGCTGTAGATTATTATTGGGAAGATACTAAGAACTTAACTGTATTTAATTAGGTTTAAATGAAAATATAAAATAAGAATCTAAAATTGAATAGAATAGAGGTAGTGTATGACTATATCAGATAAAATTGAAAAGCTCGAAATTTATACAAAAGTAAGCCTCGAAAGTGTTAGAGTAACTGATCATGCAATAGACCGAGCCATAGAGAGGTTCAAACTTGGCAAAAATAGAGACAAGGCAAAGAGTTGGATTACCAGTAAATTTCGATTTGCTAAATTTATAACTCAAACTAACGGTCAATATGGAGCAGGAAGGCTATTTACAGTAGGTGGTATAGGATTTATTTTAGAGATCGAGAGTGACCTTATCTTGACTGTTTATAGTATTGAAGCGCCAAAAGAGGTTAAGAACGACATAATGATATTTATTCAGAATAAAATTCAATCATTCTCTAGAAAACTTGATAAAACTACAAGAAAGCACGATAAGCAAATTGCTAAGTTGAATGTTGAGAAGACAGGGTGGCAAGAGAAGATACTTTATATGAGGTCTGAAGCAAAGATGAATACTGTTCGTGCTAGGATTAATGCCATAGATATTGAAATAACAATATTAAAAGAAGAGATTTTCGAATTGGAAACTAAGAAGAGTGCCTACATAATAAGTCAAACTGCAATGTTTAATACATAACTATAATTAAAAATATAAAACTAATTGAAGGGAATGATTGGAATGAAGTATAAGAACGGTACTTGGGTATTGTACGGTGACGAAAAGAAGCTTGGTTGGGTTAATAACGAATACGCTGAAGTTTACGCAAAATGGAATAAAGGCGAGGATCACTTTGGTTATGATGTTTATCTAGCCGAACGTATTAATAAGACAAGAACTGGTCTCATTCCACCTATCCCAGCGTACATAGATGAAATAGAAGAGGCTTACTCAAGCTTAACAGATGAAGACTTCGCTCACATGCAGCTATTAGCTGTAAATACGAATGACAAAGCATGGTTTGATGAATTAAGGATGATGAGAAATGCTTTACAAGAGATGAAACAAAGCGAGGAGGCTGAGTTATGGAAAACGTGAACGGTCGTTTATTAATTGGGTTGGCTTTAGGAGGGTGGATAGTCTTATCGCCTATATTATACTTGATGTATAAATGGTTACAGCTCATGTTTAATCAATTTGTCACAGGTAATTTACTAAATGTATTCCTACTTATATCGCCTTTGCTTATTACATACATAATCATTAAACTAATTAAGTTCAAATCGAAAGGTGGTGAAAATTATACCGTCACGAGATCTGAAAGTTAACATGTCACAGTCTGACTTAGATACTTTTAAAGGTTATTTGAAATCAATTGGCTTTAAAGTGGCTTCAATTGATCCAGCTCCCGGTGCTGATTATAAAATTAGCTTTAAGAATATCTATAATTACACTGGCTCCATCACATACATAACAATGGACGAAGGCTTTGTAGTTACTAATTACACAACTAACAGCGACAAGTTTGAAGAATTGTTTGTTGAATATTTTGCAGAAAAAGGCATGTCGATAAAAGAGAAGCTTCACCCATTCTTCATTAATTTGAACGCTAGAAGCGATTTGAGGGTTCTAAGGTTAGAAGTTGATTACTACTTAGTCGAATTGAACGACTTACTCAAATCTAGAGTTATTGATGACGAGTCAATTCTTCTTGTCAAAAACATTCTTACTGAACTCTCTGCTAAAATCAATGTTTTGGAAGGGGTTAATAAATGAGGTTGCTCGATAAAGAAGTAAAGCAGGGTGATTTCACAAAGCTGATTAACACACTGAAGAAAGATTACTTAGTACATTACAAGTATTATAATGATGAATCAACTAACCAAAATAAGCTGATGTGTATGATTTATAGGGGATTCAACTGCTCTAAGTTAATATTCATCAACCATAACAACACGTTGTATCTTGATAAGATTTCAAGTAAAGATAAGCAGCTAAACAATATAATCAATACGTACCTGAATACTCAAGAGAATTTTGCAACTGCAATTCAAGATGAGATCGACAATCAATTAAGCATTCTCAGCTTCGCAATTAGAATAGAAGATGATAAACTTAGAGGTAAGGCCAACAAGGAATTAACTCGTCTTCATAGCCTAATATACATATAAGAGAGTGATCCAATGAATACTCAAGAAATTATTAACCAACTAAGAAACGGAAGCATTAGTGAGTACAGAGTGGAGAAACAAGACTTCTTGGAATTTAGAGAAGAGTTGATTAAACAGGATGACTTTAAAAACTTTAGAGGCAACGCACAACATGGTGGGACTACTATCTTTACATACGAACCGGGCTGGAGTGCGTAAGCATTCCTTTCTAATTAATACATTATTAAAAATATAAAATAATATTACGGTCTATAAGGAGGTTTGCTTTGGCAATAGAATCTCAATTCTCGTACTGGGCAGAGGTGAAAATAGGTACAGGTAAAAGGAATTTAGGATTAGTACATGAGATGAATGATGGTTCGCTTTACTTCCAATCGCTATTTAATATTCAAAAAGGGCAGCGAGGTCAGAGGCTTACATACAGTTGGTCGTTGTATGAAGCAGAGAATACTTTTGAGTTAGATGTGTTAGATGAGCTAATTGACTTTGCTTTAGATAATAAAGATGAGAGAAGATTCTATGAGCTTGTACATATGAAGAATAAACTTGGCAAAGTGAAGCTGAGTCGTGGAACAATTGATGAAAATGAAAAGTGGGCTTGCGAATATGAAGGTGGTATGAAAGAAATGATCGTTTTTCTTGATAAAGAGCCGATTTAAAGCATAAATACAAAGTTTGTGAAATGTGACATCTTGTAACCGTTGGTACACAAGGGTTTGGAATTCAATTCACAAACTGTATTATTTTAAAATGCAAGTTTTTAAAGAGAATGAAAAAATAATATTGAGGAGAATGATAAATGGGTTTTAGAAGACAACTTAAGAAAGAAACAGGTAATTTCGACATAAAATCAAATCCTACGCTATTCGGCGAATGGCAAGAAGTTGATAGCGAGGTAAAGCTGGGTAAGTGGGCTGTTCCTTATTTAACGGAGTTTGCTAATGTTGTTAAAAACGACAAAATAATATCCGTAGAGCAGTTAAAAGATTGGTGCAGGAGTGTTGAGGATTTTCAAATGACTTTTCACCCTCTCGCATTCCATCCATATGCTAAAGATCTAACAGAAGAAAAACGATTCGTCATAAGAAAAATAACCGACTTAAAAAGAAGAACTGTTAATTACATAGAGAGCAAATACATAGAGGAGTATAAAACATCTAACGACCTAATGGAAGCAGCCAAAAAGCTTCCTTATACGCTGACTTTTACTTATGGTAGGAATAAAAAGAGCAAATCGTTCATTAGCTTTTTATCAAACTTAGAAAAAGAAAAGCTAGTAGAAGAGTTTAAAGAAAATAGAACGCTTTCTCTTAGCGTCGTTAATCCAGAGCTATTGGGTGTGTACAGCGATGTGCAATATTTAACTGTTTCTCGTATAGAAGAGGTCATACCAAGACCAAAAAACATGAAGAAAGCAAGCTTAAAGGGGTGAAATCAAATTGAATTACTATATAGAACGTGCAGAGAAGTTGAGACATCGCCTAAAAGAAGAGGGTAAAGAGGAGCACGGTATTCATGATTATGAGGTTATTGAGTGGTTATTAAAAAGAGCTGAACAGGTCAACTGGTTATATGGGAAACTTAATATCATCAGTAGAACAATTGAACAAGGTCGAGAAGAAAGTAAGGATAAGTTTGATTGAATAAATCGAGTATTTTAAAGTGAGAGGTTCAATCATAAACTAAATTATTAATATATAAAAAAAAATATAATGGAGGAATGAAAAATGTCTAAAACTATGAGCTATCGAGAATATAAATATAAAGAAGGTACTTTCTGGGAAGTTCTGCAGAAAAGCGAAGAAGGTGAAATGATGGAAATGGTTGAATGGCCGCATTCACAGAAGATCGTAAATAATGGTGATTATCATTTTTACTGGAATGAGAGCATGAAACCAGTTGTATTAAGTGGTGAATTTGTTGGCTCTGTATGGAAGATCTCGAAAGAAAGAGCATTTTAATGCGCTAAGGCATATCTAAGTTTAAATGATTCGAACTTAATTAAAAGATAAAAATAGGAGTGGTATAACAGTGTTGGATAAAACGGATCTAAAAGAAAAAATTATCAATCTTAGTTTAAATGAGGGCTTTGACATATATTTAAATGAGGGTTGGGGCTACTTATTCGGAGTTAGGCTGATAAGAGTGTTCAGTGAGGAGATTTATATTTTTGGTGAAATTGATTATATGAATTCTGATAATACCGGGTCGATTAGTACATATAAAAATCATCAAATTGACTTTCTTATGACTGCCATTGCTGAAGTTACAAGTGGCAACGAAGCAAAAATCATGAAGATGAAAGAAATTTAAAAAGGGAGCGAATAGATGAACTTAGACTACAACAAGTTACTTGATGATTGGGCAGAAGATTTACTAAATGAAGCTGAACGTTGGGGAGATAAGAAAAATCAACACGATGTTGGTAGCTATAAGTATGGATACTATCAAGGTATTTCTGAAGGATATTACATGGCCGTTTCGAAGCTTAATGGACTAGAGAAAAGAAAAGCAAGAAAGCATAAAATATAAGAGGAGATGTTTTATTTGATTATCACTAAACCAGTAAAGAACTTTTCAGGATACATAGAGTATAGCTATGATAAGAGTTTCGGATTAATGTATGACGAAATTACCGAAGAAGACAGAGAAGAGATGTTTGAAAGCGATACTTTTAAGTCTCTAAGTGAGTTGATAAAGAAGATGAGTCAAGAAACTTTAGACGAAATAAAGAATAAATTTAATGCATCGGAAGTTTGGATCTCATGCATATCATTTAAAGGCTCAAGTGAAGATAAGGAAACTATGGCAGATATCTCAGTATTTGACGAAGGTATTGGGAGAGGTCATATCGCTACAAAGATCCACGATGAAGATATTACTAATGGGGCACTGTTAAATATCAAAAAGATAAAAGAGATAGTAGATAATACAATTGAACATTATCCTGTTAAATACTAAGGAGGCTGGCAGTTTATATGAATGATGATGACCTAATGGAATACCTTATCGAAAGTGTACTAGCCCATGATGATAGTGATGCAATTATGGCAGAGATCAGAGATGTATTTCGTCGATTAAAAGTGTACGAAGATTATATAGAAGATAACAGTGTCGAGAGTATGCAAAAGAAAATGGAGCCTTACTACGAAGCGCTAGATGAGACTTTAAGGGAATCTGGATACTATGACGAAGAGGAGAATGACTAGTCGTTAAAACAAGTCATTTATAGAATATATAAAGTTAAGGAGTGTATATTATTAAAAATCTTGGATGTATCATAAAATACTCAGGTAAGCTACTTACTAAAGTAAGTAAATATAAAAATTGGGATGAGACACCTAGCAACACATTAGTCTTGAGGCAAATTAATGATACCGCTTTTGAAGATGTACTGCATTATTCTCTAGATGAAGAAGATTTTAATGATAGCAGTGTCACAATGTACCAGCCTTTAGAGAGCATTAGTGATAATAAAGAAATCACTAATTTGGTAGCAATTGATTTTTATACTGAATGGGAAAGATATTTTGAATATATTTTTGCATATAGAGACATCGAAGATTTGCATAAATTGATATGCTCTTTTGCAAGGGAGTTAGGAGTAAATTCAATTTCATATATAGATAGCGATCTAATGGCAGAAGTGGTGGTCAGAGTCGATAATCCAATTTAATTATATGATTCAATAAAAGAAACATTTTAAATCGAAAATATAAAGGAGGTGGGTATTTATGAGAGTGATAAATAACGACGCTTTGGTGTTTTTGGAAGAAGCAAAAGAAGCTTTTCTTGATGACTGAGATCTAGTCACATACAGAAATGTAGACTCTTCATACATAGCCTTGAGAGCGGGACATAAAGAAGAGGACATTATAATTTATGAATTAGGTGCGCCTGTCGGTAGGTTTTCTGATCAACTCGAACAAAGAGACACTAAGCTAATTCCAAAGAGTGACTATGTGATATACATGGAAGCTAACAGAGGAAGAAATTAAATTATGGAATTTAACTAAACTAAAAAAAAAATATATAAATTAGAGAGGGTGAGGTCATGAAACTAACAATCGAAAAAGAATATATACGACATGGAGTTGTATACCAATATGTGAGTGTCACTGTTGATAGTGTATTCTTAACAGCATTTAGAAAAAGCACTGAAAAAGATTATTGGGCAAGTATCGATAGCGATGAATTTTATCAAGAATAAGTTTTATCCAACAATTGGGACGATGCATATGAAAATTAATTTAATAAGGTGGAGATTGTATAAATAAGAAAGCAAAACAGGAGATTCTACGTTCGGTACGTATGGAGAATTCAAAGATCATTAAACAAGGTTGGTTAAATGAGAAAGTAGTTAGGGATCTTCATATGACCACTTCAATATACGATCACATACAAATGATAATTAACTATTATGATGATGAGGATGATCCTAGCAGAATTAACTGGATTGATATTGAAGGTATGGGCTATGGATGGGCTTGGAGCAACTATGAAGAAAAAGATTGGCATAAGGCTATGTGTAAGGTTGTTGCATACGAATCTGAGTATATCCTTAAAGATAATCTGAATACATACTACTTTGTTTATGATAATTCTGGAGTAAAAAACTATCACTTCGTGAATTTGAATCAATGGAGACAGGATACCATCTTTTCTTTCTCAGACAATGAAATGTTTTACTGAGATAAAGCGAAAAACGTTGATTTATCAACACTTTACAATCGCTAATTCTCTATAAAAGATGCGTTTTAATAAATTAAATCAAAGGAGTGTTTTGATGACAAATGAAATCCTTGAGAATATTGCAAATAACTACTTCAGCATTCTATCGGTCGAACAAGTAATGAATAAACTTCTTGGATACAATCATGATGATCAAGTATTAATCTACTCATCAACATATAAAGAAAACACTATTCTAAGCGGCGATTTCGATAGTGACAGAGGCTCATATGATAGGTTGTGTTTGGAACTAAGTGACAAAGAGGAATCGCCAGTAAAAACTGTCAGAGATTTATATCAGCTCTTTCAACAAGCTCTTAAGCAAGGGGAGATGGTTGGATATAAGGGCGGAGAGTACGGCATTTATGGACACACTGATGTAACTGTAGGCTTTTATAGCGAAACAGGAGATGCCGTTGTAGCTGTTAAGAAGATTGATGACAAGGTAACATTGATTTGTAAGTATGATTGGTGAGAACAGTAAGGAGGTAGATTAACATAAAAATAGATTATGCTTCAGATTTACACTTTAATCATTGGATGCTATGGACTCCCAATCAAGAAAAGTGGGAGAAGCGTTCAAGATCTTTAACTAATTTTCTAATTAGAAATGGACACGGAGAAGTCTTAGTGTTAGCTGGTGACTTTAGTGAATGGAATAATCAAACCGTATGGATTCTCGATGAAGCTTCTAAACATTATGAGCGAGTGTATTTCACCTATGGTAATCATGATTTATACCTAATCAGCAAGTCACAACGCAAGAAGTATGGAGACTCTTTAGGACGTTTAGACGAACTCTTAGAAAAAATGGCTTACCTAGATAACGTTATTCCACTCATCAAGTCTACTGACACTTATAAAGGCGTTACCTTTGCAGGAGATGTAATGTGGTATCTTCCTAAAGGCGTGAAGGATTGGAGTTTCTTCAATAATAACTCTAACGATTCTGCTTACATAAACATGAGTGGTTACTCTACAGAGGATATGGTAAGAAAAATGTGGTGGGATTCAATGAAATGGTACGACACTTTAGAGCATGAAGAGATAGACATATTTGTATCTCATGTGCCACCATTACATAATCCATTCACTTATCATGAACCAAATAGCTGCTATACGACAGAGGTACCATTCTTCAGCAGTAAGCATTGGATTTGTGGCCATGACCATCAACAAGGTAGCTTTGATAAGAGAGGGATAGATACTAAGTTTCATATGAACTCACTTGGCTATCCTCAAGAATATAGTAATTACAAAGCTGGTTCTAACGAATTACCTTCATGGGATATAGATCAGTTTAAGGAGTTTAAAGTGAGAACTTTTGAAATTTAAGAGAGTTCTCACAGAGCATTTCCAATACATAGTAAGGCAAAGTGTCACCTACCATTAATTTCGATGCAACACAGACGCTCTCACAAGCAATCAAAAACAGAAAGGATGATTAATTGAGCTTCTTTCCAGATGACATTGATGAGTATAAACTAGCTGAAACATTTAATTGTATCAAGCCAAGGTGTGCTGAAACAGATGAATTGATTGATACTCCTGACCGAGTATATCTAACCAAAGAAGGAGAATACGTTAAAACTGAAAACTTTGTACGCTTTGCAATGAAGGAATTGCTACAAGGAGAAGTGTTAGTGGATAAGTACGGTACATATGATAAATATATTTCGGTTGAGAGGTTAATCGAGTTTGAGTGAGTTGGAAAGTGAGTTTTAATATAAAAATATAAAATAAAGGTGTGATTTATTGACAGATAAGAAAACATTGAATTTAACAGTACAGGGTATTCCACCATCCTCGAATCATTACTTAGGATATAGAGGGGTTAGAAAAGGCAATGGCTGCATGGTAATGGCCTATACAAAAGCTGAAGCTAAGAAGTTTCAAAAAGAGTTTGCTAAGTACGCCAAGGAACAGGTTATAAAGCAAGATTGGGATATAGAAGATACTCGATACATACATCATTACTTAGATTGTATATTTTACTTTGATCGCACAGATAAGGACTCACAGAACTACATGAAAGTCATGAGTGATGTTCTTAATGGTATTGCATACATAGATGATAGAACGATCCTTACACGTACACATGAGCAATATTATGATAAAAATAATCCTCGTATAGAATTGAGTATTTATCCAGTTGAGTATAGAGGAATCTTTAAGAATGAGACTGAGTTAGATCAGTTTGAAGAAGGTTGTAAGTCGTGCACAAGGTACGGCAATAATTGTTCAATTCTAAAGGAGTCAAAGGAAGGTCGAATTAGAGAGGAAATACATAGAGAAGTTAATGGATTAAGATGTGATAAGTATAAGGAAAAGAAAACTAATAAGAAGGGATGATAAATATTCAGATACAAAAGGAACTACTCACCGTTACAGATATTCAAGATATTACAGGACTAGGGAGAGACACGGTATATCAACTTATGCATTCAGGAGAGTTTACAGTGTTACGTTTTGGCAGAAGTTTTAAAGCATTAAGAAAAGAATTTTACGATTGGCTCTATAACAAAAATAACAGTAATAGTTATACATATACATTGAAGGGTTAATTACCCTTCTTTAATTTTATATTTTTAATATTTGTGCCTCTATGTTAAAATAGATCGTACAAAGCCACAAGTTTAATGTTAGAGGTGATAGATATAACTAAGATTAGAAAAGACCCTAAGACTAATTTGTATTTCTTTGTCTTGGAGGCAGGTAGAGATCCATTTACCCAACAGAGAAAGCAGAAAAAGAGAAAAGGCTTTAAGTCTCAAGCTGAAGCAAAAGCAGCTATGAAGAAGCTGTTGGTCGAAATGGAGAATAGTACTTTTGATAGCTCTAGCTTAGATAAAGCTCCCTTAAGCATGTTTGCTAAGGAGTTTTTAAACAAAAAGAAAATCTCTGTTTCATACGCTACTTACTTTAGACTTGAACACTCTGTAAAACTTATAGATGAATACTTCAACAAAATGAAAATGTCGCATGTTGATGAAAGAGTGTTGGAAGGATTTATTCGTCATCTAATGGAGAAGAAAGGGTTAGCCCCTACATCTACTAGGCGTGTCTGGATTGCATTAAAAGGAATATTGAAGATAGCTTCTAGAAAGAAAGCATTCGATTATTCTTTAACTGAAGATGTTTCTCTACCCAAAGTAATACCTACTGCAAAGTTTTGGGAAGATGAACACTTTGAAAAGTTTCTGAATGCAGAGAAATTTATAGACAGAAAAATTTCACGTCACTATAATGCTTGCGCTTTGGCTCTACTCACTGGCATGAGGAAGCAAGAGATACTTGGATTAAAGTGGAAGGATATTGATTATGAGAATAAAAAACTCTACATCAGAAGAACAGTTGTACAGGTCGAGGGTGGATTTGATTTAGCGGATAAAGCTAAAACACAAACATCTTTAGGACAAGTTGATCTTCCAGATAAAGCTCTAGCCTATATTGATAAACAGAGAGAGCAAGTGGCCAGTGATAAAGAATTCAAAAAAGATAGTTATGAGGACAATGACCTTATTTTCTGTGCAAGGAATGGTAAGGTATTGACCCCAAAGCTAATTAATAATGGGTTCGACATTCTTATAAAACAGTTAGGCTTGCCTAAGATAAGATTTCATGACTTAAGACACAGTCATGCAACTTACTTAATGAGCAAGGGCGTTAATCCCAAAATCGTACAAGAGAGATTAAGGCACAAGAGTATTAAGACTACATTAGATGTATATTCTCATGCCTCACCAACTATGCAAAAAGAAGCAGCGAGTATCTTCGATAAATCTTTCAAGTAAGAAGATGTGACCTCTTTTTTTGAAGTGAAACGTGTCCTATCGGTGACCTCTATGTTTTTAAGGCGATTGAGGTAAAACGGCTAAAGCGTTGAAAGTATCGTTCCAACAGCGTTTTCTTCGTCAATCTCCACTTCAAAATCATGCTTTTCATAAAAATGGATGAGTCTATCTCGATGATTCCAGTCTCGTTTTACTAGATCTCCGGTAATCTGCTGGATATTCTGACGGCTTGCGTGTTCTTTTAAATAATTCATACAGATGCTGCCGAATCCACGATTTTCCTCACCCTTAATGTCATCAATATGAAGGGAAAAGGAATTATAGTATTCTGCTTGAATCGCAAATTCCCAATGCCCCGGGTAGGATGAGGTACATGTGTTAATCATAATTTGGCATGTATGGCCGTCATCAATTTGAGATACAATCACCCATTTTTCTTCCTTTGTCTGCTCTATCCCGAGCACCTTATGATCTTTGGCAATTTCTTTTAAGTTCTGTTGCATTCGAATCAGTTCAAATTCTTCATCACTGATTGATTGCTCAGGCCATTCATAGGCTGCCTCTTTCGTCAGGTGTTCTGTAGGCACCCAATCACTCCTTTACCGCTTTCTACTCACAAGTTTACTATTATAAAAGGCGAGTCCTATGAAATCAAGCAATCTGATATAATAGAAGAAAAAACCAGAAAGTGGGAGAGGGAATTATGGCCAAATCAAACCTTAAATGCGTGCATTGTCATATTGAAGTTCCTCATCGAAAGATTTATTTTAAAGGCATCGCTAATCGGAGAGTTGTTTGTCCATCATGTAATACAGAGCAACAGGTAGGTTTTAAAGTCTTGCTCATTCAATATCTATTCTTCGTAACGTGTATGATTACTATGATGGTTAATGTTAACTTTATGCAAAGCTTCATTATAAGCTATATAGTACTTGGACTCCTTTTGAGTCAATTATTTATGTTTGAACCCTTCAAAAAGCTTGAACCCATAAAAGAAAAGCAGCCTCATTAAAAAAGAGGCTGCTGAAAGCTTGTTCGGATGGAGAAAGGCTTAAGCGTTGATGCAACGGTTTCTGCATCGATATTTAATTCATATTCTTCAAAATTTGTACCAACCAGGCTTTCAATTTCACAAATAATGGTTGCCAGCTCCTTACTAACGTGAGTGGCTTTTTTGCCGTTATGCAGCTTTTTTAAGCATCGCGCGAATTCAGGATCAAGATTTTCAATATTTTCATAGATTCCTTCAATCGTTCCGTAGCGCTGGATTAATGGTAAGCCGGTCTTAGGGCCAATACCAGCACAACCAGGAATGTTATCACTTTTATCTCCAAGAAGAGCTTTTACATCAGGCCACTGTGAGGGCTCAATGCCATACTCGTCACGAAAATGTTGAATTGTATACGTTTCTTCCCCTTTTTTGCTTGCAATAATCTGTGAAGTCTGCGGACTTAAAAGCTGAAGAAGGTCTTTATCATTGCTGTAAATGTAGCATGGACCGGATTCTTCAAGCTCCCATAATCCAGCAATCGCTCCAATGGCGTCATCAGCTTCATATGGTGGTGTTGTTAGTTCTTTCATTCCTAATTCTTCAATTAAAGCTAAACACGTCTCATACTGCTGAATAAGTGGGGAAGGTAACTCGCCACGTGTGGCCTTGTAGTCTGGAAAGTTCTTGCGACGGATGGAGTCCTCACGTTTTACATCCCAAGCAACAGCTAAGTGCGTAATTTGGTGTTTTGTTACAAGCTGAAAAAGCTTCTGCCAAAACACTCTAAGTCCATTTGTATAAAGGCCATCCTCTGTTTTAGGAAGATCTTGTTCTTCTTTTCCATAAGCCGTAGCAAAATAGCCGCGGCTGAGTAAGTTAAAGCCGTCTATTAAAAGTAATGAGCGTTCCTGCGTCATATCATGCACCTCTATTTTTAATCATTAAAAGAATACGTCCAAAACCGTTCACGATGTAACCAAGCTAACGCTTCAGGATTACCTGCTTCCCATTTTGGTTCCATATCGGCAAGCATCCAAACCGTTTGAGAAAGGTGAGCGCGCATGGCATTCTTTTTTTGTTCAGCAAAATCACTTACATCATGGATGACATCAGGTGCACCAACTTCTTCTTCGTGACCGTTTGAAAACGCAACACAATACAAAGTAGGGCGTGTTTCTTTTGGTAGCTCAGAGAGTGCTGCAACAACTGCTCGACCGGTTGCTTCATGATCTGGGTGAACGGAGTAACCAGGGTAAAATGTAATAACGAGAGACGGATTTAATTCGTCTACTAAATTAAGAACAAGCTGCTTCATTTTCTCATCGTCTTCAAATTCAATGGTTTTATCTCGAAAACCCATCATACGCAGGTCTTGAATATCCATCGCTTTTGCCGCTTGCAATAATTCATTTTTACGGATACCAGGGAGTGATTCTCTTGTCGCAAATGGGGGATTCCCTAAATTACGGCCCATTTCTCCAAGCGTAAGACAAGCGTATGTGACAGGTGTTCCAGCTGCACGGTGAGCTGAGATTGTGCCTGAGACACCGAATGCCTCATCATCTGGGTGTGGGAATATTACGAGTACGTGTGATTCTTGTTTCATGACATTCATCTCCTACCTATTATTCAAATGGGGTTTCACTAATTTGTAATGCAACAGCTAGCTTTCCTTCGGCTCCGTGACCAGCTAGAAGTAATTGACCTTCTTGATCGTCCTCATAATGCGTAATTCCTTCAGCATAAACCCAGCCAATATCAATTTTTAATCCGACTCGGTACGGACCATCACCAAGGATTTTGCCGTGCTCTACGTGGACTTTTGCATTCCGAATATATGCACTCGCAGAAAAGAAATCTGCATTGTTGTGCGTTGCATAGGCGCCATTCGTCGTTTCTAAATGAATATAAACGGTTTGATCTGAGAACTTCTGTATTTGTTGTTGAACATCTTCTACATGTATAGGTTTCATTCGATTGTTATCCTCCAAGTGTTTTTAGTTATAAATTGACCCTACTATTAAAAAAAAGTTACAATAGAATGTATCTTATTATATTTCAAACATATGATACAGGCAATGAACGCGACTTTTTTAACTATATAGAGAGAGGGCATTCTTATCAAATGGAGGGTTGCTAGTTGAAGGCGATCATTGAACAAGCA
The DNA here is from genome assembly GCF_050276055.1 of Alkalihalobacillus sp. NPDC127517. Taxonomy (NCBI): domain Bacteria; kingdom Bacillati; phylum Bacillota; class Bacilli; order Caryophanales; family Bacillaceae; genus Alkalihalobacillus; species Alkalihalobacillus sp. NPDC127517. Next base: position 231,325 of record NZ_JBNNQX010000002.1, on the reverse strand, counting down.
GAATTATTAGTGAAAATTCTAGATTATACGAGAGTAGGAATTCTCGTAACAGATCCGGATTTGCCTGATAATGAAATTATCTATGTGAGCAAGGGGTTCACATCGATGACCGGGTATTCAATTGAGGAAACGTTAAACACCAATTGCCGGTTCCTACAAGGAAAGGATACAGATCCAGATGCGATCCGTCTTTTACGTGAAGCGATCATTGAAAAGAGATCAATTACAATTGAAATCTTAAATTATAAAAAAAATGGACAACCATTTTGGAACGAGTTAACGATTGATCCCGTATATCTTGAAAAAGAAAACAAACATTATTTTGTGGGTATTCAAAAGGATATCACCGATTATAAATTAACGGAAAATGAATATAAGCATTCCCTTGAACAAATTCGGTCCATATCTACACCAATTGTACCATTACTAGATGGGTTAGCTGTACTACCGCTTATTGGTCAAGTAAATGGAGAACGATTTACAGAGATGTTTAGCCAAATTACAACAGAAACAGTAAACGAAAAAATTGAGACATTGGTTTTAGATGTATCTGGATTACAAACATTTGATGATGAAGTGGTTGATGGTATTTATCGTTTACGTGACGTATTAACACTGATTGGAACGGAATTGATCGTTTGCGGAATGAGGCCAGATCTTGCAATGAAATCGATTCAGTTTAATCGACAAGGGTTACAATCGATCAAAACAGCGAGCTCTGTTAAACGAGTCTTGCGTGATTTAAACTTTGCCGAAAAAGGAGGTCATACATCATGAGACCATTACAACTTTCCCCAGAGAGTGCAGTAAAACTAGCGGCACATTTAAAGGTACCTGTTGAACATTTAGTGCATATGCCACAGCATATCTTGCTTGCAGAATTAACGAAGCTCGCACAAAAAGAGGATACGAAAGAAGATGAGGCCTGAGTGATTCAGGTCTTTTTTTGCAGGAGGTGAGTGCCGATGAATGATGACCGCCGCGAAGACGAAATTATGGAAGGAGAACCAGAGCCCGAAGACTTTTTGCCTGACGAATCCGAACGTAAAAAGCCTTCAAGATGGTGGGTGAAGTGTGCTGCTGTTTTTCTTGCTCTTATTTTACTTGGTAATGTGGGCGCGTTCTTACTGGAGTATTACGGGGCGGATGGCAGAGAGTTAATGGATCAATCTGAGGAGCTTTCTACACAACCTGATATTCAAGTGTATAAGGAAAGCATCGTTCATGTTCAAAGGACCGGTTCAAGAGGAACAGGTTTTTTCTATGGTGAGGATGGTCGGATTTTAACCAATCATCATGTGGCAGAGGGAGAAGGGCCACTCGTTGTTACAACGGTGAATGGTGAGAAGTACCAAGCTGATATCGTGCATGAAGATGAGGACTTGGATCTTGCTTTACTCTCGATCGAATCGAATCACTCTCACGAAGCGTTGCCGTTAAGTGATGCAGGAACGAGTGATCAACAATCCGTCTATATCATTGGTAATCCACTTCTTTACGATCATATTGCCATCACAGGACATATCACAGAGCATGAAGAACAGTATGACGCCATTCAAATTGATGCAAGCATCTTTCAAGGACATAGTGGTAGTCCGGTTATTTCCGAATCTGGAGAAGTTGTTGGTGTGGTCTATGCAAAAACGATTCCAGGGTTCTCAAGTGATCAAGACTCAGTGGGGCTTGCGATTCCGATTGATCGGGTTCACGCGTTTTTAGGAGAGGCAGATGATTAACTTTCAACTATGCGGGGTATAGTAGGGCATAGAGAGAAAGGAAGTGTAGTCATGAGCGAAAAAGAAAAGAATGAAAACAAATCGGGTGAAGAAGAAACAAAGGATTTGTTTGATAAAAGTCTAGAAGACGGAACCGTAGATCGTAAGAAAGAAAAAGATACTGAAGAGAAGTAAACATAATAGAAAACCCTTTGCCGAATGTGGCAAAGGGTTTTTGTACGTTAAAAGAACAGAATCGCTACAATCGTTGCGAGAATTAAACCGACCATAACGGGAATAAAACATTGCCGTACAAGCTCCACGACAGACACCCTTGCAAACCCGGCAACAGCTACAATGGAAGACCAAGCAATTAACGTCCCGCCACCAACCCAAACGGCGCCCATCTGCCCAATGGCTCCAAGCGTAGCCGCATCCATGCCAACAGATGGCGCAAGAGCCCCGGAAAGAGCACCGACAAGTGGTAATCCTGAAAACCCAGATCCATCTAATCCTGTAACCATCCCGACGAGCAACAGTCCAAACCCAGCGAAAATCGGATTCTCAGGAATGAACTGCTGCCCGGCTTCAACTAATTGAAAGAGAAAGGATGGCGCTTGCACACCCTCACCTAACGCAAAAATCTTAGCAGACATCTCGCCGCTTCCTAAAAAGAAAAAGCCGGCTATCGGAATCACGGGACCCATCGCCCGAAACGCAAAGACAAAACCTTCAACAAGGTGATCACTCACTTGATTTAAGGATTGTCGCCAGTTGTAAGCGACCGTTGCTGCAATCATGAGTAGAACAGCAATGCCCCCAATTAAAGCAGCTCCAGCCCCGCCTTCAAGCGTGACCCCATCTGTAAATGTTACATAAAGCATATAGACCATAATCGCCAAAAATGTAAGAGGAATCGCAATTGCGAAGAACAAACTAGTTGTCTTGTCTCGACTTGATTGAGCCCGCGGGTCAGGAGCCGTTGACTCACTGTGAGTCGCGTTCCACGCGTCTAAATGTGTAGAAGATGGTGTCTGAATCAACTTGCGAATCCGGAAATACGCAAGCGTAAGAGCCGTGATCCCAGTAATAAGCGATAAGATAAGTGCCTTATCCGCCACAGCAGAAACCTCAACATTGGCAGCCGTTGCTGTTAACATGGGAGCAATCTTAATCATATAATCAGAGGACAATGCCATTCCTTGCCCAGCAATCGCAATCGCTACCCCCGTAGCCATTGGAGGAAGTCCAGCTCTCACAGCTACCGGAATGAGGATCGCTCCGACCAAAGGTATCGCAGGCGTCGGCCAAAAGAACAACGAGATACCATACGTAATAAAAGCTAATACCCAAAACGACGAATGACCGGACTTCATCACATATCCAAACGGTCGCACCATTCGTTCATCTGCCTGAAGTGACCGAAGCGCATGAAGAAGAGCCGTCATCACCGTGATAATCAAGAAGATATTAAACAATTCCGCAGCCGCAACCAAACTCGCACTAAACGTCGTCTGCAGTCCTTCCACAAACGAACCTGTATACACCCATCCAACAAAAAAAGTCATAAACAGCGAAGGAACCAACACATTTTGCCGGAATAACATCGTAAAAATAATCAAAACCGTACCCGCCAGATACAGCCAGTGAGCAAACGTCAGCTCGACCATAGTGTTTCCCCTCCTAAAGCATTCGGTACAGTAGCCTATGTGAGGAGGGGTGGGGAGGTGAAATGTATTAGGTAAGAAAATAAAAAAATCGACGCATGCACGTCGATTAGTAGCTTACTATTTTTCTTTTGAATTTCCTTTGATAATCCAAACTTAGGGTCAACCAGTAGATAAAGCTAAATAATAAAAACGAACTCCATGTTTAATGAATATGGTTTTGTATTCTAAGCGTTTCTTCTTTTCATGTTTTTAACCAAAACCATGCGGTATCTCAGCAATCATATTATACGAATGATTAATTATCTATTTACATAAAATTCTTGAAAAACACTCATTATCCTTCCACTATAAAAAAGAAAATCTTAACCTATTTAATTCTGCTATAATATGGTTGGAGGGGATCAATATGGAATACAAAGTAATCAAGCTTCCTTATATAAACAGTAAGCGTGATCATAAAAAAGTAGCTGATATCTTAAACAAAGAAGCAGAAGAGGGATGGATGTTAGATCATATCCTACAGCCCTATATTTTCTTCGGATTTAGTTTCGGTGAGCACTCAGCTATACTAAAAAAGAAGTAATACATAACAGAGAGTCATCCAGAGGGGTGACTTTTTGTATGTTTAAAAAAGAATAGTATGTAATGAAAACTTTATAGCTCTACCTTACGTTCTTTTAATCGCAAATTGAAGGATCGTCCAAACAATAGCAAAGATTGCTGCAAAAACAATACGGTCTGCGAGTATTTCTCCAATGCTTGCATTGCTAAATATGAAGCCAAATATAACTGAAACAGTTAAAATGATTGCAAACGTAACCAAAGCATCAATAAAAAAGTTTTTATGTATCATGGGGACCTCCAATCTGGTATTAAAACTCTTTACCCTGAGAGTTAATGACAAAACATTGGAAGATTAGTCATTCTTATTTAAAAAAGTTTGAGGTCATGAAACGTAAATATGAGTAAAAAGAAAATAATGGTGTGAACCAGTATTCTATTTCAATTCAGTAAAAGAAGTACTACATACATCACAAAAGCAAAGGATAAAGATGTTATGATTACATCTAACCATTTTTTAGACATCGAATTCCCTCCAATTTATTACACCTCATTTCCCGCTAACGTCAGTCTTAAAACTGTAGCTCGTTACTTTCAGAACGTAAGTGGTTTATGGTAAGTAATAAGAGAAATCTAATTGGATGTAATATGGTTTCTAAATCTACACTCAATAAAAAGGGGTCACTATTATGAGTCAGGGGATACCATCTGTTATTGTAGGTTCGAGGTGTTTGGACTGGTATAATGTCATAATTCAAAGTGACTTTGAAGCAGCGACTAGACTTAAAAATGAAGTGACAGAGATGATTAATAACATGGAATCTGATCACAATGTCACTGCATTTTATCAACTCTTATCAGTTCGCCATAACCTACTAGTAAAACAAGCATCAGATCAATCACTACTTATATCTTCAGAAAGTGACAACGAGTCCTACTTGAACTATATGTATTATTTTATAAGAGGACAACAAGAGTTCTATGAGGGCAAGTATACATCTGCGGTACGTTTGTATACTAAAGCGGAGTCGCTATTAGATTCTGTAGAAGACCAATATGAGCGGGCAGAGTTTTTTCTTCGCTTAGCTGATGGTTACTATCGTATCAATCAATATACGTTCGCAGTAACATATGTGGAACAAGCTATGGAATTGTTTGAACAGAATTCAAAGTATCAAAATAAAGTGTTAAATGGCCATTTGTTATTAGCAGCTATTGATTCAGAGTTAGGGAAATATGATCAAGCTGAGGTACGTTATTATAAAGCGTTATATCAAGCAGAAGACTTTCCTAAAGTAAAAGCACTCATTCTACGAAGCTTGGGATTAAATCGATTAAGACAATACAAGTATAAGGAAGCAAAATCTCTCTTTCTTCATGCTCTAAGCATTAAAGAGCATATGCTAACAAAGGTAGGAAATAAAACGAAAGCAGATCTCGCTTTTGTTCAATTACGATTAGGAGAAATAGAGCCTGCACAGACTTCATTAAAAGATATTTGCGACTGGATAAAGCAAGACAATGAATATCACGCAAAAATGCTAATCTATCAAGATGTGTATGTGGGCGCATATGAAAGTGGAATGAAGGAAGGATTTAAAGAGTTAATTCAACATCAATTGTACTTTGATGCCGAAGAAATTGCACTCGAACTCGTTTACTATTATGAGGAACGTGAGCAATTTTCAGAAGCACTTTATTTTTCGAAACTGGCCCTTGAAATGAATGTGAAAAATCATCAACTAGGAATGAACGATCATATGTAATAACGCGAGCGATCACTTGGATTCAGAGTCTGTTGTTCTCATTTCACTTTACAATGGTAGAAGAATAACATATGAACTCGTTCGAACATCTAAAGCGGGTGATTAAAATGAACATAATAAGCGAATATTCATATGTGATCATTTCACTAATCCTCCTCTCATTACTTGCTGCATGTGAATCCAAAATAGAAGATGTTGAATTTGTGGAAAGCTTTACAATGAACGAGCCTGTCAAAAACTTTAATCTGGTTTTAACGAATGAGGGTTCTTCATCAATTGAAATAACGTATGATATACGGTTTCATGATGATGAGGTTGATGCTTATTTTCAAGAGTATATGTTACCAGGTCAAATCGGAGAGTTTTCCACTGGGCCTATCATAATCGAATCTGATCTGGAACAAACGAACAGTGTCACGTTTAATGAGACATTTCCAGCAGAGTTGCTTAAACGAATGGATCACTTCACTTTAACGATTTTTGATGGGAATGATGAAAAGAAGATCATTCATGTTCATACTGAGTAACTTTTTGCGCAATGGCATACATATTTTTTTCGTCTTGGCAAACCATACCAGTAAATCAATCTGGGAGGTATGTACGTTGAAACGTATTATCTTTTTTATAAGTATCTTGCTTGGCTTACTCACACCTATCCATTTCGCAAAGGCGGAAGAGCTGGTTTCGAAGGTTGAAACACCGGACTGGGTGGTTGAAGTGTATAAAACAGACTTTAGTCGGGATCAACAGCAAGCGAAATGTGATGAAGGTTGCTCTAATTTCCATATCGTGACGATTAACAAAAGTAGAGAAAAAACGAATGTTATGACCCTTCACACATACCGCAGTGAGGCTACTCCATCTGGTTTAGAAAAAGAGGGAGGTTTCTTCCGAGAAACAAAGGACGTCCTTAAAAGTCATTAAGTTTTAACAAGCTTTACGAATTTTCCTATATCTAAAAAAGAGAATGCATTGGAAATCTTACTCGTATGGGAAGATGAGAAGACAGATCATTTTAATGAGTTTAAAGAAACAATCATTGTTCCAATTGAGCACAACTAAAATAATTAATTTCACGTACCATATTTCAAGCAATAAAGTGTAAAGAAAGAAAACAAAATATGAACCGAATGAAGAGTTTATTAAAGTACATCGAGACAATTGATTGAGAGATCGACTTTCGGTATTCTAGTGATGAGAAAGGTCCCTCACACTCTCGCACCACTTATTTTGTTTTGCAAGAGCTCGATTCGGATCCTTTTTTTATATTGTTTAAAAGCCTATCCTTTTCGGATAGGCTTTTTTGAAATGGACATAGGGTTAAAAGATTGGAAAGGGTGTAGTCAAGCGTCAGCCCAATCAATCAAATCAAGCTTACATATACTATTAAGAATTTCTGATGTTCGTCAGAGATTTCAGTTGCTACTATCTGTAGCAAAAAATATGGAGGGATGCTGGATGAACAATCACCAACATTTAATAGAAGTTGTAGTTGGTAAAATTTTGGATAAATATGACGTCAATGTAGATCAAACATTAACGTCTACAGAAAAAGTGAAAGTAAAAGGGACCGTTTTAGACATTCAAGCAGAAGTGGAGAAATTTCTAAGTAATTTAGATATGGATGTTCCAAGCCTTCCAACACTGGATACAACGCTAATGACAAAAAGTTTAACAAACAAGCTTACTCCAAAAGAGGTTGAAGTGGAGGAAAGTTATGTGGTAGAGAGAGACCCTAGCACTGCTTATGGTGAACCAGTTGCTAGGATCAAACAATCTAAAAATTCGGGACGTTTTGTGAATCGTAGAAAGTTTTAGTCGGATGGTCTGATTCGTTCGTCCAAGCAATCTAATCTTTTAGACATACCTTAAATTAAATCCTAATGAAAGGGGAATGAACATGAGTGACAAACACGAAGTAGAAGAAAGAAAAGAGGGTTCTGAAAGAAGATGGTCTGCACTAGATCCAGATGCATGTCATCCAATGGACCGTGGAGGAAAAGAAACTCAAGGCGCAACACAAGAGAATAAAACCCTTCAATTATCTGAAGAGTACATCCTTATTAAGGATTCTTGTGATGTAACCGTAAACTCTACTGATACAAAAGCCGCTCTTTCTCTTCAAGCATCACTTCAAACAGCTATCGCTTTAGTCATCAGCATTTCGATTGCAGATAGTGAAAAAGCAGAGAAGATCACACAAGAACTCCTTCAAAGCTCTAAAATCAAGCAACTAAGCTACCAAAAAACAGTCGTTGAAAATTCTAAAAACGTAGAAGTAACAACTGTTGATACACAAATTGCTATCAACATTCAACTTCTTCTACAAATCCTTCTTGCTTTACTTGTAAGACTAGACATTCTATAAGGATGAGTTACTAGGTAGGGGAGCGGATTGCTCCTCTACTTATTTTGGGTTCACTCATTCATCTCTATATGTTACAGTGGCTCTATTATTAATTAGGAGTGATAACTGTGGAGTATAAAACGGTGTTATTTTCACCTGCTGTTATTAAAAGACAAGCGTCTATAATTGAAGATACATTAAATGAGTTAGCAAGCGAGGGCTGGCAATTACATAGCTTTGCGCCTCAATCTGCAATGGGAGGAACAGATGCGAACTTAGCTGTATTCACTCGAGAAGAGCGTTAAGCAGGACGAATAATTATACGGATCAACTTATATATGCTGTACAGCAAGATGTATGCCCCCGAAACAAGGAAAAAGCCATTTAAAAAAAGAGCATGGATGTTTGTCATAAATACCGTCTGGTTTATTAGAACCTCATAAATGGCGCTAGCTGCTATACTGCTGAATACAAGTAGGCAGAGGAGGGCTATAATATCAAAAATTGAGCGAAACATGCTCCACTTTCTTTGAACAAGAAACATAGTCGTTGAGACAATCACGCTTACAATAAAACTAATAAAAAACATCTATTCCTCCTCCTAATCATCATTGTATTCCTACTTTACCCTAAACCACATCAGTTAAGACATTCTCACTAATAGTGATTTTTCAAAAATAACATCACATCTTCACAAAATATTGATACGGAGTTTAGAGTTTCTTTAGAATCATGGTTCATTCTAATGGTAGGACAAATAGATGGAGTGAATGGTTTGAAAAGAAGATGGATAGCATGTATTGCATGCTTAATAGGTTTACTTGGGCTATTTTCGTTACAACTTTACTTTCAAGCTGAATCAAAGGAAGGGATGTTAGATCTTTCGAATGAATCGCTTAATGACATTCGTTTAGATACGCCAATTACGGAGTTTGAGCCATCTAAGCTTATCATCGTTAACGATATAGGCTCTGAGTTCGCTCACACATTTGAATATGAACAGATGTTACTTTCCTTTGATTCTTCTAATCAAGTTGTTCATATGACTTCATTAAATCCTGAGGTGAAGACAAGTAAAGGGATATCACTTGGGGCTCCGCTTGAAGACGTAATTAGCCAATATGGTGAGGTGTATGAAGAGAAGGAAGAAGAGCCTTACGTGCAACAAATCATTTATTGTGATTCGCAAGTTGAACTTTCATTTTATCTTACAAACGATATCGTTGAACGAATGGAGCTTTATTTGATTCAGTAACTCAACAAGGAGTTGGAGACATGTATGATGTCCCCAACTCCTTTAGCCTAGGTATCTATATTCAGGATGGGTAATTCGGTTCTCAAGGTATGCAGATTGCCTAGCTCCTGGGAATCGTTCTTCATTAAGCGATTTAATGATATCCGCACCTGGCGAAATCCCAATTCCATGACCAAAATACAAGTCGTAATCCATCACAATCGTATTTTCTCCCCGCCATTCGGGGGTAGCTGGATTAAAGTCAGGATTATTAAAATACACACAATCCCCTGGTAAAAATTCAGAGCCTGAATGACTTATTAAATGAAGATCCTCGTCATATCTCCACGAATATAAGTAAAGCCCTCTAAACAACTGATTAAATGCAGTGGCGCCGATTGAATCCAAGGTAGCTTTATAGAAGATAATAATGATTGCCACAGCACATTCAAAAGAATACAAGCGACCATTATTAAAGATATCGTCTATCCCCCTTTGAGGAGTAATAGATGGCTTGAGAAGAAATCCGCCCTCTCTTGTAAGCGTCCAAAGTGCCTGGTTACAGGTTGAATGATCAAAGTCAGCAAACCCGACTCCACTTGTAGCTAAGTCATAAGATGCTTGCGTTGTATTCGCTCTGACTTTTACCTCAAAAAGTAACTCCTCCATTGATTGAAAGGAATACATCGTTTGGTTTGTAGCGATGCTACTTAGCACCGCTCGACGTTTTGAAGACAGTGGCATTGTATTTAACTGGGCATCTGTTGTCAATTTTCCGGCAATCGTAATCATACAAGCCTCCTTTCCTGCGAGGGTTCCATCTATCTGTATGAATCTGGATTAACGACTAGACCAAAAAAAGAAGCATCCAATTAGGACACTCCTTCGGTTGGTTCTTTTGACGGTTTGTTTGAGCGTATGACGAAACTTAATGCACCTATGATGACAGGGCTGTAGGCTGTGAGAACTCTCCAGAGTAAAAGGCCAACAAGTAAATCAGTTTGTCCGATGATCGTACCAAACAGCAGTGTAAAGCTGTATTCCCCTGCACCACTTCCCCCTGGAGTAGGAATGACTGAGGCAAACATCATAATGAACGCATGAAATGCAATTGCACTAAAGAAACTTAACTCACTATATCCTAAACTTAGAAAAACAAAGTAAGGAACAATCAAAAAGAACAACAGCTGTAAGATGGTGTACAGTGAACATTGACTGAGGAGCGCCTTCTCATGGATAAGTCTTCTGCTCTCATCGTGGAATGTAAGTACTTTTTCATTTAAAGACAGTCGCCATTTTTCAGCTAGTGCTTTTTTAAACAAAGAGATTGGATATATAATGAACCGTATGAGAAACAGTACCGATTTTTTACTAAAGCAGATCAGAAGCAAACAGGTAATGACACTCAAATTAACGATAAAACCAATCAAGATAAAGTACTTCATGTTTGGGACACTGGCGGTTAGGTCTTGATAACCAAACACAAGTAATCCAAGAAAGAGAAATACTAAAATCGTCTGAAATAAGATAAATTTAATAAGCAGCACAGAGCTTGCTTTACTAACCTCTACCCCACGTTTAAATAACATGAACAATTGTGCGGGCTGCCCACCAGTAGAGGAGGGGGTAATATTATTAAATAACAAACCAACCATTGTGATTTTAAATGTAGAACCGAATCGCACTTTCGTTTTGTCTGTATTGGTCATGTTATGTAGAACAACGGCTTCAAAGAACCAGCTTAATATGATGGCACCAGCCCCAGCGAAAAACCAGCCCAGCTGTATGGTTGCGAGTTCGTCTTTCACGTCATACCAGCTTAGCTTACGGAAGATAAAAAAAAGAACCCCACCAGTAATGAGCATTAGTAAGGATATATTTAGTAGGTGACTTCGGACCGACTTCATTTTGTTATACCCTCAAGACCATGGTAAAAGTCTTGCCAAATATTCGTTAATCGCTCTTCAGAGTAGTGATACGCTCCCTTAGCCGCAGATAGCCTTGCCGCTTCATAATAATCTGGATTATTCTTTAATTGAATGATCTCCTCTACAAATCCTTCAATAGACGTTGCTTTAAGATAGTAGTCAAACAGGATGTCTTCATATAATTCTAAATCTCTAAGTAATATAGGTCGTTCGCAGCTCATCCCTTCTAAAATAGTCATTGGAAAAAGCTCGTGAAACGATGGGAGGAACATCACATCGGCTAGGTTAAAATACATGTTCATTTGGTTACGATCAACGATTCCAGTAAACAAAACGTTTGTTGGTGGATTGTCTACGATCAACTTAAGCTCTTTATATCCAGACGTTATTTTTCCAAATGAAAATCCCCCAACCCAGATGAATTGAACATCAGGAAGCTTCTTAGCCACTTCTATAAAATCAATTACACCTTTGCGCTGTTGAATTTGTCCTGCTCCAAGTACTGTGAATGCTTTAGAGGGAACATGTTGATCTTTTAATTGGTTTCTGTCAACCGTAGCCATAGGATAAAACGTTTGGCTTGATACAAAATTTGGGATGTACTCAATTTTTTCTTTTGAAATTCCGTATGCTTCTAGCTTCGAAATAAATGCGGGATTCACAACAACAAGTTTGTCCATTCGTTTGTAAAAAGAAATGAGGTACGAATAGAAAAAACGTCTAAACCACTTAGGCAGCTGAAGACTATCATCAACCGTTTCAGGAATGAAGTGTACATAGCCAACTTTTATTCCGCGTTTCTTTGAAAACGTTGATAAGTAAAAGGGCAGATCCACTGTATGGTAATGAGAAATATCTGCATGACGATACGTATTTAGCTTCATATCATACAAGTCTGTTTGGTTTGACAATAAATTTATTAGTTCGCGATAAGCTGAAGCAACGCCTTGCCCTTTTACTTTTTCAGCTGATGAATACATCGTTAATCGAATCATGAGAGTCTCTCTTTCTTGTTAAGTGTTCGAAATGAGTGATGCGATGTTGCGTAGGAATAAACAGCTTCTTCATAAACTTGTTCAATCTGATTAGCAAAATGCTCAGCAGATAAGCGCTCAATATGCCGTTTAGCCTGTTGCTTAATGGAACGAAATTGTTCTGGTTGGTTTAGAATGTGAATGAGTGTTTCAGCTAATTCATGATCCTCTTGAAAAAGAAAGCCCGTTTTTTGGTCAATCAGAAGCTCCTCAATACTTGGATCTTTTTTTGCTACGACTGGCAATCCCGAAGCCATTGCTTCAATATAGGTTAACCCTTGAGTTTCAGAAGTAGACGCACTTAAGAATAAGTCTGCCATTTGATAGTACGCTGGAATATCAGACCAAGGAATGGCCCCTGTAAACCTTACATACTCAGTTAATCCTAATTTTTTCGTCAATTGCATGAGTTCTTTCTTTTCAGGCCCATCACCCACCATTACAAGCTTTATTGAAGGCTGCTTTAGAAGAAGGGCTGGAAGTGATTCTATTAATGCTCGCATATTTTTTTCTTGAGCGATTCTACCTACACTTAATAAAACCGTATCAGTTGATTGAAGCTGTAGCTTTTCTTTTAAAAGGTGGATGATTTCAGCTCGTTTAAAGTCACGCTTAAAGGTTCCAAAATCAATGCCAGTTGGGATGGTGCGGATTGATCCGCGAATATTGTACTGCTCTAACTGTTTTTTAACCTTTTCTGTAGGAGCAATAACAGCATATGTTTTTTTACAATAAAGACGCGATAAGATTCCTACTAGGGAAGGGGGGATTAACTTTCCTTTTGCAATGTAGTGTAAGTAATCTTTATACATCGTATGATACGTATGGATACAAGGAAGATGATATTTCTTTGCTAGCATTTTTCCCATTACACCCATAGAAAATTCAGTATGCGTATGAATAAGGTCAATTTCTAATTTCTCGATTAAGTGAGAGGCTCTTGATAACCCCGCAACAGCTAAGCGACGTTCTGGTACAAACAAAGCTCCTAAGCTAGGGAAACGAAAAACCTTCCCATTTTCTTCAAGTAGGTCAGCATGGGAATCTGAAGAAGTAAAAACGTACACATCGTGACCTCTTTGTTGAAGATATTTTTCAAGAACCATAATTGAGGTAGCGACACCATTAATTTGTGGATGGTACGTATCGGTAAACAATGCAATTCTCATGGTTAATAACCCCCTTTTTAAGAACAGTTAATTAGATGTAATGTAGAAATGAGTATTTATAGAATACGATAATTAAATAGAAGCTTAAATCCATTATTCTTTCAGAAATCTTACAAGCATGTAAGATATGTATGCGTAAAATCAAACCATGATTAATAAGATAGCATAAAAAATGGTTGTTATTTCTCAAGCTTTTCTAAAGTTTTAATCAAGAAATTATGTAAAGAAATTATTTGTTATCGGTGATGCTGTGTATTAATTGTATAGTACACCGACACAAAATAAAACGCAACCACTTATTGGAAGTGGTTGCGTAGGTTGATATAATAATATTATGTAAACGCAATTGGAGTTAAAAAGACGAATGATCCTGTACCATTCGTCCCTCTATTTTAGTCATTAAGCACCTTTTTATAGTTAAGAAGGAAGAGCTTCGGTATGTTTACATGCTGGGAACGTCGTACAGCCATAAAATGGACCCCGTTTCCCTGTTCTTTTGATTAGGGGAGCGCCACAACGTTTACATAGATATGGGGAATGGATTTGTCTATCAAATTCGAAAAAGTGTGCCAATCATTAAAATCATCTGATAAGATGAAAGAAAAAGCGTTAAAGGAGTTTTCATGGGGAATTATCAGTTATTAAATGTAGCAGTTGGAAAGCCAAAGGTTATGCAATACGCAGGTAACCAGGAAATGAGTACAGCTATAAAAAAACAATCAACAGAAGAAGTGTTACTTAAAGTAGATGGATTTGACGGAGACGGAGTTGCTGACTTAAAGCATCATGGTGGAGTAGAGCGTGCGGTTTGTTTTTATGCGGATGAGCGCTATGAATACTGGAATAACACATACGATAATTCTCTTGATAAAGCAGCCTTTGGTGAGAATTTAACCGTTAAAGGCATGCTTGAAGAGGAGGTATGTATTGGGGACATCTATCAAATTGGTGAGGCGGTCGTAACGATTACACAGGGGCGCGTCCCATGTAACACCATTGATCGTAGTACAGGGCTTAAAGGGCTGTTTAAACAGATGATTGAAACCGGTTATACAGGTTACTTCGCCAAAGTTGTAAAAGAGGGTATGATCAGACCAGACTCGTCGATTCAGCTTAAGGAAAGAGGAAAACACAGGATTTCTGTACTTCAAGCAAATCGTTTGTTTTTTCAACAAATAAAAGATCTGAATCAAATGGAGTTACTCTTACAACAAGAGGTTTTAGCTGAGAAGTGGAGAAGCCACTTTGAACGACTGGCAGCAAAATTTAATAGTTGATCTTTAATGCAAACATTGAACTAATTTCAGTGTTTGCTTTTTTGTTTGGCTAAATTCAAATAAGGGCAAAGAGTGTAAACAGTTTTAGTTTTTCAACATTTTATCAAGTGAAGGTTTTCTCTTGTATGTAGGGGGACTGATTATGTCATACTAACAAAAGGTTCAAGCGTACTTAGTACTTAGAACCGGTTATGTTTGAAAGGAAAGGAAGGATCATCTTGAAATATGTTATTGGAGGACTAGGGTTACTCCTCTTTTTAGTCATTGCCTGGCTTGCAAGTAGTAATAAAAAGCAGGTGAAATTACGTCCAATCATTATTATGATTGTCTTACAATTTATTTTAGGATATATACTACTCGTTACGAGTGTTGGACAGTTTATAATTAGTGGGATAGCTAACGGATTTGAACAGTTGCTGAACTATGCAGCTGAAGGAATTCAATTTGTGTTTGGTGGTTTGATGAATCCAGGAGAGTCTCCATTCTTCATGAATGTTTTATTGCCAATTGTATTCATCTCAGCATTAATCGGTATCCTGCAGCATTGGAGAATACTACCGTTTATAGTAAAGTACATTGGATTTGCGTTAAGTAAAATAAATGGGATGGGAAAGTTAGAATCATACAATGCGGTGGCCTCAGCTATATTAGGGCAGTCTGAGGTGTTTATCTCCTTAAAAAAACAGCTTCATTTGTTACCAAAACACCGGATGTATACGCTGTGTGCGTCCGCAATGTCTACCGTATCAATGTCAATTGTTGGAGCATATATGACATTAATTAATCCGGCTTATGTTGTAACGGCGATCGTCTTAAATTTATTTGGTGGCTTTATTATTGCATCCATTATTAATCCTTATCAAGTATCAGAGGAAGAGGATTTGATCGTTGTAGAAGATGAGGAAAGACAGTCCTTTTTTGAAATGCTTGGTGAATACATAATGGATGGGTTTAAAGTAGCCGTTGTGGTTGCTGCCATGCTTCTTGGTTTTGTCGCATTAATTGCGATGATTAATGGAATATTTAATGCAGTCCTCGGTATTTCATTCCAAGACTTACTTGGTTATATCTTTGCTCCATTTGCATTCCTAATGGGTGTGCCATGGAATGAAGCGGTGTATTCGGGTAGTATTATGGCAACAAAGTTAGTCTCAAATGAATTTGTCGCCATGCAAATCCTATCTGAAGGTGCTGGTTCATTAAGTGACAGATCAGAAGCCATTGTTTCTGTATTTCTTGTTTCTTTTGCAAACTTTTCATCCATCGGAATTATATCTGGTGCGGTAAAAGGATTAAATGAAGAAAAGGGGAACATGGTTGCCCGATTTGGCTTAAAATTATTGTTTGGTGCCACATTAGTAAGCTTTTTAACTGCAACTGTTGTTGGGTTAATCTATTAATTAAAAGCTGCAAAACATTAAATGTTTTGTAGCTTTTTTAAATTTTCATACCGTATTGTGCTATGATTGATAAAAAAATCCAATGGCGGGTGGCGTATGATTCGTAATAAATGGTTTCTTTTTAGTTCTATACTTATTTTTATCGGGCTGATGATATACCGGCTTCCTTATCCGAATATTCGATTTATTGGATCTGGATCAAATGATGTGTTTGTTTTTAATCTTAGCGGCCATACAGGTGTACAATGGCTAGAGTGGATTTCTTTAATCCTCTATATCATTTCAATTGTTCTTTTTGTTCGCTCGCTCACTTATCATCGTGCCGTTCTCACCGTCTTGATGGTCATCATTATTGGTTGGTTGCCAATGAGAGTGGTCGAACTTTATCAATATACCTTTGCCACTGGGGTTGATGCTGTCACTTATAATGATGAGGAATCCTCTTGCACGTATGATGGAAGAGATACAATGTGTGTGGTGGAACTAAAAAACCATTCATCAGATGACGTAGAATTTCTTTTAAATATCTATGATTTTGATTATGAGTGGAATGAAGTGTTTCTGTTAGACGATTGGGAACCAATTCAATTAAATCCTAGGGCCACTCACAAGATTGAAATTAATCGCAAAGCTTCTGATGAAGTAGACATGAGTGGATATTCAAATCAATTCAACATTCAAATTCAAGATGATGACAAAAAACGAGATTTATAAACTATGAGCTCACACAAGACACTATTGTCTCGATGTGATACTCTATAACATAATGATAACGCTTACTAAGGGGATGGTACTTTGAGTTATGTTGCATCTGAAAAACGATATTCTGAAATGCCTTACCGCCGAACTGGAAGATCTGGCCTTAAGCTACCTGCTTTATCACTCGGACTTTGGCATAATTTTGGTGGGGTTGACTCATATGAGAATGGGCGTGCGATGTTAAGAAGCGCATTTGATCAAGGCATTACTCACTTTGACTTAGCAAACAATTATGGTCCTCCCGCAGGTTCGGCGGAAGAAATGTTTGGACGAATCCTTCAAACGGACTTTGCACCATACCGGGATGAATTAATTATTTCCTCAAAAGCCGGCTATTACATGTGGCCAGGACCATATGGTGAGTGGGGTTCTAAAAAGAATCTGGTTGCAAGCTTAGACCAAAGTTTACAACGAATGAAATTGGATTATGTTGATATTTTCTATTCACATCGACCAGATCCAGACACACCACTAGAAGAAACGATGGGTGCCTTGCATCAGATTGTTCGTCAGGGGAAAGCACTCTACGTTGGGATCTCAAGCTATAGTCCTGCCCAAACAAAAGAAGCAGCTCGTATACTAGCTGATTTAGGCACACCCTTACTTATCCACCAACCAAATTATTCGATGTTAAATCGCGGAATAGAAGATGACTTAATTGAGGTGCTTAATGAAAATGGGGTCGGATCCATTGCATTCTGTCCATTAGCTCAAGGGCTCTTAACGAACAAATACTTAGACGGTTCTGTACCTCTTGATTCACGAGCAGGGGGAGCGAGTCATTTTTTAAGTGAAGAACAGATCAATCAAGATCTGGTAAAACGCTTAAACCGTTTAAATGAGATTGCACATGAACGAGGACAAACGCTTGCGCAAATGTCTTTAGCCTGGGTGCTCAGAGAAGGTCATGTTACTTCCGCTTTAATCGGGGCAAGCAAAGTAAGTCAAATTAAAGAAAATGTTCAAGCACTTCAAAACGTATCATTCTCAACTGAAGAATTAAAAGCAATTGATTCAGTTCTTCAATAATTCCTTTTGTGCTCTAAACATAGTTTTACATGGGTTTACAGCACTTTTTGTTGACTCTTACCTACACGATGACTACCTCTCTTCCGATATATTCTTCATACGCTGATAGATAGAGAGGAAGTATGGAATGGATTTTGTTGAAGGATTAACAAGAAATATGTCATTTTTGAAAAAAGCGTTCAAAGGAGAAGTAGCTTTGAGCCTTTTTGATGAAGAAAAGATTTTGTATTTTAGCGGTAGTTCTACCCTTGATATTCAAGCGAAAGCAGGGGACCCGCTCGTTCAAGGGTTTGAAAATTTTAGTTGCATTGAAAATAAAGGTGTAACGTATAGCGAGATTCCTAAAGAAGTTTACGGACACGTCTATGATATTACGTATATTCCTTTTTTAGATGATGATAATCGCATCGTGGCCGTTTTAAGTATGAATAGTAGTCGCAAGGAATTGGATCATATTGAACAATTAATGGGTGAAACCTCAGAGATCTCTGATCAACTTCTTAGTGGGATTCAGCAGGTTGCTGCCCATTCACAGCAATTATCGGCAACCTCGGATCAATTATTAAAAAATGCTGTCAAAACGGTTGATGAATCTAACGCAGTGTCTGAGGTTACGAATTTCATTGGGGATATTTCAAGGCAAACGAATCTCATTGGCTTAAATGCAGCGATTGAAGCCGCTCGCGTGGGGCAAGCAGGTGCTGGATTTGGAGTCGTTGCAACAGAAGTTCGCAAACTTTCAGATGAGACAAAAAAAGCAGCTAATCAAATTGATGAAACATTGTCCAAGATTCAAGGTTCCATCAAACAAATGCAACAGGAAATTAGTGATATAACTGACGCATCAAATGATCAAGCTCAATTAGTGACAGACTTTATGAAAAATATAGAGTTGCTTAATGAGCAAAATCAGCAATTTAAGCAATACGTACACTCTTTAAACAATATATAAGAAAAAAAGGCCTTCTTAGTGAGAATTCATTAGGAAGGCTTCTTTTATATTTGTAAGATGCTGTTAACTAAATAGATGAAATAGCCGATACAAAAGAAGTATTTCGAGAAAGGGGTAAATAAGATGTCAATCGTTGAAGGATTAGTGGCAAGTATGCCATTTATAAAACAATTATTTAAAGGGGACGTCGCGTTATCTGTATATGATCATGAGAAAGTATTATATTGGTCTGACAGTGAATCGCTAAAAATTGGGCAAAAGCCAGGGGACCCTTTAGTCGAACCTCATACAAATTTTAAAGATATTAAGAATAACGAGGTAACATACGGAGCAATTCCAGAAGAATTATTTGGAGTAGCATTCGATGTGGTATTCGTTCCAGTAAAAGATGAGGCAGGACAGATTGTTGCGGTTCTAACAGCGAATTTTAGCCATAAAAACAAAAAGAAATTAACTGAATTAATGACTCAGACTTCATCGATTTCGGATAATTTACTGAGCGGAATTCAACAAGTGGCTGCGCATTCTGAACAGCTTTCAGCAACCTCAGATCAATTACTAAAAAATGCAATAAAGACAGTCGATGAGTCAGGAAGTGTAGCTGAGATTACGAACTTTATTGGCGATATCTCAAGACAAACAAACTTAATTGGCTTAAATGCAGCAATTGAGGCTGCACGAGTTGGACAAGCGGGTGCTGGATTTGGCGTTGTAGCGACAGAAGTTCGTAAGCTTTCTGACGAGACAAAGAAAGCGGCGAATCAGATTGATGAGAACGTATCAAATGTTCAAAACTCAGTAAAGCGAATGCAAGAAGAAATTAGTGAAATTTCGAGTGCTTCATCTGATCAGGCACAATTAGTTGCTACGTTTATGGAAAACATTGAACTTCTTAATGAACAAAATAAACGATTCGAGAAATTTGTTCAAACCTTAAGTAACGAATAATGTCATCCTAATTACATAATCAAACAACCGGCAAACCTCACATATGTGATACGTTTGTCGGTTGTTTATAATGCTACATATTAATAGAGTTGTCGTTGCTCTAAAGCCGATAAATGACAGTTCCTTATTTGCTGTAATTGCTCCTTATACCATTCAGGTAAAGGAAATGATACAACTTGTTCCTCACTTGTCCATTGGATAACTGCATCGTCAACCAGTAAGTCTAATATCTGGTAAAGTTCCTCGCGTTCCAATGAATGCTCTATAGAAAACTCATGTAGAGTTGTCGCTCTACCTAATTCGCTATTGGTGTAAACATGGTTTTTTATGATTTCTTTTTTTCTTATGATCGATCTCATTCTCTAGTCCCCCGCGATCAATTATTCTCATTAACAAATATTCTATTAATTCCTTCTATTTCCTCTATATTTCTTCCGACAGTTATATACAAAAGGCTGTAGGTGTTTCGACGAATTATGACACTTACTTAAAAAAATTTAGAAAAACTTGAGAAAGAAACAAACGTAATTATGCTATCTTAAAAGAAGTTTAAAGAAAGATATTGAGCGGAAAGCGGGAATTTTTATGAGCAAAAAAAGTCTAATTTGTATCATCATAGTGATGCTTGCACTAATCATGTTTCCGGTCACTGTGAAAGCAGAGAATGAAAGAGACTTATCCATTCAGATGGATATCGGCTTTGAAAATAAAGCAAACCCTTATACTGGATTCCCCGTTGTTGTCACGATAAACAACGTAAGTGATCGAGATATATCGGGAGATTTGGCCTTCAGCATTAATCCTTCTTATTCAACAGAACCGACAGACTTTATAAAGTCTGTTGATGTACCTGCTCAATCAGAAGTTTCCTTCACTGTAAGCATTCCTAGTTTCGATTACACGGCTATGTCTGGATTTGGGAATGGTACTACGGTTAAGACGATTCGATTTTACGAGGGCGGCTGGGACGATGGAGAGGAACTACTGTTTGAAGGGAAAACGCTTTTAACAGCTACTGGAATGAATAACGATGACTTAGTGATTGGAGTTCTTTCTCCTTCTATAGAACGGTTCGAATCGTTAAAGTCGATGAAGCTTATAGCAGATAATCGATTTGAGGTAGTGGAGGTTAAAGCAGAAAAAATTCCTGAGTTAGGGACAGGATTAAATATGTTATCTGTTTTACTTATATCCGATTATGATTTGAATCTTTTAAGTGAAACGCAACAAAGGGTCATTGCTTCATGGGTGAATGAAGGAGGAACCTTATTATTAACAGGAGATGTTCAGGGAATCGCGCAGTCAGTATTTGCCACTGAGCTCCCTATGCAAGGGTTAGAAGAGGAAATAGCTGCAAACGCAAGTTTCCTAAAGAAACTAACGAATATAGATTACACCGAGGATACAGTTCAATTATATACAGGCAGTCCTCGTGAAGCTGCCATTATTCATGTGCAAACCGAAGACGAGGATCCCGTTTTAATCAGTACTAAAAGCGGGAAAGGTGAAATGGCTCAATTGTTAGTTAGCCCAACAGTAAATGATCTCGAGGATTGGGACGGGGCAGAAAAAGCATGGAGTCAATGGTTTAACCCATTTGTTAAAAACGGTTCAACCTTCTATGGAGCATCAGAATATGAAAATTATGGGAACTCCTTTACGAGTATCTCGAATTTATTTCCTTCTTCCTTTATTCCAATCCGAAATCTAGTCATGATATTTGCTGGATACGTTCTGATTTTGTGTCCATTGATTTATTTTATTTTAAGGAGAGCAGACAAGCGTGAGCATGCTTGGTGGATTCTTCCGGCTATTTCACTTTTTCTTTGCTTTGCTATATTTATTGTGGGTGGAAAGGACCGAATTAAGGATCACCAATTAAATGAAAATGTAGTTATGCGGTTAGACCGTAATGGCGCTGGATATGGTGTTGGTAGTGTATCGTTTTTAAATAATAAAAAAGGGACCTATCTATTATCATTTAAAGACCAAGATTTTGCACCAGTCCCATTGATTGATAGCATATACTTTAATTCTTTTGACAGGAAAACAAATTCGAGTGTGGTCCATCTAGATAAAGAGCAATTACTTACTTTTCGAGACCGAGAATTCTGGTCCATCTCTAATGCCGTTGGAGCAATTTCAAATGTAGAGGCTGGGAATTTTGAAACAGATTTAACGTTCAAAAATAATGAGGTTGAAGGAACGATTACAAATCGGACAAATTTTGATTACGAAGCTGTTTACTTCATGGCAGGGACAGAGAAAGTTACACTTGGCCCTCTTGCAAAAGGAGAATCGAATCAAGTTTCGTTTACATTAGCAGGCAAGACGTTATTTACACCTATGAGTACTAGTTATCGCTATGAATTTGAAGAAGATTCAACATTACCAGAGCTTGTTGAAAACGGTCTGTTTGAGGCTTCCTTCTCTGAAGAGGTATATTCAAAAGGGTTGCCAGCTATTGCTGGTTTGTCAAAAGACTCGATTCTACATCCGTTATTAAATGGAAGCGAAGGAATTCTTCAAGTCAACAACTTAATTGTTCAGCCTGTAGATGTTCAATCTGAACAACAAGGTCAGCTTTCATTAGATAATAAAGATTTGATGCCTTCAGGATACAGTTTTACTGGTGATATATACTTTGAAGAGGAAGTATCTTTAGGTGAACGAACCATTTTTGCTGAAAACGGACAATATGAGCTAATGTTTACAGTTCCTACTGATTTATTAGAGGATTCCTTTATTTTTAACGAAATGAGCCTTACTGTTTTAAGTGAAGCGGAAACTATTTTTCAACTATATAATGTGAAGGATGAATCATATGAGGAGATTACGGGTGGAGTGACATTTGATGACCCTTCAGACTATATCGATGATTGGGGAGACATTCAAATAAGAATGAATAAAAATGACTCCAGAGATACTCTAAATATTCCTCAGATTAACTTGAAAGGTGAATTTAAGAATGATTGAAACCATCTATCTCACAAAACGTTATGGTTCGTATACGGCACTTAATGAACTTTCGATTCATGTAAAAAAAGGGACGGTTTATGGGTTGGTTGGACAGAACGGAGCAGGGAAATCAACAACCTTTCAAATTTTGGCTACGTTAATGGTTCCAACATCAGGTACGGCGCTTATTGATGGAATAGACGTTATTCAGAATCCGACAGACGTTAGACGGAAAATTGGGTATATGCCGGATTTCTTTGGTGTATATGATCAGTTACGAACGTCTGAGTATTTAGATTTTTATGGTGCGAGTTACGGACTGTCTATTAACGAACGTAAAAAGCTGATTCCAGAATTACTAGAGCTTGTTCAATTATCCCATAAAGAAAATGATTATGTTGATGTGCTCTCTAGAGGGATGAAACAGAGGCTTTGTTTAGCAAGATGTCTTATTCATAATCCTGAAGTACTTATTTTAGATGAGCCGGCATCGGGCCTAGACCCTAGGGCTCGAGTTGAAATGCGTGACATTCTACGGAGCTTAAAGTCTATGAATAAAACCATTATTATCTCTTCTCATATTTTGCCGGAGCTTGCAGAGATGTGTGATCAGATAGGAGTCGTAGACCAAGGAACGTTGGTCGCAAATGGGACTGTGAGTGATATTCATGATAAGCTACAGCAACAAAAAGTCATTCACATTCGGACGTTTGGGTCCCAGCAGGAGGTCATAGCCTTTTTAGAAAGGGAAGAGGATGTAATCAGCATTCAACCCTTAAAGGAAGGCGAAATTGAGTTTGAATATAAGGGCTCTGATTTTGATCAGAAGGACCTGCTAAGGCGAGCAATTGAAGCGCAATTGCCATTGTTGAGCTTCAACCAGGTTGACACGGATTTAGAGGATATCTTTATGGATATCACAAAAGGAGTGGACAACCGATGAATAAGTGGATAAACAATCCTGTTCTAACGAAAGAAATAAAACTAAGGTTCCGTTCATTTAAAAGCTATCTAGGCATTGCTATCTACTTAACAGTGCTTGGTTTACTAGTGCTTGGATATATGGGTGCGTATATGAGCTTTGATACAAATCATGCCTTCCAGCCTGCGGAAAGTAGGGGAATCTTTCTAGTCCTTTGTTTGTTTCAACTCGCTTTATTTATTTTTGTGACACCAGGATTAACAGCAGGTGTCATTAGTTCTGAAAGGGAACGTCAAACATTACCTATTTTACTTACAACGGCTCAATCATCGTCTGTCATTATTATAAGTAAAATGATCGCATCGCTTGCTTATTTAATGTTATACCTAATTGCGTCTTTGCCTTTATACACAATGGTATTTCTTTATGGAGGCGTTTCTCCGTCACTATTACTTTCTTCCATTGGATTATTTATTCTTACGATGATAACGATCGCAGCCATTGGCATTTGGACATCGACCTTTTTTCAGAAAACCATTGTTTCGATGGTTTCGTCATATGGGCTTGCTTTTTTTCTAACAGGCGGGTTTGCGATCATTACATTAATGATGAGTATCTTTGGAGATGCCTATACAATAGACGGGGCGAGCTTTCCATGGCCATTCATCTTAGCATCCATTAATATTCCGATTATGCTCTACGGATTGTTTGATCAATCTCCAATCATCATGCTTCAAGAGTACGCGGATTGGAACATCAGTCCGTGGTGGTTTTTTGCAAGCTTTTATGTATTGCTTATTTCACTTTTATTAGTTACTGCCATCCGTAGGTTGAGACCTCGAATGAAAAAGACAGGTTCAACACCACAAAACGAATAGTTTAGGTAAATTAGAGTTACAACTATATAAGATGACGTTTTCATTGATCAGCTTGTCGCCATCTTGCCAAGCTGATTTACTTTTTTTAAAATTAGTAAGCAGAGAAATTTCTAAAAATACGATTTTGCTGTATACTAATTGAAGTTTGGTAGTAAAATTACTTCCTTACATAACTAAAAGTAAAGAATGAACTATTTTAGTCAGAAAAGAGGTATCTTATGCAAAACAGTGAGCAGCCTAAATCAATTATTGTCATTTTTGGAGCAACAGGAGATCTGGCTAAAAGAAAGCTATTTCCTTCACTTTTTCGTTTATTTCAACAAGGAAGCATTAGCGAGCAATTTGCCGTTGTTGGGATAGGGAGAAGAGAATGGTCAGATGAGACACTCAGAAATCAAGTAAGAGAGTCCATCCAATCAGAAATTAAGGGCGATCATACGAACTTAGATGAGTTTTGTAATCAATTTTATTACAAGCCATTTAATGTAACGAGCCAGGAATCATATACAGATCTGAAAAACATGCTTGAAACACTGGATGAGCGATATCAAATTGGCGGCAACCGTATTTTCTATATGGCGATGGCCCCAGAATTCTTTGGAACGATTGCTCAGTATTTAAAATCAGAAGGTGTAACGGATACAAAAGGATGGACAAGGCTTGTCATTGAAAAGCCATTTGGTCATGATCTTCCTTCAGCAGAGAAATTAAACAGTGAGATCCGTGAAGCTTTCCATGAAGATGAAATTTATCGGATTGACCATTACTTAGGTAAAGAGATGGTTCAAAATATTCAGGTGATTCGTTTTGCAAATGCTGTGTTTGAACCACTTTGGAACAATCAGCACATTGCAAACATCCAAGTGACATCAAGTGAACAGCTTGGTGTTGAAGATCGCGGTGGGTACTATGAGAATTCAGGTGCTTTAAGAGACATGGTACAAAATCATTTAATGCAAATGGTTACTCTTCTTGCGATGGAACCACCTCTGCGACTTAGCACGGAAGAAATTCGCAGTGAGAAAATTAAAGTGTTACGAGCATTAAGACCGATACGAAACCAGAAAGTCATTGAATCATTTGTTCGAGCACAGTATGGTCAAGGATCATATAAAGGGGAGTCTGTTCAAGGGTACTTAAAAGAAAAAAATGTATCGCCAGAATCTCAAACTGAAACATATGTAGCCGGTAAGTTGTTAATTGATAATTATCGCTGGGCCGGAGTACCATTTTTTATTCGAACAGGAAAACGGATGGCTGCTAAATCAACAAAAATTGTGATTGAATTTAAGCCACAGCCACATAATTTGTATCACGATAAAGTTGAGAACAACGGAGCGAACTTACTTGTTATTCACATTCAACCCGATGAGGGAATGAGCTTAATGTTGAATGGCAAGAAGATCGGTACAACAGGTGATACAAGCCCAGTTAATCTAAACTATTCGAACAATGGTATTGATGGGATTAACACTCCTGAAGCTTATGAACGACTACTTTATGATTGCATGATCGGTGATGCCACAAACTTCGCACATTGGGATGAAGTGAATCTTTCATGGGCGTATATTGATGCAATAAGTGAAGCGTGGGATGAAGATCAAACCAAGCTTCCATCCTATCCATCTGGATCCATGGGACCAAAAGAAGCGGACGAACTACTTGAGGCTGACGGATTCAAATGGTGGCCAATCGAGGAAATGTAACATCTTTTGGAAAGAGCTTGAGACATAACTAAAAATCAACTAGAAAATGGCGGATGATTCGATTACAGAATCATCCGCCATTTATATTATTATTTGAACGAGCGGAGGGAGAAACCGCGACTCCTACGGAACAGGGCGTGTGGAAGACACTGTAGCGGATCATGTGCTTTATTCGTTCGTGTTTTGCTATTATTAAAATGAAAATAAAAAAGGTAAATGATTCAGTGACGAATCATTTACCTTTTATTTTTAGGTGTGAATCTTGTGCTTAAGACTCTAACCAATTTGTGTGGAACACGCCATCTTCATCTATACGTTTGTACGTATGAGCACCAAAGTAATCACGTTGAGCTTGTAGAAGGTTAGCAGGCAATGTTTCAGAACGATAGCTATCGTAGTATGACAGGGCACTTGCGAATCCTGGAGTAGGTAAACCAGTCTGAGCGGCTAGTGATACAATGTCACGTAATGATTGCTGATAGTTCTTAGCGATCTCTACGAAATAAGAGTCTAAAAGCAAATTGTTCAGTTTAGGTTCTTTTTCATATGCATCCATGATGTTTTGTAGGAAACCGGCACGGATGATACAACCACCACGGAAGATACTTGCGATTTGGCCATATTGGAGATCCCAATTGAATTCTTCAGATGCAATGCGTAGCTGTGAGAACCCTTGAGCATATGAGATAACTTTACTGAAATATAACGCTTGGCGAATGGACTCAATCCATTCTTCACGTGTTGCTTCAGCAGGGTTACCCTCAGCTTTTGGTAGAATAGTACTTGCCTTTTTACGTTCGTCCTTCATCGCAGACACAAAACGAGCAAATACGGACTCTGTAATAATCGGAAGTGGAACTCCTAGATCAAGTGAGTTTTGACTTGTCCATTTTCCAGTACCCTTTTGTGCAGCCGTATCTAAAATAACATCTACAAGAGGCTTACCAGTTTTCTCATCAACCTTTGTAAAGATATCAGCTGTGATTTCAATGAGATAACTATTTAGCTCACCATCATTCCATTCCTTGAATGTTTGATGTAGCTCTTCAGAAGACATGCCTAAATGCTCTCTCATTAACCAGTATGCTTCACATATCAGTTGCATATCGCCGTATTCAATTCCGTTGTGAACCATTTTTACGTAGTGACCAGCGCCATCTGGTCCAATATATGTGGTACATGGCTCGCCGTTCACTTTTGCTGCAATCTTTTCAAACATCGGACGAACAAGTTCAAATGCTTCTTTTTGGCCACCAGGCATAATGGAAGGACCTTTTAATGCTCCTTCTTCACCGCCTGAAACGCCAGTTCCGATAAAGTGAATACCTGATTTTGCTAGCATCTCATTTCGGCGAATGGTGTCTGTATAGTATGTATTCCCACCATCCATTACAATATCATTCGGTTCCAGGTATGGAACTAATTCATTAATGACAGAATCAGTAACGGCACCAGCTTGTACCATTAATAAGATCTTTCTTGGGCTTTCTAATGAAGAAACAAATTCTTGAAGGCTATATGTACCAACAAGACGTTCTTTTTTCTCGAGTTCTACGATGCGTTTTACACGTTCAGTTGAAACATCGTACATTGAAACGGAATACCCGTGGCTTTCAAAATTAAGTGCTAGGCTTTTACCCATTACGCCTACACCAATAATACCAATGTTTTGTTTTTCCATGAATCAAGTCTTCCTTTCTACAGCAAAATATCTATCTTTAAGAATATACCACAACCCTTGGGAGCGCTCAAATAATCAAGATTATAATCGGAAGGATACATCCAAGGCAGGCATTACATTTGCCTGTCTTGGTCCAATGATTGAGGTTTAACTGCTATAACAAGTAAAAAGGCTAACTTAGATGCGAGAAGTTGAGTAACGATCTGATGCTGTTCCCAGATTTTCTGTAATGAGGAGTCTAAAACATCAGAAGGGAAGAAGTCATTTTCATTATCAGTCTTTTGTTGAACGAAAGTTGAGATCGGTTCGACTTTCCATAATTCGATTTGTGAGAACCCACAAGTAGTTAACTGTTCTCGCCACTCATCAGGCTTTAGTAATTCATTTGTTTGATAAAGCTCCTTAAATGATAAACGTTCAGATTCTGTAGTTGGGTGATGTTGAACCATTTCATTTAGGATAAGTCGTCCCCCAGGGCGTAACACTCGACTAAATTCAGACAACGTTATGGGGATGTTTGTAAAGGCAGTGACCGATTCAGAAAGGATATAATCAAAATGTTCATTTAAAAATGGTAATTTTTCAACAGATGCTTCCTTTAATGTAACTTCCTGATCCTCCATATTAAACCGATTACGGGCTTTCTCAACCATTAAAGGATGATTATCTACTGCACTTACATGACAGTTAAAGGTAGAATAAAGGTATGATGAGGTTTGTCCAGTGCCACAACCCGCATCTAATATATGATGAGTAGGGGTAATGCGAAGCTGATTTATAAGGCTCTTTGTTAAGCGAAACCCTCCAGGATGAGCACTTCCAATTCCATATTCAGCCAAAAGATCCATATACGTATAATGCATCTTACACCTCTTTTTTTATACAGCCTATGCAATATTCAGAAAATCTGATACTTTAAATAAAAACAGAATAATCGAAGGATGATGACAAGTGCCAATGCTTTTTGTATACGGAACCCTTTTAAAACATGAATCAAATAGTCATTTGCTAGTTGGAGCGGCATGTATTGACGCAAGCTGCTTTATTTATGGGGAACTGTATGACACGAGTTTAGGATACCCTGCTGTGTGCGTAGATGAGACAAGCCATACTGTTTGGGGAGAGTTATATGAAGTAACAGATGAAATCCTACTTAAAATTGATGCGCTAGAAGGATACATAGGAGACGAACTAAAGAACGATTATAATCGAGCGCTGTTAAGTGTGTATCGTAAGGTTGGCGTGAGTCAAGCTCTAGTGTACGTATTCCCGGCGATAAAAACTGCACATTTATCATTAATTGAATCGGGTCGATGGAGAGAAAGAGTATGAAATGCACCTGTCGAATCTTGCTTATATAACAGCATGGTTACATGTATGACATAGTAAAGCGTTTAAAATAGGGCGAAATCTGTTGAAATCATTATTTTTAGCTCATTTTTGCATGGATTATAGGTTCATTTTTACTAGGTCGAACCAAATGCGGTTTAAATCTCTGTAATTATGTGCAAATCTCAAATTATGGACTTGTCAATACACTAAATACTGGAATGAAAATGACCTTCCTTTGACTTTTGTTACATTAAGATTTCAATTCGTTTAATTAGGTCACTAAAGGATTGATAGATTTCTAGCGCACTGGTACTGTATGTGGCAGTGGTTGAAATCAAAGGAGGTTGGCACGATGAATGCTAAAATTCCATTTAAAACACTTCGTTATGTAACGTTACCAGTCGCGACAGCTGGATTTGTTTTGTTTGCTTCACCGAGTATCTCTGAAGCGAGCAATTTTGATACTCTCAATAAGGGAGATGAAGGAAAGAACGTTGAGCAACTACAAGAGTTGTTATCCGAAAAAGGATTCTTCGCTGATGAAATAAATGGCACGTTCACAATTGAAACTCAAAATGCTGTTAAAGCATTTCAAGAAAAATATCAGTTAGAATCAGACGGAGTAGCTGGAGCTCAGACAGTTGGAGCCCTTCATGTATTAACAGAGGGTTATACTGGAGAGATCGTTGAAGAATTACAAGGCCAGTTAAATGAGCTTGGTTTTCTAAATGGCGGGAAGGACGGAATCTTTGGACCGAATACAAAAGAAGCCGTAAAGTCATTCCAATCACAGCATAATCTTTCAGTAGATGGAATTGCTGGACCAAAAACATTTAAAGAGCTTTATTATACAGCATCAGAAAAAGTCATTGAGCAAAAAACAGAAACAAAAGCAGAAGAAGTAACCGCTGAACCAGAAGCTCAGGAAACCACTACTGAGACGGAACAGCCACAACAACAAGAAGAAGTTGCAGAGCAAGCTGAGCCTGTACAAGAATCAGAGCCAGCCACAGAAGAGGCTCCTGCACAAGCTGAAGAAGAACCTGCTACAGAACAACCTGCACAAGAAGAATCATCTCAAGCAGAGGAATCTGTAGAAGAAACACAAACTAGTAATCAATCAAGTGAAGCAACTGGTCAAACCATTCAAGTTGAAGCAACTGCTTATACAGCAAACTGTGCTGGGTGCAGTGGGGTAACAGCTACTGGTATAGACTTAAATGCTAATCCGAATCAAAAAGTCATTGCTGTAGATCCAAGTGTTATTCCACTCGGTTCTCGTGTATACGTTGAAGGATACGGAGAAGCGATTGCTGGTGATACGGGCGGAGCTATCAATGGCAACAAAGTGGACCTTTACATGCAATCGCACGGAGATGCTGTAGCATTTGGTCGGAAAACAATTAACGTTACCATTCTAGATTAATGGAAATAAGGCGGGGTCTCTGACCTCGTCTTATTTATGTATTTATTTATGTACCCGCTAAGATGTAACATAAACTTTTTTTTCAGAATCTTTTAAAACCTAAAGAAGAATGGACCATCATGGTCTCATTCTTCTTTAGGTTGATTGGAAGGCTCTACATGAACATGAGTATACAAAATATGATGTTTCTCCCTCATGATCTCCTCAACCTGATCCGCAATGTCGTGGCTTTCATGCACATTCAGATTCGGATGGACTTCAATCACAACATCAGCATAGATGGTGGAACCTACCTGTCTCGCTTTTACTTGCTTTAGAGCCTCTACGTGACGAATGACCTCGATGGTTTCTCGATACGTATTTAAATCCTGCTCATTAAACCCATCAGTTAATGAAAGGGTAGCTTTTTGAAAAATATCAAAAGCAGTATAACAGATTAATAACCCAATAATAAGCGCTGTGGCTGTATCAAGCCATGCCACGTTCCATTGAGAGGCAAGTATACTAATGGTGGCGCCGACGCTTACGAGTGCATCCGAGCGATTATCAGCGGCAATGGCATATAGCGCTTGACTATTCACTTCTTTTGCAAGCTTCTTATTGTAGTGATAAACGCCAAACATAATAAGAGCACATGCAGCTCCAACCCAACCTGCGATAGGATCAGGTGGTGACTGTTCAGTCATAAAGGATCGTACCGCCTCAACCAACACTTGTAAACCAATAGCAGCCATAATAAACGCTGCAAAAAAGGAGGCAATGTTTTCAGCGCGAAAATGTCCATAAGGGTGGTTCGCATCAGGTGGCTTTTGAGAGATACGTAACCCAATTAGAACAGCAATGGATGCCACAATATCTGTGACGTTGTTTAAACCATCTGCACGTAACGCATCAGAGAAGAAAAGGGTACCAATGATAAGCTTAACTGCTGATAAAACAAGATAAACAATAATACTCAGCCATGCACCTTTTTCACCTTTTTTTAACTGGCTATAACGTTCCATTTTAAGCCTCTCTTTCAACAATAGTTTCACCTTTGTATCGTATCAAGCAGGTATCGAGTGGGTCTATAGCAAGATGATTAGCCCAAGTCAGTATTCTAGGGTAAAGAAAAGTATCTTTCCTTTGTTCAACTTAATAATTTCACGTACCATATTTATAATTTAAAATGAAAAACTTAACGAAAAAACAAAAACATGATATATTCAGTTTATTCAAACGTAAACATTAATGTTTATATACGAAGAGGAAGGATGTACCTTCATGAAAAGTCTCACAGATTGTCATATTGCATTAACTGCATCTAGAAAAACAGAAGAAATGCAAACCATTATTCGAAAACAAGGTGGAACAAGCGAGGTCAGATCTCTTCAAGGTACCGTTTTTTTGGCTGAACTTGAGGTTGCAGAAGAATTTAAAGAAACAATCTTAAAAAAACCAGACGCTTTTATTTTCACAACTGGGATTGGAACAGAAACCTTATTTAGACTTGCTGAAAAGGGGAAGTTTGATACTGAGCTTTTTGAAGCACTAAACCAATCAACAATTGCAGCTAGAGGATATAAAACACATGCAGTGCTAAAAAAATATGGTTTCACTCCTGATTTGCGAGATGAGGATGGAACAACCGCAGGACTAATAAAAGTGATGGAAGATGTTCCTTTAGAGCATAAAAGGGTTATGGTTCAACTTCACGGAATGAATGCACCTGTCCTTCATTCATTTCTTGAAGAAAAAGGGGCAACGATCAAGGAGATCTTACCTTATCAGCATATTTCCGTTAACGAGGGAGATGTACTTATTCTATTAGATGAACTATTAAGCGAACGATATGATGCCATAGCGTTTACAACCGCCATTCAAGCAAGGGAGTTGTTTTCAATTGCTACCAAGTATGATAAAAAACAAAGGCTTCTAACCTTGTTTGAAGAGGGTGTGCTTGCGGTATCAGTTGGGAAAGTGACATCAGAAGAGCTTTATAGTCAAGGGGTTAAACGAGTAATTTCTCCTGAGATTGAACGTATGGGTGCTATGTTTGTTGAGCTTGGAAATTATATGAAACAGACTAAGGGATAAGGCTCATTCAAAACTTGCTTAGTCATGTTATAATAGGTACGTTACAATGTTACTATCGTGGTATAAAAAGGGGAGTTTCTTAAAATGTCTGATCAAACATTAGAAATTATGACCGCAACACACCATAAAACAAAGCCAGATCCTGAGACCCTTGAGTTCGGTAAAACGTTTACTGATCATATGTTCATCATGGATTATACGAATGAAAATGGCTGGCATAGTCCACGAATTATACCTTATCAACCTTTAACACTCGATCCAGCTGCAATGATTTATCATTATGGGCAAACTGTATTTGAAGGTCTAAAAGCTTATCGTACAGATGATGACAGAGTATTATTATTTAGACCCGAGCAAAATTTTAAGCGATTAAACTTATCTAGTGACCGTTTAAGTATTCCAGATATTGATACAAACATTGTTTTAGACTATTTAAATGAGTTGGTTAAGTTAGACAAGGATTGGATTCCTACATATGAAGGAACCT
Source organism: Alkalihalobacillus sp. NPDC127517 (assembly GCF_050276055.1). Taxonomy (NCBI): domain Bacteria; kingdom Bacillati; phylum Bacillota; class Bacilli; order Caryophanales; family Bacillaceae; genus Alkalihalobacillus; species Alkalihalobacillus sp. NPDC127517. Next base: position 198,070 of record NZ_JBNNQX010000002.1, on the reverse strand, counting down.
CATTGTATATTCGCCCGTTCATTATTGCGACTGAACCTAACCTTAGTGTAGCTCCGTCCACATCTTATAAATTTATGATTATTCTTTCACCTGTAGGCTCTTATTATAAAGAGGGTATTGCCCCTGTAGGCATTTACGTAGAAGACGAATATACAAGAGCCGCTCTTGGTGGAACCGGGATGGCAAAAACAGCAGGGAATTATTCTGCCGCATATAAAGCTCAAGATAAAGCGACAGCTCATGGTCAAGCTCAAGTTCTTTGGCTTGATAGTTCTGAGAAAAAGTACATCGAAGAAGTAGGAAGCATGAATGTCTTCTTTAAGATTGATGGAGAGATTGTAACACCTGAACTTAGTGGGAGCATTCTTGAAGGAATTACTCGTAAATCAATTATTGAATTACTGAAGAGCTGGGATATGCCAGTTTCAGAACGGAAAATTTCAATTAATGAAGTATTACTTGCCATTAAAGAAAATCGACTTGAAGAAGCTTTTGGAACAGGAACGGCTGCGGTGATCTCACCAATTGGAGAACTTAGCTGGAAAGGTGAGCAGTCGCTCATTAATAATCGTGAAACAGGTCATTTGGCTGCGAGACTCTATGAAACATTGACAGGCATTCAAAAAGGTAGAATAGAAGACCCGTTTAATTGGACTTACGAAGTAAAATAGTTGTACAAGACTTTATTTAAATTGTTTTAAAGAAAGGGAATCCTTGATGATAAAAGCTGTTTTTTTTGACTTAGATGATACCCTTTTATGGGATCAAAAAAGTGTTCAGAAAGCATTTGACGCCACATGTGTTTATGCTGCGGAACAAGATGAACGTATTAATGCTGACGAGCTCGAGTATGCGGTAAGGGAAGAAGCAAAGCAATTATATGCTTCTTATGAAACATTTCCTTTTACGCAAATGATTGGAATTAATCCCTTTGAGGGCTTATGGGCAAATTTTCAGGATCGAGAAGAGGAATTTCAGAAGTTAAAAGATCTCGCTCCCGGGTATCGGTTAGCTTCCTGGGATCTTGCTTTGAAGAAGTGTGGAGTAGAAAATTCAGAACTTGCAAAAGAGTTATCTGAGAAGTTTCCACTTGAACGCCGAAAAAATCCAATCGTTTATGAAGAAACGTTTAAAGTATTGGACCGTTTAAAAGAAGACTACAAACTTCTTCTATTAACAAATGGCTCTCCCGATCTACAAAATATTAAATTAGAGCTGACGCCCGAATTAGTTCCTTACTTTGACCATATTGTTATTTCTGGTGCTTATGGTAAGGGAAAACCTGATAAAGGCATATTTGAACATGCCTTATCATTAATGGAGCTTGAGAAAGAAGAAGTAATGATGGTTGGAGACAACCTTATGACTGATATTCTTGGTTCTCAGCGAGCCGGTATTCCTTCTATTTGGGTTAACCGTAGAGAACAAACAACTGCCGAAGTTGAACCGACTTATGAGATTACATCCCTTTTAGAAGTAGAATCTGTCTTAGAAAAGCATTCATAAAAAAAGATTGTCGGCTTCACGTTAATATGATTAAATGTACATGTACAACATTATAAACTTTTATTTCCACTAGGGGCGCGTAAGCTGAGAGAGGCAACTTTGCCTTAACCCTTGACCTGATCTAGATAATACTAGCGTAGGAAAGTGGAGTCGACTCTTTTTATTATGGCGACTTGTCTCTTTAGGGATTAGTGTATACGTAATGAAGAAGCCACTCCATTCTTGGAGTGGCTTCTTTTTTTCGGCTAACTGTGGGAATAGAAAAACAGGAGGAATGAACTGATGAAGCGTTTGACCTTAACGGATATCTTGGTCACAGTCATTATTGCAGTGGTTTTCGGAATTGTGTACAGATTATGGGGTCCAGTAAATGACAGCTTAAAGCTATTTCCACTTCAAGTGAATGAACTGATGTATGGTATGTGGTTTATCGCAGCTACTGTAGCCTTTTTAATTATTCGTAAGCCTGGTGTGGCTCTTATTGCTGAAATAGCAGCGGCCTCAGGGGAATTTATTGTAGGCTCACAATACGGCTTAGAGGTATTAATTTATGGAATCATGCAGGGGCTTGGAGCTGAACTTGTCTTTGCATTGTTTTTGTACAAAAGCTACTCCATTTTTACTACCTCTCTTGCAGGTGCAGCATCTGCAGGAGGCTCGTTTCTGATGGACTGGAACCGAGGCTACATGGCGGATCTTGTTGGATGGAATGTCACATTAGTGATCATATTACGAACCATTAGTGGCATCCTGATTGCAGGCATATTCGCCTACTATCTTGTTCGGGCACTTGAGAAAACGGGTGTCACTGATTTATTGAGACCATCTTCTAAAAAAGATCTTGATACGTTAGATTCATAAGAAGGGAAAGGGATAAAAGATATGAGTGCATCTGTAGAGAAATTAAGGCTCACCTTTCCTGGAAGTGGCACACTTTTGTTTAAAGATCTGAGCGTTGAGATTTCCGAAGGCGAGAAGGTCCTTATTCTTGGGCCAAGTGGAAGTGGAAAATCAACCTTGCTTCAAGTACTTACAGGTTTGGTGCCATCCGCTATAAATCTTCCACTTAAATATAAAAAACTCACTCATCCAAAATCGTGGGGTTATGTCTTTCAAGATCCAGATAGTCAATTTTGTATGCCTTATGTAGATGAAGAAATCGCCTTTGTATTAGAGAATTTAGGAGTACCAAGAGAAGAGATGAACCAACAAATTAACCATGTTCTTGAGTTGGTCGGTTTAGAGCTTAACGAACTTCATACACCGATTTCGCAATTATCTCAAGGAATGAAACAAAGGCTAGCGATGGCTTCCGTTCTTGCTCTTAAGCCGTCCACCTTCTTTTTTGATGAACCAACGGCGATGCTTGATCCATTAGGCACTGAACAGATTTGGAAACTCATTAAATCGATAACGAAAAACCAAACGGTGATTATTGTTGAACATAAAATTGATCATATTCTTGATTTCGTTGAGAGAGTTATTGTTTTGAATGATGCAGGTCAAATTATTGCAGATGGGCAAACAGATTATATATTTAAAACATACAAACAAACCCTGCATGAATACGGCATCTGGTATCCAGATGTTTGGCAGGAGTATCTGACACAACGTAAATGGGCATCAGAAAGTCGTGATCAAAACCAACTTCCTATCATTGAGCTAAAGGATTTTCAAGTGCTTCGTAGAAAAGAAGCTAAACTGACTGTTTCTTCGTTAAACGTTTACCCTGGTGAGTGGATCTGCATTACCGGGGTAAACGGTGCTGGCAAAAGCACATTGCTTCTAGGATTAATGAATGTGCTTCGGACGAGAGGAACATATAAGGTTCATCAAACTTTAGTTAAGAAAAAGGATCAATTAAGTGATCTTCTCGGATTTGTCTTTCAAAATCCTGAATATCAATTTGTTACAAATCACGTAAGCGAAGAGATTGCTTTTACGTTAAAACAAGAGCGACGGTCCCAAATTGAATTGAAAAAGAAAGTAGATGAGACCTTATCTGCATTTATGCTTACCCAACACCAGCAGCAACATCCTTATCAACTATCGATGGGACAAAAAAGAAGATTAAGTGTTGCAACAGCTCTTGTAGGACAGCAAAAGGTTTTATTGCTTGATGAACCAACTTTTGGACAGGATGCTAAAAATACATTTGCTCTACTTGAAATGATGGACTCATTAAAAAATCAAGGAGTCACAATTATGATGGTGACTCACGATGAAGAGATTGTTCGTTCGTTTGCTACTCGTGTCTGGAACGTAGAAAAAGGAGAAGTCTCTGAAGTAGATAAAGAAATGAAAAGAGTGGCAAGCCGATGAACTCATTATATCGTGTTCAAGAAACCTGGTTAACACGTGTTAACCCTAGTATAAAATGTATCCTTTCCGTATTTCTGTTCTTCTATATGATCTTCATTCATAACCCTTCGCATTTAGCTTACTTAACAATAGCACTGAGTATGATTTTATATATGTACTCGGGTCATCCATTACGCTATTTGCTACTATTCTCACTTCCCTTTGTATTAGTGTTTGTCTCCTCGGCCAGCTCGATGATTTTTTTTGGAAGAGGAGATACCATTTGGTTTAAATGGGGACTCATTCAGATTAGTGAGGAAAGCTTTTATCGGGGAATTCATCTGGGCTTTCGAGCACTGGCGTTTGCCATACTTGGAATGATTTTTGCGTTAACGACAAAACCGGTCTTGTTATTTTATTCATTGATGCAACAGCTTAAAGTTCCTTCAAAGTATGCCTATAGCTTTCTAGCATCGATACGTATGATCCCAATTATGTTTGATGAATTTCAAACATTAAGACATGCAATGATCATTAGACAGGCTGTTCCAAAAAAAGGGCTGAAGGGAATGTACAAAAAACTTCAGTTTTTCTCCATTCCACTCCTTGCCCAAAGTATTAGGCGTGCTCAACGAATTGCGGTTGCCATGGAAGCTAAGCGCTTTACTCAGTCATCAGAGCGAACTTATTTTTATGAAACGAATGTTCGTTTGTATGATTTGCTTTTTCTAGTCGTTATTCTGTTAGCACCTCTAGTTACCTTTTATTTGGCAGATGCGGTTCCCTTATTCGATCGAACAGATGTACGTTACCTCACAAATTAAGAACAGATCGCACGAACGCTTTAAAATATACTTGACACATCGGAAAAGCATGGATAAGATATGAGTACATTAAAATAGTTGCTGATCGGACAACCGAAGGCCTTTACTAATACCGTTTATTAGTGGAGGGCTTCTTTTTTTGTTCTTAAAGCCAACTAAACCACTATACTTAATAATATATAAAACAAAGTGTAAAAGGAGAGGAATCGATTGAAAATCAAAAAAAGTAGCACGTACTCATTTTTAATATTCACGTCCATTCCAGTTTTGCTCATTGCGTTGAGTGCATGTGGTTCAAGTGATCAAGCAACAGGTGATGGAGATACGGTTGATCTTTTAAATGTTTCCTACGACCCGACAAGAGAATTATATGAAGATTTTAACAAGGTATTCGCTGACCATTGGAAGGAAGAAACCGGTCAAACCGTAACATTTAATCAATCACACGGAGGCTCAGGTAGTCAGGCAAGATCGGTTATAGATGGTTTACAAGCGGATGTTGTTACATTAGCTCTTGCTTACGACATAGATGTCTTACATGACTCTCGTGATCTCATACCTGAAGACTGGCAAACGAGATTACCAGATAATTCAACACCTTATACGTCAACGATTACCTTTCTAGTTCGAGAAGGGAACCCTAAAAATATTCAAGATTGGGATGACTTAATTCGTGATGATGTAGAGGTGGTCACACCAAATCCAAAAACATCAGGAGGAGCTCGTTGGAACTATCTTGCTGGTTGGGCATGGGCAGAGGAAGAATATGGTTCTGAAGATGCGGCTAAGCAATACATCTCCGATTTATATCAAAACGTTTCCGTACTTGATTCTGGTGCACGTGGTGCAACCACATCCTTTGTTGAACGAGGAATTGGTGATGTCCTACTTGCATGGGAAAACGAAGCGATTCTTTCAACAGAGGAACTGGGAGAAAATGAATTCGATATCGTTGCACCTTCCATTAGCATTTTAACAGAGCCGCCTGTGGCTGTAGTGGATGAGAATGTTGATAAAAAAGGAACGCGTGAGGTGGCAGAGGCCTACCTTGAGTACTTGTATACCGATGAAGGGCAGCGACTGGCAGCGGAGCATTATTATCGACCAAGAAATGAAGAGATCTTAAACGAATTTAGTGAGTACTTCCCTGAGATCCAACTTGTTACAATTGACGACACGTTTGGTGGATGGCAAGAAGCTCAAGAGAAGCATTTTAGTGATGGAGGGGTTTTCGATCAAATCTATGAGCAATAAGATAGCAAAGGGAGGATCGTATGAGAACATTACGCTTTAAAGAAGAAAGTATCATCCCTGGGTTTTCATTAACACTAGGTATGACATTAATGTATTTGGGGTTAATTGTTCTAATTCCCATCTCAATGATTTTCATTCAAACATCAAATATGAGTTTCTCAGATTACTGGGAGACGGTTACCTCTCCGCGAGTGGTTGCGTCGTATAAGCTAAGTATAGGAGCTGCACTCGCTGCAGCTCTAATCAATGGAATATTTGGATTATTACTTGCTTGGATTTTAGTGCGCTACTCCTTTCCAGGGAAAAAGATCATCGATGGAATTATTGATCTTCCTTTTGCCTTACCGACCGCTGTCGCAGGGATTGCGTTAACTACGATTTACACATCTGATGGGTGGGTGGGTAAATACTTTGATCTATTAGGAATTAAAATTGCTTTTACTCCTCTTGGTGTCATGACTGCACTCATCTTTATCGGCTTACCATTTGTTGTACGTATGGTCGAGCCTGTGTTAAAAGACCTTAATAAGGAACTAGAGGAGGCTTCATCGTCACTTGGAGCAAACGGGTTTCACACCTTTACAAAAGTAATCATGCCTGTTTTGTTTCCTGCACTGTTATCTGGCATGTCTCTAGCATTTGCAAGAGCACTAGGTGAGTATGGCTCTGTTGTTTTCATTTCAGGAAATATGCCAATGAAAACGGAGATTACTCCATTACTCATTATGAATCAGCTTGAACAATTTAATTACGAGGGAGCTACCGCCATTGCTTCTGTGATGCTCTTATTCTCATTTTTACTATTGTTTCTGATGAATCTTATACAATGGTGGGCATCTAAACGTCATACATAAAGGAGGCACAAGTTGAATACTGAGATCCCAATTAATCATAATCCTATTTACTCTAAACGTAAGAGAAAAAAGGCATGGGTGAAATGGGTACTCCTATCCATCGCTTTGTTATTTCTCTCACTTGTACTCATTCTACCGTTAACAGCGATTTTTGTTCGCGCATTTGCAGGTGGCTGGTCTGTCTACGTTCAGTCGATAACGGATCCAGCGGCATTATCAGCGATTAAGCTTACCTTGTTAACCGTAGCGATTGTTGTTCCACTTAATACGATTTTTGGAGTCACGGCAGCTTGGGCCTTATCAAAGTTTCAATTTAAAGGTAGGAGCTTTTTAATTACATTGATTGACTTGCCCTTTGCTGTGTCACCTGTTATCGCGGGTCTTGTTTTTGTTCTATTATTCGGTGTTCACGGGTTACTTGGAGAATGGCTTTTATCCAACAATATCCAGATCATCTTTGCAGTGCCAGGTATCGTGCTTGCAAGTATGTTTGTGACGGTCCCATTCGTGGCTAGACAATTGATTCCTTTAATGCAGGCTCAAGGTACGGCAGAAGAAGAGGCATCACTTTCACTCGGAGCGAATGGATGGCGTACATTTTGGCATGTGACGTTACCAAATATAAAGTGGGGATTACTGTATGGCGTAATCCTGTGTAATGCACGAGTAATCGGAGAATTTGGTGCTGTTTCCGTTGTATCAGGTAAAATTCGCGGCTTAACAAATACGATGCCGCTTCATGTAGAGATTTTGTACAACGAATATATGTTCACAGCTGCATTTGCTGTTGCTTCACTGATGTCGATTCTAGCAATCATTACGTTGGTTATTAAAAACATTGTAGAGAAGAAGAGTCCACAATTGTAAGGAGTGTTCTATATGTCGATTGAAATCAATCACGTATCAAAGTATTTTGGAGACTTTAAAGCTCTCGAACAAATTCAGCTATCCATCAAAAAAGGAGAGCTTATTGCACTACTCGGGCCGTCGGGATCAGGAAAGACGTCTTTATTACGTATTATTGCAGGTTTAGAAAGTGCATCTGAAGGATCCATTTTCTTTAATGAACAAGACATGACGGATGTCGATGCTGTTTCAAGACATGTTGGCTTTGTCTTTCAGCATTATGCACTATTCTCACATATGACCGTAGCCGATAATATTTCATATGGACTACGAGTGCGTCCCCGCCGCGCACGCCCATCTAAGAAGGACATAAATGATAAGGTAGATGAGTTATTAAATCTTGTAAAACTAGATGGCTTACAAAAACGGTATCCATCGCAGCTTTCAGGTGGGCAACGACAAAGAGTAGCTTTAGCTCGTGCTTTAGCCGTTCAACCTGAAGTTCTTTTATTGGATGAGCCCTTTGGAGCGCTTGATGCAAAGGTCAGAAAAGAGCTAAGACGCTGGCTCCGAAATCTGCACAATCAGTTTGATGTGACAAGTATCTTTGTGACTCATGACCAGGAGGAAGCGATGGATGTGGCGGACCGTATCGTTGTTATGAATCAAGGACGAATTGAACAGATTGGCACACCGGACGAAGTGTATGAAAACCCTAATTCTCCATTTGTGTTTGACTTCTTAGGCAATGTGAATTTGTTTAAAGGTCGTGTGCAGGAAGGCAATTTAACTTCTGGTACCATTACGCTTAGAACATCTGGTAGTCCTAAACATGAAAATAAAGAAGTCGTTGGCTATATACGACCACACCAGATGGAGCTTCATCAGACGCAAGTTGAAGGGGCATTTCCTATTAAGATTGCTCATATACAACCAGTAGGACCGATTGTTTTTATTGAAGCGGAAAAAGTGAACGAGGGTGAACTCATTGACATTGAGTTACCTAAAAATGAATTTTCTCCTCTGGGTTTGAAAGTAGGGGATTTGGTCTACAGCAGACCTAAACAGGTTCATGTATTCTCGCCTGAAGAATTTAGCATATGAACGGATGAGAGGGAGGCTTAATGGCTTTCCTCTCTTTTTGAATACGTGGATATCTTTGCAAAGAATTGTTGAAACGTGGTAGACTTTTTAAAGAATAACGTAGAAAAAATAGAATAGGAGACTCAGAAGATGAAAAAATGGAGTATGCATGGAACCATCGTTTCAGTAGGTGTCGCACTTATTCTGACTGGATGTAATAGCAACAATAAAGTGGGCGATGACCTCGAAGTGTATTATAACGATCATATCTTGCCAATTCAAACAGATATTGATGAGGCATGGGATGAATTCTTCACTGAAACAGAGTCCTTATCAGATGAAGAATTTTACGAGGTATATGAAAGTGAATTGAAGCCGGAGCTTGATGAATATTACGAGGAGCTTCAAGCGCTTAATCCTGAAACTGAAGATGTTCAAGAGCTTCACTCCTTATATCTTGATGCAAATGATGTATTCTACGAAGCAGGTGAAAAAGAAGTAGAAGGACATTACCGTCAGGACGATGATCTTTTATCCGAATCAGATGACTTGTTTGCTGAATACGACCGTTTGGAAGATGAATTCCTTATTGAATTAGAACGTTTGATGGAAGAGACAGGTGCAGAGTACGAATAAAGAGTGATAGTCTGACTAATCGGAAAGACTAATGCTATCAAGTTTTTATTACAAGGTGGATTAAAAATGTCACACGTACTCCCAAAATCATTTTATGAACAGTCCACGCTTTCGTTATCCCAAACCTTACTTGGTAAACTTTTGGTCCATGATAGTTCTGAGGGAACGACCATTGGCCAAATTGTTGAAACAGAGGCCTATCTTGGTACAATGGATCAGGCGGCACACAGCTTTAATGGAAGGCGGACCAAACGTACGGAGGTGATGTTTGGTCCGCCCGGGGTCATCTACACATATGTGATGCACACCCATTGTTTGTTTAACATTGTCTCCAATGTTGTAGATGTACCTGAAGCCGTCCTTATTCGCGCAATTGAACCTGTTGATGGTGTGGAGCTTATGAGAAAAAGAAGAGACAAACAAGGCGTTCTTTTAACAAATGGACCAGGGAAGCTAACCAAAGCAATGGGAATTACGATGGCTGCATATGGCCGTAGCATTACAGAGCCACCTGTTTATATTTTGGATGGCCCAGCTCCAACCGATATTCAGGTTGGTCCTCGAATAGGAATTGATAACAGCGGAGCCGCAAAAGAGTATCCGTATCGTTTTTGGATATCAAATAATCCATACGTCTCAAAATAATTAAAAACCCTAAGAGGGTCCATATCCTCTTAGGGTTTTTTCTATTCTTCAGCTAAATAAATCCATTCCATTGCCTTTTGATGAATGACTACATCAAGAGGGGTCTCAAGATACAATTCACCATCTGAATCAGCTAATTGCGCCTTATCAGTTTTTAACTTTAAGGAGTTTGTACGAAATACTTCAATGTCCTCTGCCTGTGATAGCCATTCCTTAGCGGTATCAGATCTTGATTTGTTATATACATTTTTCAATAAAGAAAACCCGGCTTCTTTTAAGATATATAGGTCAAGCTTTCCATCATCCATCACATTATCTTGAACAAATAGTCCGGCTGTTCCAAGATAATGACCATTCATGGCAAGAATCATAACTGCTTCACCCTCTAGAGTCTCGGTATCAGTTTGGAGAGAATAAGAGAAGGAAGTTGGATCCTTTAATGATTGCACTGCACTCATAATGTATCCTAATTTACCCCATTTTTCTTTTAAATGACCTTCTTTCGCTTGCGAGGCTTCAGTAATTAAGCCAACTCCTACGAAATTCGAGAAATATCGATCGTTCACTTGACCCATATCAAGCCTTTTGCTGTTATTCGCCAATACAGCTGAGATCGATTCTTTTACAGTACGAATGTTTAAGGAACGGGCAAAATCATTACATGTTCCACCAGGTAGAATTGCGACTTTGGGACGGCTTTCTTCATCAACCTTCATTAGCCCATTTATACATTCATGAACAGTCCCGTCGCCACCAAATATAAGAACTAAATCCACCTCAGCACCAATTCTCGCACAAACGTCCTCAGATTCGCCTTTTTCGAGTGTTTGAATAAATGTAAATTCATGAACATGAGGGGCGAGCTGCTCTGTAACGTCTGCTAGTTGGTCAGTTATTTTGTCTTGTCCTGCTTTAATGTTGTATAGTAAAATGGCACGGTTATACATGGATGGCACCCCTTTATTAAGAATCAGGTTGTAATACGTATCATTACCCTTTTTTCATTAATTCAAGCTAATTTAGGGAAAGTCATTTGTATGTTTTCTATAATATGATTATGTAAACCTATATGTTTTATTGAATGAAAAGACGGAAATAGTAAGGTATAGCTTATATATAAGGAGCGCGATCAAAAATGACAGCATTTAAAGCATTTGTTTTACAATCAACTGATCCTGTACAAACAGGCGTTGAAGAATGGTCAACAGATCAATTAAATGGGGATGTACTTATAAAGGTTTCTTATTCAAGTGTCAATTACAAAGACGGAATGGTTGGACGTACAGGAAGAATCGCAGAGTTCACTCCACTAATTCCAGGGATTGATTTAGCAGGTGTGGTAGTAGAGTCTACAAATGATCAATTCAAAGAAGGCGATGAAGTCATTGTAACTAGTTACCGGTTAGGTACAGGGCATCATGGTGGTTTCAGTGAATATGCTAAAGTTCCAGCTGAATGGGTCGTACCTAAACCAGATGGACTATCCATGCGAGAGGCCATGGTTCTTGGTACGGCAGGATTTACAGCCGCATTATCAGTTCAGCAGCTTGAAAAAAATGGACTTCATCCAAATCAAGGGCCAGTTGTGGTCGCTGGAGCATCTGGTGGAGTAGGAAGCCTTGCTGTTAATATGTTGGCCAACTTAGGATATGATGTAGCCGCAAGTACTGGTAAGGCAAACGAAGAAGAATATTTAAAGAAACTAGGAGCTAAGGAAGTCTTAAATAGAGACGAGTTGGTTGATCAAGAAAATAAATCAACCAGGCCTTCAAAATGGGCAGGTGCTGTTGATCCAGTAGGAGGAAAAACGACACAATATCTTCTCTCGACTCTTTCTTATGGAGCATCTGTCGCAACTAGTGGATTAGCTGGAGGAGTAGATGTTACAACTCAAGTCCTTCCTTTTATTAGTAGAGGAATTAATTGGCTAGGAATTGACTCTGTTCGTTGTCCAATGGATATTCGGACAAACGTTTGGCAAAGACTAGCAACTGATTTGAAGCCTACATGTCTGGAAAACGAAGTAGTCATTGAAGTGAAGCTAGAAGAACTTGATCAGGTGTTTAAGGATATACTTGAAGGTAAGGTAAGAGGGCGTACGATTGTAAAAATGGGGTAATAAAAAAGCTAGAAGAGATCATCTCTTCTAGCTTTTTTTTATTTATATTTTAATATATTTAGTTTACAGAACCTGCACCGTAGTAGTGGTTGCTCCAGTATCCAGCGTTAAGGCTGCTTTTTTGTACGCCACTGCTGCTAGCATGAACAAATTGTCCACCGCCAACATAGATACCAGCGTGAGATACAGTAGGTGCTCCGCTATACGTGCCAGTGAAGAATACTAGATCGCCAGCTTGTAGGTCTGATTTAGACTTTTTAGCAGAAGAATCATGGATTCCTTGTGCAGTACGAGGAAGGCTGATTCCTTCTTGCTTAAATGCATAGTTAATGAAACCACTGCAGTCAAATCCAGCTGGAGTAGTGCCGCCCCATGAGTAAGGTGCGCCAATTTGAGCTTCAGCTGCTGCGATAACAGAACCGTAGCTTGCAGAAACTTGAGTTCCAGCTACTTGAGTTTGAGCACTTACGCTATTATCTTCAGATACTGACTCTGTAGCAGAAGCAGTTGCTGTTTCTGATGCAGACGCGGTTTCGTTTGAAGATGAAGCTTGAGCAGTATTTGAGCTAGCAGGAGCAGAAGCTACTTCGCCACCTAGTGCAGAGATTGTTTGACGACCAGCAAGTCCATCAACAGAAAGTCCTTTATCAGCTTGGAAAGAACGTACTGCTGCTTCGGTACCTGCACCAAAGATTCCGTCTACTCCATTTGTGTTATACCCGTGATTTACTAGCTTTGTTTGAAGATCTTTAACAGCTTGTCCAGTTTGTCCTTGGCGTAGAGTAGAAGTAGAAACCACTTGAGTTTCTTCTTGAGCAACTGCATTTTCAGTAGCAGCTTGAGTTTGTTCTGCTTGTTGAACCTCTGCAGCTTTGTTTTCTTCAACGACTTTGCTCATGTCTACATTTGCATAAGCATCAGAGTTAGCTGCAAATGTAGCAGCTGAAGCAAGACCGACTACGAAACTAGTTTTAATAACAAGACCTTTAACATTTGAATTAGTTTTAAACATATAATATACCTCCGAAAGATTATAATTAAACGAATATGTACGTGTTTATTTAGTTTTTCTTTAACATTTATTAATTTAACTCATTTAAATAACAGTGAGGTTTTAGAAACATTACAATTCGATTACAATTTGAAAATTATCGTTTAAAATCGAAAAAAATTTGGAATAAGAATAGAATGTCAATTGAATTCTATGAAAAACGCTATAAAAATGCAAGATGTTTACGAGAAAAGCAGGTTAGGTTTTGTAATCCATAAAAGATTTAAACGGATGATAGGGGGATAAAGACATGGCTAAACACAATAAGCCTATAGCAATTGTAACTGGCGGGGGTTCAGGTATCGGAAAACAGTCTGCGATTCAACTAGCAAAACAAGGTTACTCAGTAGCAGTTCTTGAAGTAGATGAAGAGTCAGCTTCTGAAACAGTAAAGGAAATTCAAGCTCTTGGCGCTGAAGCCATGTTTGTAGAAGTTGATGTACAAAAAGAAGATGAGATTAAAAATGCCTTTTCGAAAGTGGCATCTACGTGGGAAGGACCTATTCAAGCAGTGCTTGCAAATGCAGGTGTGAATGGAGTGTTTCAAGCGATCGAATATATGAAAGCTGAAGATTGGGACACAACACAAGCAACGAATCTGAGAAGTACGTTTCTAACGACTAAACATGCTATTCCTTATTTAAAAAAAGCGGGTGGAGGAAGCATCGTCATAACAAGCTCCATTAATGGCAATCGAAAGTTCTCTGGAGCGGGTATGAGTGCATACAGTGCGTCAAAAGCCGGCCAAGTTGCTTTTATGAAGATGGCCGCTGTGGAACTTGGTCAATTTAACATTCGTGTAAATGCAATCTGTCCTGGAGCGATTGATACGAACATTGGGGAAAATACACATATCCAAAAGGAAGTCGATGAAATTCGTATTCCTGTAGACTATCCAAAAGGTGACATTCCTTTAGGAGAGCGCGGTAAACCTAAACAGGTTGCAAGTGTTGTCGGTTTCTTATGTTCTGAGCATTCCAATCATGTTTCAGGAATGGAACTATATGTAGACGGTGCACAATCGCTACTGTAAGTTTGTTATCTATAGAAAAAAGAGTACATTCCGACAATGGAATGTACTCTTTTAATGAGTTGTTACATTTTACGCTTTTTGAACAACGAGCTCATTATCCTGAACCGTTACTTCAACGGCAGATACAACTTCTTCATCAATGATTAATTCAGTAATTTCATCTTCAATTGTTTCCTGGATCACGCGACGGAGTGGACGCGCACCAAATGCAGGGTGATACCCAAGCTCAGATAGTTTGCGTTTTGCTTCATCTGAAACGGTCATTTGGATGTCCTGTGCGTCAAGGCGTCCTTGAAGCTCACTTAGCATCACATCGACAATGGCTACTAAGTTGTTCTCTGATAATTGATTAAATTCTATGATCCCATCAAAGCGGTTGAGGAATTCTGGTTTAAAGTAATCATTTAATGATTCTAAGATGCCGAGCGTTTTACTTTGTGCATGGTTGAAGCCAACAGAGGCCTTTTGAATTCCAGCACCCGCATTAGAAGTCATGATGATAATGGTATCTTGGAAAGAAACCACACGTCCCTGACTATCAGTCAGACGACCATCTTCTAAGATTTGCAGGAAGCTGTGCTGTACGTCTGGATGTGCCTTTTCAATTTCATCTAATAAGATGATGCTGTAAGGTTTACGACGGACTTGTTCAGTTAATTGACCACCATCATCGTGACCAACATAGCCTGGAGGAGAACCGATTAATTTAGAAACAGAGTGTTTTTCCATGAATTCACTCATGTCTAGACGTATCATCGCATCTCGATTACCGAATACCTCTTCAGCAAGCGTTTTACTAAGCTCTGTTTTACCAACACCAGTTGGACCCACAAACATAAAGCTAATTGGACGGTTTGCTGCTTTTAAGCCAGCACGGCTTCTTTTCACCGCTTTTGCTACCTTTTCAACCGCTTCCTCTTGACCTATCACCTGACCGGCAAGGCGAGCAGCAAGGTCTTTCATTTTTTGCTGTTCAGCTTTTTGTAGTTTTTTCACTGGAACGCCAGTACGTTTCTCAATCACATCTTGAATTAAATCAACCGTTACTTCAACAGCAGCTCCTGTTGATTTTTGCAATTGTTCTTGGATGAGTAACTCTTCTTGGCGAAGCTTCGCTGCTTTTTCATAGTCTTCCACTTCAGAAGCCTTTTCTTTATCTTCACGAATCTTGGTTAAACGTTCTCTCATTTGCTCTTTATCTTGATTCTCATCCGATAATGAAAGTCTTGAACCAACTTCATCAAGAAGATCAATCGCTTTATCCGGTAAAAAGCGATCCTGAATGTAGCGATCAGATAGATCCACGCTTGCACGTAATACTTCATCTGAGTATGCAACATGGTGATATGCTTCATAGATTGGACGCAGACCTTTTAAGATTTCAAATGTCTGCTCAAGTGTCGGTTCAGCTACATTTACAGGTTGGAATCGACGTTCAAGTGCTGCATCTTTTTCAATTTGCCGGAACTCTTTAAGCGTCGTTGCACCGATTAACTGGAACTGCCCGCGAGCGAGAGCCGGTTTTAGAATGTTAGATGCGTCCATGCTTCCGTCGTTTGAAGAACCCGCACCAACCATCATGTGAATTTCATCCATGAAGATGATGACATCTTGTCGTTCTTCAACTTCTGCAATCAGCTTTTGAATATTTTCTTCAAACTGACCACGATAGCTTGTACCCGCTACAAGAGACGTAAGATCAAGACTATAAATTTGTTTGTCACGAATTTTAAATGGAACAGAGCCTTCGGCAATGCGTCTTGCAAGTCCTTCGGCAATCGCCGTTTTACCGACACCTGCTTCACCGATAAGAACCGGGTTGTTTTTAGTTCTGCGACTTAAAACTTGGATCACTCGTTCCACTTCTTCATCTCGACCTATGACTGGATCAATCTCTCCATTTTGGGCAATCGCAGTAAGGTTCCGTCCGTATTGATCTAAGAAACCATCACCAGCGCCCTGATCTTGTTTTACTTTTTGGCGTGTACCTTGACCGTTTTCGGCATTCTGGTTCATAAAATGTTGTTTAAAGAGATCATCAAATGATCCACCTTGGCTGTTCAGTGGTTGCTGCATCATTTGGAAGCATTCACCACAAAGCTGTATATTTCGAGCTTGATTATTAATCATTAATTTCACATCTACTGATGCATCGCGTTGCTGACAATGTTGACATTTCATGTTAAACATTCCTCCTACGTAAGAATGAATTAGACTTTGATTAACTTTGACCTTTAAGACAAAAAAGAAAGTCAAGTCCTTTGACTAAGTCTGACCTTAATTTTAAAGCAGTAAATATTCATCGTCAAATGAACTGCTTATGTGTTTTTTGATGCTACGTACATTATAACTGACCTTTTTTGACCTTTCAAGTATTTTGTTTGATCTTTTTTGATCAATACAGAATAGTGGATCTGATGTGTAACGTCTATTATGATAAGATAGGTCAAATTGGTCAAATGATTAGCTTAAGTTTATTGGGGGATATAATGAAATTTATTTCGTGGAATGTTAATGGTATTCGAGCATGTGTGAAAAAAGGATTCTTAGATTATTTTTTTGAAGAAGATGCAGATTTCTTTTGTTTACAGGAAACAAAGTGCCAACCAGAGCAAATAGATCTTGATTTAGGAGAGTATAAGCAATATTGGAATAGTGCAGAGAGAAAAGGGTACTCAGGAACAGCTATTTTCACAAAACATGAACCAATGAGTGTGACGTTTGGTCTTGGAGATGAGATAGAGGACCTAGAGGGTCGTGTTATAACGTTAGAATATGAAGGGTTTTATTTATTGACGATGTACACACCGAATGCAAAGCGTGATTTAACGCGGCTAGGATATCGGATGCTGTGGGAAGAAGCAGTCCGTCGTTATATACAAACACTTGAAGAACAAAAGCCCGTTATCTTATGTGGCGATTTGAACGTAGCCCATCAGCCAAACGACGTTAAAAATGATCGTGCTAATATCGGAAATGCTGGATTTACAGATCAGGAGCGAGGGAAGTTTACGAAATTACTAGAAGCTGGATTCCTTGATTCCTATCGAATGATTTATCCGAATAGAGATGATGCGTTTACATGGTGGTCCTATATGGCAAATGTCCGTGAACGGAACATTGGATGGCGGATTGATTACTTCCTTGTTTCAAACAGTCTAGCTTCTGCTGTAAAGCATGCGGACATTGATTCACATATCTACGGTAGTGATCATTGCCCAGTGAAGCTTGAGCTTACACTTTAGATCAAGCTCATGATGAGAGCCGTTACTAAACCAACTAATAAGACTCCATAAAAGTAGCGTAGTTCTTTCATATTAGTCACCTCCAGTTTATTACTATTTTAATGGCTAACATGATATGAAACAATATGATCATTATGAACCTTTGTATTTAGAAATGAATGTTAAGAAGAAAGAGGCGGTAACATGAATTTAGTATGGTATGTGAGCTATGGATCAAACTTAATGGAGGAACGATTCCATTGTTATATAAAAGGTGGCATTCCTGTTGGATCAACCGAAGCTGAGAAAGGATGTCGCGATCAGGCACTTCCGATTGATAATAAAGGCTGTGAGTTGCCTTACCCTCTATATTTTGCGAAGGATACAAGCAAGTGGGGAACAGGAGGCGTTGCTTTTATTGGACATAAGGAAAACCCTTCAGAGAAAACCATTGCAAGACAATATCTTATTACTTTTGAACAATTTGTTGATGTCGTTGAACAAGAAAACGCAGCCGATGCATCTGGATTATCTTTTAATGAATTGATTGAAAAGGGATCTGTTACGTTAGATGATGGCTGGTATGGTCGGGTTGTATATCTTGGAACAGAGGATGGGTACCCTAAGCTTACGTTCACAAACCCACAAGATATCGGCACAGATGCCTTTCACAAGCCGGCAGTTCCGTATGCACAAACGATTGCCAAAGGGCTGGCTGAGTTATCCTATTCAGAAGAAGAGATCACGTCATATTTGGAATCAAGACATGGTTTTAAAAGCCCACAAGCAGGAAAGTAGACACTTGATGTCCTGAGTCCTTACAATAGGTGCATGGATTCAAGAAAGGTAGATGAACAAATGAATTTAACACAACCTCATGCGAAACGATTTAAAGATACATTGTTATCTGTGCTTGATTTAGCACCTATTACGCAAGGATCTAATGCGTCCGAAACATTTAAACGTAGCCTTGATTTGGCTCAAAAAGTAGATGAGTGGGGCTTTAACCGTTACTGGCTGGCGGAGCATCATAATATGCCCGGAATTGGTTCATCGGCAACATCGATTATTATAAATCATATTGCACAAGGAACGAAGCAGATTCGAGTTGGTTCTGGTGGTATTATGCTACCAAACCATGCCCCACTAATGATTGCTGAGCAGTTTGGGACACTTGATGCCCTTCATCCAGGACGAATAGATTTAGGTCTAGGCAGAGCGCCAGGAAGTGATCAGTTAACGGCTCGTGCCTTGCGTCGTACGTTATTTAGTAATGGAGAAGATTTTCCAGAGCTAGTTGAAGAACTGCAAGGCTATATGAGCGTGGAAGCTCAAACAGGAGTAAAGGCTTATCCAGGAGTCGGACAGGACGTTCCAATCTGGTTACTTGGTTCAAGTGGCTTTAGTGCTAGACTTGCCGCAGCAAAAGGACTGCCATTCTCGTTTGCTTCACACTTTGCACCTGATTATATGCACCAGGCAATTGATTTGTATCGTAGTCGTTTTGAACCGTCAGAAACGTTGTCAAAACCACACGTCATGCTTGGAGTCAGTATCGTTGCGGCTGACACAGATGAGGAAGCAGAATATCTTTCCACATCTCGGAAACAACAGATGCTTGATTTGATGCGAGGCACACCAGGTCAGTTTAAACCACCTGTGAAAAATCTTGCTGATCATTATTCTCCTGGTGAAATTGCAGCTCTTGAACGTAATCGAGGAGCAAGCTCATATATGACCGGATCACCTGATACGATTAAACAAAATGTCAGTGACTTTATTGAAGAGACAGGAGCAGATGAAATTATAATTTCATCTGATACGTTTGATCATAACGCACGCGTTCGTTCACATGAAATTGTTGCAGAACTATTATCATAAAGTGAAAAACCATGGTGAGTGCCATGGTTTTTTCTATGGATGGAGGTACTCCCCTTGAAATTAAGTATTTTAGATCAAGTTGTGCAATCAAGAGGTCAAACTGCTAAAGAGTCAATTGAAGAGACGGTTCGGCTTGCGCAGTTAGCGGAAGAGTGGGGCTATCATCGGTATTGGGTAGCTGAACATCATGACTTACCAGGACTGAGTTGTCCAGCACCAGATTTATTGCTTAGTTTGATTGGTTCAAAAACAAATCGTATTCGAATTGGATCAGGTGCCGTTCTGTTGCCCAATTATAAGCCTTATACGATTGCAGAACGATATCACCTACTTGCAACCCTGTATCCAGGGAGAGTGGACCTTGGAATGAGTCGTTCTCCAGGAGGTTCAGCTGAGGCTTCGGGTGCGTTGACCGATAATATGCTTCAATCCATTTATCAAATGCCTGCAAAAGTAGAGGAGCTCTTACATTTTTTGTCCAATGATTTTCCGGAGGATCATATGTATTCTTCTTTAATGGCCGCACCTGTTCCAAAGCTTTCACCAACACCATGGATTCTAGGAACAAGTAAAAAAAGTGCTGAGCTTGCAGGAGCGCTCGGACTCCCTTATGCAGTGGGTCATTTCATGAATAAGGTCTCCAGCGCGGAGGCTGTGAAATCGTATCGGGATCACTTTCAAGCATCAAAATATTTAGATAATCCCGAAGTGATTCTCGCTGTTTCAGTTATTTGCGCAGAGACGAACGAGAAAGCAGAAGAACTGGCACGAAGCGGACAGGTCTGGTCAATTGAACAAACAGCAGGAAAAGGGAGCGATGGCTTACCAACTGTAGATTATGCTAACCAGTTTCCCTTAGATGATTATGAAAAAGAAACTCAAATTAAATTGCGAGATCAACAAATCGTAGGGGATGCTAAAACTGTTCGTGAGCAGCTTGAAACATTAGCTCATGCATATCAGACAAATGAATGTTTAGTGCTAACAAACGTTCACTCATTTAGTGAGCGAATGGCTTCTTATCAGAGACTTGCTGCGGCTTTTCACTTATTGTAAGTCCAGGTGCTCTGCCAGCTCTGATACATAAAAAGCTAATTCATTTTGTTCAAACCAAGAAAAGACTTCTAATAGTGAAGAAAGAGGAACTGGCTCCGCTTCAGCCTTTGGTAAGGTTTGATCAACCGCATCAAGCAATTGTTGATTTTTAAGTTGGTGCGGATAGGCTTTTTCATAGATCAGCACCGGGTCAAGCTCATGATTGACGCACCATTGTGCATATAAAAGGATCATGAGCTTTTCTTCTTGTTTGTATTTTTCGATGATATAGGCTTCACGTTCTGATGAATTCATATGTAATCAACTCCTCAAGCAATGTCGCCCTTATCATATCACATTTCATTTTTCATTTTTTTAGTCGACCCCTTTGTTCCAAAATCCTCGACGGTGACAGAGACTGAAAAGGAGATATCCGACTCGCAGAAATATTGATTCCAATCCTTTTTATGTTTTTCCCAAAAATCGGGTTGTTGCACACGCATGTATTCTGAAAGATTAGTGGCATCAACTTTTAATTCTGTTTGTAATTTATGAATAAAATCAAGGACACGATCTTCAATCTCCTTTTCCACCGCTTTTTCTCGATTCTTACTATAAGATTCTGTAAACGAATCCTCTTGCTCATTCCAATCCTCTGAAATTCTTCCAACTGTCTCTGAATGCACTGATATAAAGATCTGGTCCTCTTTATACTCAGATGTCACCTTCACTTTAACCTCATCTAAAATCTCAAAAGCAAGAGGCATTCCTTTCTCAATCGTTGAAATAACACCGCCATCAAGGTCTCCAGTAAACCAATTTAGTGTTGCAATGTCATCGACCGTCAACCCTTGTTCCATAATGCGACCGTTGTCTATAATTCCCCCTCCAGAAAGGGCAATTTGTTGATTAATGATTTGTACATCCTGTAAAACAAAACTTGCATTCTTTTGTAAATTTGAAGAAACTTTCCCTAGTGAGACGGCAGGTAGAATCTTTGTAGATCGCGAACGATTTTCGATTAAGCTGTATAATTGGTTCGATGGAATTTCGTCAATATCAGAAGTGGAGAAAACTTCTTTAATGGATTCATCCGTAATAAACACATATAAACTCCTCCGCGTTTTATCATCCTTCACTAACTGATTAATCACTTCATCTAGAGAGTACTTCCGTAAGACTTCTTTTTGAATGAGCAAAATTCTCTGATGATCACTGTAAACAGGGTCATCACGTAAGGCTAAATTTCGAATGGCACTATGTACCGTTTTTCCTGATGTATAGATGTTTTTAAATGGAGATCCTTGAGAACTGTCCCCGCCATTACTAGGAGGAACAATGATTTGATGGGCTAATGAAATGTGGTCGCTATCCTTATCTAAATCAATGCCTAACCCTATAACGATTGAAATATCCTCTATGCTTCTGCTATCCCAACAGCCAGTTAGAAGGGTAATTACAACCAATAACACAAAGAATCGTGAGCCGAATGTTTTCATGAAGCCACCTTCTTTTTGATACTAACAGTGATAAAGCAAATAAGGGGTAATCCAACTAAGCAAAAGAACCCACTTCGATCGACAATGTAGGATAGAAGCACAATTTCAGCTGTATCCTCTGGAATATACGCAATAAGAAACGCAAGGATCACAACTATGATGCAAGTGAAAAGTGGTTGAATAGAAAATCGTTTCTGAGCCACATAACAGCAATTAAACATGTTGATTGCACAAAGGGTAAAAAATTGAAGAATCCAAGTAGACAATAATAACGAGTCCAATCGCTCAATGAGTATCCCGTGAATACTAAACGTTTGGATAAATGAAATCGTTGGCCAAGTTAATGTCATGACCTCTTGATAACTTAAGGCTCCTACAACAATGACATATGTAACGCAGTAAAGAAGAGACGTGCTTCCTATTGCAATCGTTGCTGCTCGAACTTTTTTCGTTTTAGCTGTTGTAAAAGCTGTTAGCACTAGTAACGATTCAAGTCCTAAATACGTCAGAGTCGTATTAAAAAATCCTTCTAAAATGGGAGTAAATCCTCGGTGCAGAACTGGTCGTAAGTTATTTATATTCACTTCTTCAAATCCAGAAATGAAGATAAAAATAACAACAATGATACAAAAAGGGAGGAAAAATGTACATACCCGTACAAGTGTTGAAAATTCCTTTGTAGCAAGATACGCCGCAAGAAAGATGATGATGAAGATCACTAGCATTTGAGGTGTTTTCTCTAATAAAAAGAAGCGAACCATTTCACTCATTGCTACTGCTTCATATCCAATAAGTGACGCAAAATAACAAATTAACAAAATACAAAGCCCTTTACTAACTAATGAACCAAATGCCAATTCGCTATATTCTACAATATCTTTCACTTCATGCTTTTGAAAAAAATAAAACAAAAGGAGCACGGCTATCAAAACAACTAAACCTGCTATAAGTAGAGAAATCCAGCCATCAGGAGAGTTGGTAGTGACTGTTAAATGCCTGGGAATGACGAGAAACCCAACACCTAACATACAATTGATTAAAAGAACGGTTAATTGAAAAGTTGTTAGTGATTTGATTTCTTGTTTTTCCACAGGCTATTCCTCCTTTACTGAGCAGATCGAATCTTTTTAGGCAATCGCAAAAACAGATCTAAGAATTTTTTTCTTGAAATGGAAAATTGGAATGAGAAGTAATCCGTTCCAAAACTTTTTAAACTAGATAAGTGAATTGTCAACCAAATAAAGAAGCAAACCGTTCCAAATAATCCAAAGATCGCAGCCGATATCATCGCACCAAATCGTAGCATTCGAAAAGAAAGCCCGAAACTGTACTGAGGTACAGTAAAAGAAGTAATCGTTGTAATAGCAATGATGATGACCATTAGCGAACTCACAATATTTGCTTCTACCGCGGCTTGCCCAATAATAACTCCCCCAACAAGTCCAATGGTTTGACCTAATGGCGTTGGGAGTCTGATTCCTGCTTCTCTTAATAGCTCGATTGTAATCTCCATAATGATTGCTTCAATAAATGGAGGAAAGGGAATGTTTTGTCTTGTACCAGCGATTGTGATTGCAAGCTCTGTTGGCAATAATCCTTGATTAAACGATACAAGCGAAATATAAAAGGCAGAGAGAAATAATGTGAGGAAAATGGATAAGTATCTAAGAACTCGCACAAAACTGGCTGCAAGCCAGCGTTCATAATAATCATCCGGAGATTGAAGAAGCAAGTCAAAGGTGGTCGGCATAATTAGGGCAAACGGAGAGCCATCAATAAACATGGCCACTCTTCCTTCGTTTAGTGCTGCGATCACACGATCTGGTCGTTCTGTGTTCTGCATTTGGGGAAAAGGAGATAACGTATTGTCCTCAAGTAACTCCTCTAACATACCCGAATCCTCTAAATTGCTCGTGTTAATGGCAGACAAGCGCTTCTTTACTTCTTTTAATAATTCTTCACTTACTTGCTTTTGATTGTATAAGTATTGGACCAACTTCTCATTATTTTGTACATCAATTTGATGATCAACTACGATGATGTTTTGATCTCGTGTAAGTTGACGAATCAACCCAACATTGTCAGTAATACTCTCTATAAATGAAAGCTTAGGACCTCGAATTACTTTTTCACTTGCGGAATCTTGAACGCTTCTTTTAATATTATTTGCCGTATCAAACACATAGACTTCAGCTGAAGTCTCAACGACTAAGACCGATTTCCCTTCAAAGATAAACCGGATGCAATCTGTGAGGTTGTACGTTGTTTGATAGGAATAGGTATCTAAGGATTTTTTCAGTACTTCATCTTGAGTTAGTTCTTGAAATAGTGAAGGAGTTACTTTTTCGAGCTTTTGAATGAAGGTCATAAGTGTTGTGAAGTTTGTCCTGGATTTTAAAAAATAGAATGAACAGGATTTATTTAACTCGATCATATAAAAATGTCGTTCACCAAAATCTGATTGGTTAGCGAAAAACGTGTGAAGAACCTTTTTGTTATAGTCTGTATCTGTACTAAAATGAATCATCTGATCCATGTTTTTCGCTCCTCTCAGTGAACACAGGTGATAGTAGTTTGTTCTCGTTTAACCGTTTTATACTCATTGAATTGAAACGGTTGACGATACACGTTAAATGTGTAAAATGATAGTAGATTAGCACTCGTTATAGTCGAGTGCTAAAAAAAATCATATCAATGAAGGGTGTGTTTAAAAGATGGAAAAAAAGCAGTTCCAAGCTGAATCCAAACGTCTATTAGAGATGATGATCAATTCGATTTACACGCAGAAAGAGATTTTTCTTCGTGAGTTGATTTCTAACTCTAGTGACGCCATTGATAAGTTGTACTATCGCGCATTAACAGATGAAGCGATTAGCTTTGAACAGGATCGGTATGCGATTCATATCTCAGCAGATAAAGACGCCCGTACGCTTACATTAACGGATACTGGAATCGGTATGACAAAGGATGAGCTAGAAGCCAATTTAGGAACGATTGCGAAAAGTGGCTCATTAGGATTTAAAAAAACAAACGAGATGAAAGATGGTCATGACATCATTGGGCAGTTTGGTGTTGGTTTTTACGCAGCATTTATGGTGGCTGATCAAGTAAGTGTGATTAGTAAGTCTGTAGACGCAGATCAAGCGTTTAAGTGGCAGTCTGACGGAAGTGATGGCTATACCATTGAAGAAGCAACAAAGGATGTACCAGGAACAGAAATTACCCTACATATTAAAGAAAACACTGAGGATGAATCCTTTGATGAGTTTCTTGATGAACATCGCTTAACGTCCATCGTTAAAAAATATTCAGACTTCATACGCTATCCAATTAAAATGAACGTAACGACCTACAAGCCAAAAGCAGATGGCGAAGAGGGAGAAACAGAAGAAGTTCAAGAAGAACAAATCATTAACAGCATGGTGCCAATTTGGCGTAAGAATAAAAGCGAGCTCAAAAAAGAAGATTATGAGCAATTCTATCAGGATAAGCGATATGGGTTCGATAAACCACTCGAGCATATTCATTTAAGTGTGGATGGTGCCGTTCGCTATAATTCCATCTTGTTTATTCCTGAAAGTACACCATTTGATTTCTACTCAAAGGAGTATGAAAAAGGACTTGAATTGTATGCAAATGGCGTATTAATTATGGAGAAATGTGCAGACCTACTACCTGACTTTTTTAGCTTTGTTAAAGGAATGGTTGACTCTGAAGATCTGTCATTAAATATCTCTCGTGAAATGCTGCAGCATGATCGTCAGCTAAAACTGATTGCGAAAAACATTCAGTCTAAAATCAAGTCTCAACTTCAGTCACTTCTTAAAAACAACCGAGAAGCCTACGAGAGGTTTTACAAATCCTTTGGACGTCAGCTTAAGTTTGGTGTCTATAATGAATTTGGCGCTCATAAAAAAGTTCTAGAAGACTTGTTATTATTCCACTCTTCTACGGAAAAAGGATTAGTGTCACTTTCAGAATACGTAACTCGTATGAAGGAAGATCAGAGCGTAATTTATTATGCATCTGGAGAATCTGTTGAGCGAATTGCTAAGTTACCTCAAACAGAATTAGTTGCTGATAAAGGCTATGAGATTCTATATTTTACAGAAGATGTAGATGAGTTTGCGATCAAAATGCTGCAAAGCTATCAAGATAAAGAATTTCAATCTGTTTCCAGTGCAGACTTGAAGCTTGACGCGGATGACTCTGCTGAATCTAAAGAAGAGCAAGATGCAAATAAAGACCTATTTGAAGAGATGAAAACCATCTTAGCGGGTAAAGTAAAAGATGTTCGTTTGTCCAAGCGCTTAAAAACGCACCCGGTGATTTTAGCTACAGAAGGTGAAGTAACCATTGAAATGGAAAAAGTCCTTCAAGCGATGCCGGATAATCAACATGTGAAGGCTGAAAAGGTGTTAGAAATTAACCCAAATCATGATGTCTTTAAAGCTTTGCAAGCTGCTAAAGAAGCAGATCAAGAAAAGCTCAAGCTTTATACAAACTTGCTATACAGCCAAGCTTTACTAATTGAAGGATTACCGCTAGAAGATCCAGTTGAATTCACTAAAGATATGTGTAAGGTCATGATTTAATTGTATAGGAGAGAGACGTCTTGATTTATGAGGACGTCTCTTTTTTATTTCTTCAAAAGAAAAGGATGAATTTGTAATTAGACAGTTGTTTAACTATATAATTATGATAGGATATAATTAGACAGTTGTTTAATTATCTAATTAGAGGAGCTAGACATGTGAATGATTTATTTAAAGCGTTAAATGATGAGACAAGAAGGGAGATTATGAGTGTATTAAGTAAAGAAGGATGTTTAACAGCGACTCAAATTGCCGATCATTTTAAGATGAGTAAGCCTAGTATTTCTCATCACTTGCAGATTTTAAAGCAAGCAAACCTGGTGACGGCAGATAAACGCGGTCAGTACATTTACCATACGTTAAATACAACGGTGTTACAGGATGTATTTACGTGGTTTTATCAATTTAAACCTAAGGGAGATGAGTAAAATGAAAGCAAACATAATCGGCATTCTTTTATTTTTATCAGCAGTGACGTTAAGTATTGCTACTTATCCGAGACTTCCAGATCAGCTAGCTATTCACTGGACAGGAGAAGCCATAACAAGAAGCGTACCTACTTTAACAGCTGTAAGTTTAATGCCAATTGTAATGGTGATTCTGTTTATTCTAGCAAAAGGCCTTACATTGTTAACATCCAAACAAACGAACAACTTAAGGACGGTTTCTCTTGTGAAGATAGCATTAGTCGGAGGATTAATGAGTATTCTATTTGTATGTCACTTAATTATTATTTTAACAGGGCAAGGTATTTCCATAGACACAGAGCTTGTGTTTGGGGTTGCACTTGGCTTGCTGTTGATGATTCTCGGGAATATCATGCCTCAACTTAAGCCTAATCTTGTATTTGGTGCCAGAAACCAATATACACTCAAAAACGATAAAGTATGGGCTGTCGTTAATCGATTTGCAGGCAGGGCATTTTTTGTCTGTGGTTTGTTGATTGTAACAGGAGTAATGATCATTCCTTCATATCAGGCCGTGTTCATTGTTTCATCGGTCGTACTCGTTGCTATCATCATTCAATTGTACTCAAGAGTCACCTTTAAACGAATAACATCAAATTAACGAATAGAAAGGAATACCATGACGACCGAAGAGTGGATTTTCCTCTTTTTAAGTATGATTTGGCTATTGGAGTTTATTCTGTTCAGAAATCCTCAATCTAAGGAAAAGTCACCACGCCAAGAGCTGAAAAGCTTTTATTATATTCTTTTCTCTATCATTTTGACCATTGGACTTTGTATAGGTTTGCAAGAATGGCAAGTAGTCACTCATCTTTTTCTCTTTTTTCAGTGGCTCAGTTTATTTCTCTACGGGGCAGGTATGTTTCTCAGATACTGGTCAATGCTTGTGTTACAGCAAGAATTTACAAGGCATGTTCACGTATCTGCTAGTAAAACGCTTGTCAGCCATGGACCGTATCGTTTCGTGCGCCATCCATTGTACACTGGACTATGCCTATGTATGATTGGTATCTCGTTCTACCTTGCTTCCTGGATCGGACTGGTTGTCACCCTTGTTCTTGTTCTTCCGTCCATTCTTTACCGGATTAAGCTTGAAGAAAAGATGCTTGAGAACGTGCTTGGCAGTCAGTATGTTCAATGGAAAAACAAGCGGTGGATACTCTTGCCTTGGATCTACTAATGAAAAAAGGGGTAGAGAAGAGTGAAGAAAAAAGTTATCGTAATCGGTGGAGGCATTGGCGGCTTATCATCTGCAATATCTCTTGCTGCCGAGGGCTATGATGTTCAATTATTTGAGGCAAATGAACGACTTGGCGGAAAATGTAATATCCGAAGTGGTTCAGGTTTTACGTTTGACACTGGTCCTTCGATTTTAACGATGCCATGGACACTGGAACAACTCTTTACGCGTGCTGGGAAGAACCTATCTGATTATCTAACGGTTAAACGTGTAGAGCCACAGTGGCGAACCTTTTTCGAAGACGGTACCACAATTGATTTAAACGGAGATTTACCTGGCATGCTAGAAGAGATTCATCGCATCTCTCCCGAAGATAAGTCAGGATTTCTTGATTATATTCATTACAGCAGTCAGATTTATGAGCTTTGTACAAAGAGCTTTTATCAACGTAGTTTGTCTGGTCTTAAGGATCTTCGAACAAGTCATAGCTTCAAAGACTTACTCGCCATGGATCCTATGAAAAGTTTGAATCAGGCTACAAAGAAATTCATTCGTGATCCTCATTTACAACAAATACTTGATTTCCTAGTGATGTATGTAGGGTCTTCACCCTATCAAGCACCAGCTGTTCTTTCTCAGCTTGGATATGTTCAATTTGGCCTCGGCGTTCATTATGTTAAAGGTGGAATGTATAATATCATTCGAGCAATGCAAAAGGTACTTGAAGAACTTGATGTTCGTTATACAACCAATACTCGAGTCACGCAAGTTATTGAATCAAACGGAGTGGCAAAAGGTGTTCAAATTGAAAATGGGGATGTCATCTATGGTGATATTATTATTTCAAACCTTGAAGTCATTCCAGCTTATGAAACGCTCGTACCAGATTCAAATCAAGCGAAACAAGAGGTAAAAAAACTACAATCATTTGAGCCAAGTGTCTCAGGATTAGTCCTATTACTAGGGATGGACCAGACGTATCCTCAGCTTGCTCATCACAATTTCTTTTTCTCTAAAGATCCAAAGCTTGAGTTCAAACAAATTTTTGATGAAAAAAGACCAGCTGATGATCCAACCATTTATATTGGCATTTCGTCTAAGTCAGATGTCACGCACGCACCAGTTGGCAAAGAAAATCACTTTATCTTAACGCATGTACCACCGCTTAAACCAGGTGATGATTGGTCTACGTTTAAAGAGGAGTATAGAGAGGTTGTTCTATCTAAGCTTGAGCGAAACGGACTCAAAAACATTCGAGATCATATTGAATTTGAATATACGTTTACTCCAAATGATCTTAATCGCCTATATGGCTCAAATGGAGGCTCAATCTATGGTGTCGCTGCTAACAAGAAGACAAATGGTGGTTTCAAAATTCCAAGTCGTAGTCAACTTCTTAAAAACCTTTACTTCGTTGGAGGCTCAACTCATCCAGGTGGAGGGGTACCAATGGTGACATTGTCTGGTCAATTAACCGCCGATCTTGTTCTTGAGGATGATCAAAAACTAGACAGGATTACTGGTTAAGTTAACTAAAAAAATGGACGCACGATATCATGCGTCCGTTTTTTTATTCTTCTTTTTCCTCAATTGACACGACTAATCCTCCGAACTTACCAGCTAGCCAGTTGTAGATAAGCGTCATTAGTGCAATGATGCCGGCGTACAGGGCGGTATACAAAATGAGCATAAATATCATAATTGGGATTGACATAAAGGCTACTGCCCCATCTTGAATTGCACCGATAATGATCGCAAAAACAAAAATAAGAACGATAAAGACAATTGGAATGAAATATAAATAGATCGTACTTTTTAGGACACTACCAATGCCGAATTTTTTAATTTCTACTTTTTTCATCATGATCCACTCCTAATAAGCTCACTCAATTCTTTACCGAATATACCCTTTTCATACCAATTAAAAACAGCATTTTACAAATACTTCTCGGTGACATCGTTAAAACCTTGTCAGAACCCTAAGAATTAGGATATGATAAAAGTGAGTTTAAGGGAAAGCGAGTGTTCAATATGGGACGCAAATGGAATAATATTAAAGAAAAAAAAGCATCAAAGGATGCAAACACAAGTCGAATTTATGCCAAGTTTGGTCGAGAGATCTATGTAGCTGCCAAGCAAGGGGAACCAGATCCAGAGTCTAACCAAGCGTTAAAGGTCGTTCTAGAACGTGCGAAAACATATAATGTACCAAAAGCAATTATTGACCGTGCGATTGAAAAAGCTAAAGGCGGTTCAGATGAGAATTACGATGAACTTCGTTATGAAGGGTTTGGACCAAATGGTTCAATGATCATTGTAGATACATTAACAAACAATGTAAACCGGACAGCATCTGATGTTCGTGCGGCATTTGGTAAAAACGGCGGAAACATGGGAGTGAGCGGTTCAGTTGCTTACATGTTTGATGCAGCATCGGTTATCGGTGTAGAAGGAAAAACAGAAGATGACGTACTAGAGCTGATGATGGAAGAAGATGTTGATGTGAAGGATATCGTTGCCGAAGATGAAACGGTGATTGTATATGCAGAGCCTGAACAATTCCATGCGGTCCAAGAGGTCCTTAAAAACGCGGGTGTTAGTGAATTCTCTGTAGCTGAATTAACGATGCTTGCACAAAACGATGTGGCCATTCCAGAAGAATTCAAAGATCAATTTGAAAAACTAATTGATGCGCTTGAGGATTTAGAAGATGTTCAGCAAGTGTACCATAATGTTGATTTAAGCGAATAATGTATATCAAAAGCGTTGAAGAAGAGTAAGTACACAGAAGATGAGGTGTTAAGAGAGTTGGTGGGTGGTGCGAACCAATCTCCTCCTTATGTGGAATGGGCTTCTGAGTTGCTACGTTGAACGGAAAGTAGACGTAGCCGGGTGTTTCGACCCGTTACCACTTTGAAACGTATCGAGTACTTATTTGATTCTCCGTACGGAAGTGAATGGCTTTTTAGTTGTTAACAAAGGTGGTACCACGGAAACCTCGTCCTTTTATGGACGGGGTTTTTTGTATTTTTAAAGGAGGTGATGCGATTGGATGATGGTTGGTGGACCCTATATCGAAAAAAATATAAACTAGGAGGCAATATGATGAAAGAACGTTTATTAACTGGGGACCGTGTAACAGGCAAGCTTCATCTGGGGCATTATGTAGGAAGTTTAAAAAATCGTGTAGAGCTTCAAGGATCCTATGATTCCTTTTTTATGCTCGCTGATGTTCAAGCATTAACGACTCATTTTAAACAACCGGACACTCTAAAAAAACACGTGGAGCAAGTCACACTCGATTACTTATCAGTAGGCATTGATCCGGAGCAGTCTACGATCTTTATACAATCACTTATCCCGGAAATTGCGGAACTAACATCCTATTTCTCAATGTTTGTAACCGTTAATTCTTTGAAACATAACCCAACAATAAAAGCTGAAGCAAGTGAAAAGGGGTATAGCGATTTATATTATGGTTTTTTAGGATATCCTATTAGCCAAACGGCAGATATTGCATTTTCTAAGGCAACCGTCGTACCAGTAGGTGAGGATCAACTTCCTCATATGGAACAGACACGAAAAATCTTAAGGCGTTTTAATCAGCTTTATGCGCCAGTATTTACTGAACCTAAAGCGATCATAAGTGATTGTGCAAGGCTAATTGGGCTCGATGGAGATAGTAAGATGAGCAAGAGTAAAGGAAACACGATTAATTTGGATTCAACAAAGCAAGAAATTATGGATCAAATTAAGAAAGCAAAAACAGATCCTGCGCGGATCCGAAAATCAGACCCCGGACATCCGGACATTTGTCCAATCTATACCTATCATACTGTGTTTCGACAAGAAGGCTCAGAACAAATTTATGAAGGATGCCAAAAAGGTCAGCTTGGTTGTGTTGAGTGTAAAGCAGCGATTTCAGCAAGTATTCAAACATTGCTTGAACCGATGCGAGAACGAAGAGACGTGTACGCTCAAAAGCCTACTTATATAAAAGAGATTGTACAGGCAGGAACGGAGCGAACTCAATTGATCGCTAAAGAGACGATGAATGAAGTACGAGAAGCGATGATGTTAAATTATTTTTGATTGAATGTAAAAGCGATTTTCCGTTGATGGAATCGCTTTTTCTCAATTAAATTGAACGTTCATTTTTCTAAAATATGAACCATAAAAAGGGTTGTTAATTGACGGATGAATTTCCATATGCTAATAATGGAAGCGTTATCAAAAGTGTATTTACATTCGTTTCACGATCATAAGGGAGGGAGATTATGCGTCTTAAATGGCCTTTAAGTGCAGCGGTAGTCTTAGTTCTAACTGCAGGTTGTAGCGACAACGAAAATACAAATGAAACTGAAGGAGCAACTGGAGAATTAACCGTTTGGGCTTGGAATTTAGAAGCAGATTATTTAATTGATTTAGTTCCAGAATTTGAAGAATTGTATCCTGATATTCAAGTGAACATCTTGAAGTTAAGTGGAGACCAAGTGTATCAACGTTTAACCACCGGTTTAGCAGCAGGTGTGGAAAGTCAGCTACCTGACCTTGTTCAGGTAGAAAATCAACGGATTGATTTGTACATGGACAACTTCCAAGAGAGCTTCGTTAATTTATCTGATATGGGCTTTGACGAGCACCGAGATAAGTTTGTTGAAGGAAAAATCTCACCTCTTATTAATGACGAAGGTGGCGTTATGGCATTCCCGCGAGATACTGGACCCATGGCAGTCTTTTACCGGGCGGATTTATTTGAGGAAGCTGGAATCGATGCCAATGATATCGTCACATGGGATGATTACATTGAAGCAGGTGAACAAATGTTAGAACGGACTGGTACGTTGATGACAGGGATTCAACTCACTGGGGATACACAGTTCTATCGTGCCATGCTTCAACAACAAGATTTGTTTTATTTTGATTTAGATGGGCGGATTACAGCCAATACATATGCAGCCCTACAAGCAATGGAGAAGTTAAAAGAAATGGATGACGCAGGCTTATTTCTATACGCTTCGAATGGCGAAGAGGTGAATGCAGCCATTAAGAATGATGCAGTAGCGTCTGTAATCAGCGGTTCTTGGCAAAAAGGGATTATAGAAGACCAGATGCCAGAGCAAGAGGGTTTATGGCGTGTGATGAAGCTACCTGCTTTTGAAGAGGGAGGCTTAACTGCTGCAAATGACGGGGGATCCAACCTTGCTATCACGTCCGTCTCTACAAACAAGGAAGCTGCTTACCTTTTTGGTGAGTTCGCATCGGTTAATGTAGACAACCAAGTTCACGGAGCCTTATCATACGGAGCTTACCCCGCATTAATAGAAGCGATTGAACGACCAGAATTCGAAGAGGGAGACGATTTCTTTGGAGGTCAGGAAGTGTTTACTCTCTTTGGTGAAGAAGCAGTAGATCTTCCTGTTGTTAACTTTACAGACGATTACTTACGGGCACAAAACACATTTAATGATGCGATTGGACGAGTCATCTTACAGGATGTCCCCATAGACGAAGCGCTTGAAACAGCGGCAAATCGATTGGAAGCGGCAACCGGACGGGAGGTAAGCGATGAGTAATACCGTCACTCCAAAAACCAAAGCACCTCGAACGTCCAAACCAAAGAAAACCAGAAATAAAGTAGGCTTGGCACCTTATGTGTTTGTAGCACCAGCGATTATACTCTTTTTGCTTTTTACTGGTTATCCTATTGTGTATTCTCTTATTCTAAGTTTCACCACAAACGTAGAAGGAGTTAACACATTTGCTGGATTTGAAAACTACATTCGTTTGTTTCAGGATAGCTTGTTTTATGAGTCGTTGTTAAATACCTTTATCATTCTAATTTTTCAAGTTCCAATCATGATCATGCTGGCAGTTATATTAGCCAATGTTCTTCATAGTGGAATCCACCGCTTCAAAGGTGTTTTACGAGTTGCATTTTTCACCCCAACTGTAACATCACTAGTAGCGGCAGCTGTGATCTTTCTATTAATCTTGAATCAAGACTTTGGGATTTTGAATTTCATCCTTCAATCGATTGGGATCGACCGCATTCCTTGGTTAAATGATCCGTTCTGGGCAAAGGTTTCGCTCATTATCGTCACGATTTGGAGATGGACAGGCTATAACATGATTATCATTCTTGCAGGACTTCAAGTCATTCCAAAAGACCTGTATGAAGCTGCAAGTATTGATGGAGCGACACCACTCAGGAAGTTCTTCTCTATTACACTTCCTCAGCTAAAACCTGTTCTTCTCTTTGCTTTCGTCATGTCAACAATTGGTACATTCCAATTGTTTGATGAAGCGTTTAATTTAACAGATGGTGGACCAATCAACGCAACCACAACAGTTACAATGTATTTGTACGAGAATGGTTTTGAGTACTTTGACTTTGGTTACGCTTCATCTATTGCCTATGTGGTTGTACTCATCATAGCAATTCTATCCTTTATCCAATTTAAACTGGCAGGTGATGATTAATGCGAGTTCTTAAGTTAATGGCTAAGTACCTTGTGATTGCAATTGGCTTATTCATCACACTTGGGCCATTTTATTGGATGGTTGTTGGGGCAACCAATTCATCAGGCTCCTTGTTATCTGTGCCACCTAACCTAATCCCTGGTGATCAACTTGCTACGAACTTTCGTAACCTGATTGATAACGTTGATATCTTTCAAGCATTATGGAATTCAACAATTATTACAGTTACATTTACTGTAGTTGCTGGCTTGTTTAGTGCAGCGGCAGGTTATGCCTTCGCGAAATACGAATTTAAGGGTCGAAAAACACTGTTTGCTATGCTGCTTGTGTCTATGATGATTCCGTATCAGGCATTAATCATTCCGCAGTTTGAATTGTTTGCAAACATTGGCATCTTAAACTCATACAGCGCGATTATTTTGCCGCAGCTTGCCTATCCATTTGCTATTTTTCTAATGAGGCAAAGCATGAAGTCCATTCCAGATTCATTACTAGAATCAGCACGAATTGATGGGTGTGGGGAATATCGGATCTTCTTTCAGATTTCATTGCCCATGATGTTACCTGCCATTGGAGCTGTATCAATCTTCCTTTTTACTCATCAGTGGAATAATTTCTTATGGCCACTCGTTGCAATCGTAACAGAGGATATGTACACCTTACCGATTGTTTTATCAATCCTTGCTGGTCAAGATAATCTTGACTACGGGCAATTGATGCTCGCAGCTGCCATCTCGGTTCTCCCGATTTTCATTATGTTTTTATTCCTGCAGCGATACTTTATTGCCGGAATTGCCAGTGGTGCAGTAAAAGAATAGAGTATTTTCGAACCATCCTAAGCACAGCATCATGGCGCTAGGGTGGTTTTTTTGATAGGAGTAGAAGAATACTCTTTTTATAATCACTTTTAAAAAGACTCTAAATAATTTATGTTCTTTATACGAAATACCAACAATATGAATAAAGTTGTGGTTTACTAAGAATAATGGCCTATAGTTGGTTATTTAAAGTACTCATAAGGGTGGTGCAAAGTATTGATTCAAGAAGGAAATTCAGAACTAGCCATTGAAGCAAAGGGTCTAGTCAAGGTATTTGCTGATCACCGTGCAGTAGATGGTGTTGATCTATCCATAAAAAAAGGAACGGTTTATGGCTTTTTGGGCCCAAACGGTGCAGGTAAAACAACAACCATTCGTATGTTGTCAACATTGTTACCTTTAGACGGTGGCAGAGCAAACATTTTCGGTTACGATTTAGCTACAGAATCAGCAGAGGTGCGTAGTCGAATTAGCTTAACTGGTCAATATGCTTCAATCGATGAAGATTTAACAGGGATTGAAAACTTAGTTCTAATTGCACGTTTAATGGGATTTTCTCGCAGACAAGCAAAGGAACGTGCGATGGAGTTGTTACATGCTTTTAGTTTAGAAGATGCAGCTAAAAGACAGGTGAAAAAGTATTCAGGAGGTATGCGAAGACGTATCGATATCGCGGCAAGTATCGTGGTGACACCAGAACTTCTTTTTCTTGATGAACCAACAACAGGACTTGATCCAAGGAGTCGCAATCAAGTATGGGATATTGTTCGTGCGTTGGTTAAAGCCGGCACAACGGTTCTATTGACGACTCAATACTTAGAAGAAGCCGATCAACTTGCAGATCGAATTGCAGTCATCAATCAAGGAAAGATCATTGCAGAAGGAACGAGTGATGAGCTAAAAGCATCTGTTGGGTCAGGAACCTTCCAAGTACGTTTAGCCGACAGTGAAGAAAGCACAAGGGCGGTAACCTTGTTAGAAACCATCGTTGAAGGACCGATACATATCGGATCAGATTCTACCTCACTTTCTTGTCAGGTTACTCACTCATCCATTGTGATGAAGGCTCTTAATACACTTGATGAAGCAGGCATATCACTAGTTGATTTCTCGCTAGGTCAACCAAGTCTGGATGAGGTTTTTCTTACATTAACAGGTCAAATTACTCCCTCAGAAGTGGGTGATGTGAAATGAGCCACAAAATCGAGGCAGATCAAAAACTCCAAGATACCATTGCATCAAGTGTTAGACCGCCACGTCCTAGTCCGCTATCATCATCATTAACCTTTTCATCAAGAGCATTACTGCGAATTAAACATATACCAGAACAATTGTTCGATGTTACGATGTTCCCGATTATTTTTCTATTAATGTTCACATACTTGTTCGGGGGAGCCATTGCCGGCTCAACAGGTGAGTACTTACAATTTTTGTTGCCAGGTATTTTAGTCATGACTGTTGCGCAAATCACGATGTACACAGGTCTAGACTTGAACAATGATATTCGAAAAGGTGTGTTTGATCGCTTTAGAACATTACCAATCTGGTTACCGTCTGCTTTAGTTGGTGCTTTGCTTGTAGATGCCGTACGATATTTAATGGCTTCAACAATCATGATCCTTTTAGGATTGTTGCTAGGCTTCAGACCAGAGGGAGGATTCATGGGTGTTCTAGCAGCCTTAGGTCTTATACTTATTTTTTGCTTCAGCCTTTCATGGATCTGGACGACTCTTGGCATCATTATGCGTTCAGATAAATCTCTAATGATGGTAAGTATGATGGTGCTATTTCCATTAACTTTTGTAAGTAATGTGTTTGTAGATCCACAAACTCTTCCTAAATTACTTCAAGGGTTCGTAGATGTGAATCCTATCTCACTCTTAGTGACTGCCGTAAGAGGATGCATGTACGGTTCAGTGACGGCGTCAGAAGTTGGTTGGGTGTTATTAGCTTCAGCGATTCTTTTCGTCATCTTCGCACCACTAACCATGTATTTATATAAGAACAAAAAATAGCATAGTAGGGGCCTTCTTGACGAATTATCGTGCAAGAAGGCTTTTTTTAGAAAAAATCGTATCTCTTTATTCGTCACTATTATACAATTAGTATAATAAGGGGAGGGGACTTAGAATGAATCGTAAAAGAGTATCAACTGGCTTTTTAATTAAGCAACGATTATTCTTAAAAGCGTATCTAATATCATTTATTGAAGATGGCAGACCATATGGTACCCAAATGCTAGAGGAATTAAAAAAACAATTTAAACCTTATGGATTTTCCCCAAATCATGCAGAGTTATATCGAGCTCTCTATGAATTAATAGAGGAAGGTGTATTACGCTCTACTAAACGAAAATTGCGCGCGGACTCTTTCCAAGAAGTAAATGTTTATTACTTTCGAGATGGCGATAAAGCTCATAGAATCAAACAAGAAGCATTCGATGAAATGGTTAGGTCCCATGCTATTTTAGAAAAGGCTTTGAATGATTTTAACGTAGATTAAACATTTTTAAATATATTAAGTGAAGGAAATAATATCCCTAGTATATATTTATAAATATGTACAGAACGTTCGTTCGCAATTCCGAAAATGAGCACTTTAGCGATTGCAATGAAACCAAATAGCAAAAAAGACACAGCTTGAGCACTGTGTCTTTTTTGCTATTTAATATTTAAGCAAGCTGCGTCTTCTTCGACATAAGATCAAATCGATCCGCATTCATCACTTTCACCCATGCAGAAAGAAAGTCCTGAACAAACTTACCTTTGTTATCATCCTGGGCGTATACTTCTGAAATAGCACGTAATACAGAATTTGAACCAAATACAAGATCAACTCGTGATGCGGTGCGAATAACTTGCTTCGTATCCAAACTATACCCTTCAAAAGTTTCTTTATCTAATGGCTTCCATGCCACGTTATTATCTAGAAGGTGAACAAAGAAGTCATTGGAGAGCACGCCAACCTGATTTGTGAATACACCTTTGTCAGAATCACCATGATTTGCTCCTAGCACTCGTAAACCTCCAACAAGAACGGTCATTTCAGGCGCAGATAACCCAAGAAGCTGGGCTTTATCAACCAAAAGCTCTTCTGCAGTAACACTGTATTGGTTCTTCTGGTAGTTACGGAACCCATCCGCAAAAGGCTCTAACACATCAAAGCTATCAGCATCAGTTTGTTCCTCTGAGGCATCGCCGCGGCCTGGGGAAAAAGGTACTTCTACGTTAAAGCCGGCATCCTGTGCAGCTTTTTCGATTGCAGCTGTACCGCCCAATACAATTAGATCTGCCATACTAATTTCTATTTCGGCATCCGCTTTAATTTTCTCAAATACCTCAATTACCTTTTGAAGCTGTTCAGGTTCATTTACTTCCCAGTTCTTTTGCGGTTCAAGACGAATACGCGCCCCATTTGCACCACCACGGTTATCTGACCTGCGGAAGGTAGCAGCAGATGCCCATGCAGTTGAAACAAGCTCGCTAACGGACAAGCCTGATTGTAAAATAGTCTCTTTAAGCGAAGAGATGTCATCTTTAGTTAATGTATATTCCACTGTGGGCACAGGGTCTTGCCAGATTAATTCTTCCTTTGGAACCTCTGGACCTAAATAACGAGAGCGTGGACCCATATCACGGTGTAGTAGCTTAAACCAGGCACGGGCAAAGACATCTGCAAACTCTTCAGGATTTTGATGGAAGTGCCGTGCAATTTTTTCATATGCTGTATCCATACGTAACGCCATATCTGCAGTCGTCATAATGGTTTTAACTCGGATAGATGAGTCTTCTGCATCTGGCGCAAGATGTCTCTCATCTTGGTCAACCGCTACCCATTGATACGCTCCAGCTGGACTTTTTGTTAACTCCCATTCATAACCGAATAACAAGTCAAAGAATCCATTGTCCCACTGTGTAGGATTGGCTGTCCACGCACCTTCAATCCCACTCGTAATCGTATCGCGTCCTTTGCCACTACCGTGAGAGCTTATCCACCCTAATCCTTGTGCTTCAAGTGGAGCAGCTTCCGGTTCGGGTCCTACTTGTTTGGCATCTCCGGCGCCATGCGCCTTGCCGAACGTATGTCCGCCTGCGATAAGAGCCACCGTTTCTTCATCATTCATTCCCATACGAGCAAACGTTTCACGTATATCGCGACCACTACCAACTGGATCCGGCTTTCCATTTGGACCTTCGGGATTCACATAGATTAACCCCATCTGAACTGCGGCAAGGGGGTCCTCAAGCTGTCGATCACCTGTGTAACGGTTGTCACCAAGCATTTCTGTTTCATTTCCCCAATAGACATCTTCTTCTGGCTGCCAAATATCTTCACGTCCGCCACCGAAACCAAATGTTTTTCCACCCATTGATTCAATTGCTACATTTCCAGTCAATAGAAGAAGGTCAGCCCATGAGATCTTATTTCCGTACTTTTGTTTAATTGGCCATAGGAGGCGACGTGCCTTATCAACGTTTGCATTATCTGCCCAGCTGTTTAGAGGAGCGAAGCGCTGGTTTCCTGTATTTCCACCACCGCGACCATCTCCTGTGCGATATGTACCTGCAGCATGCCAGGCCATACGAATGAAGAGGGGACCGTAATGACCATAATCTGCTGGCCAGAAGTCTTGACTATCTGTCATCAGAGCTTCGAGGTCTTTTTTTAAAGCGGCGTAATCTAATGCTTCAAATTCAGCTGTGTAGTCCAATTCATTTCCGAATGGGTTAGACTTACGATCGTGCTGATGGAGGATGTTCAAATTTAATTGATTTGGCCACCAATCCTTATTTGTTGTACCACTAGACTGAGCACTCGTTGTACTACCATGTAAAAAAGGACATTTCCCACCAGACTCGTCCGCTCCATGATTTGCGCGTGAAATAATGTTATTACGGCTCATGCAAATTCCCCATTTCTTTGTATGATTTTGTAGAAATAACACGAAAACGACTATCAGATAATAATCGTTATTATCTAATTAATATATTAAAAAGTTTAAGAGATGAAAAGGAAAAGATGCTTAAGATTGCAAACTCTCAGAAATTGCAGATTTAATCTTGTATTTATTGGGAAAGACAATACATAAGACTAGAATAGAGCTTGGAGGTGAGGAAAGTGATGATTAGCAATAAACTATTTCCAAACGAAAGAATCTTAGAGGTACACGAGCTGAGTCCCGGCTACGAAGACCATGCTAGTGACGTCTGGTTAGTTAAAACGATGAAGGACGAGTGGATCGTTCGCTCATCTAGTATGCAGGTTCTCCCACTAGAAACTTCCACGTTCCGTTAAGTCGTTTTCACTCACACATCTCAGAAACAATGAGTCAATTTGTATCTACTTTCTATAATGATATGAGTGATTTTAAAGTAATACTCCACAAGGCTCAAGAACAGCTTCAGCATGTTTCTCATCCAGAATCCTCTACATTTGTACTAATAGACATGGATCCAACTCAATTTTTAAGTGACGGTAACATCATTACAGGTTTGGTCGACACAGAAGCCTATGTGGTTGCTCCAAGAGAACTCGATTTTATCGGGCTTGAGTATCTATTAGATGAACAATCGGCAGCAGCCTTTAAAGAAGGATATCAAACTGTATTAGCGCTTCCGCAGCTGGATCAAGTGAGAATGCCATATCGATTTTTATATCGGTTGTTATCGGTCCAAGGGAATGTAGAGCTTAAGGCTTGGATGAATGAGAAGATATTGTTTTAACCAAATTGTGAGGGAAGGTGAGAATGGTGGGAGTTGAAAATAATCATGCGAATGACTTGCTGTCAATCATTACATTATCTATAGGTATTGTGTCGGGTGTACTCGTTTTATTAACTGGAGGGTTGGCAGGTATAATTGGAGTTTTAGGTGTAATCCTAGCTAACGTAGCAAAAAGAGAAGATCGGTTTAACAATAAATATATTAAAGTTGGGGAGATTATTAGTTGGATTACAACAGGACTTTTTATCTTGTCAATTTTTTATATTATCATTCAAGTTGTTTTTTAACAAAGAGACTTGTAATAAAGTCTTTTGTTAAAAAATACATAATAGAAAAGAGTACAGCAGAAATAAGCAGCATGTAGATCATTCATTTTCGGGATTCTCCATGGAGAGGATTTCTCTTACTTTTTCATTGTTCTCGTATCTTGCTCGTTCTTTTCTACCCATTTTAACTCCTTTAAAAAAAACACCTGACTCAGAAAAAATTGCTGAGTCAGGTGTTTTTTTATTAATTAATTTATAAGAAAATGAAATAACCAAGAAGGATTAACATTATAGAGCCTCCAATAAGGTTAACTAGACCTTCGGCTTTATCGTTTTTAATAAGATAGAAAATACCAACTGTTACAAACATAAGTGCCATTATTGTTAAAGAGGTTTGAAGAATAATGTCACGTGATAAGTCAGCGAAATTAGCTATAATTAGAAAAATAACAAATATAACGATAAATAGTATTCTAATGATAGTCTCACTTTTCTGAAAAAATGAGTTCATAAAATTCGCCTCCAAACTAAGTTCATTATACAATACCCCTTTAATACATTTTAGATTATTTACATAAATTAATATGATTCTATTTTTTTGAGGTTAATTATATTTTAAGTAATATTTAAGAATTGAAGGGAGTGTTGATATTAAAAAAGAAAATGAATGTCAAAAATTATTGCTAGCGCTATCATCCTGTTAGGTGAAACAACTTTATACCCGTTAAGAGCTACCCATAACAAACCCTAGAATATTGCTGGAACTTCCTAAAGATAGTGGTACTTGGGTCGGTACTAGCAGTAAATCTACAGTAACAAGAGACCTAAATTATTATGGTGTTGTAACTATATTAGCAGGGGCTGTTCTTGGACTAGGATGGACACTTGCAGGAATAGCTGGAGGGATTGATGCACTAT
The DNA here is from genome assembly GCF_050276055.1 of Alkalihalobacillus sp. NPDC127517. Classification (NCBI taxonomy): domain Bacteria; kingdom Bacillati; phylum Bacillota; class Bacilli; order Caryophanales; family Bacillaceae; genus Alkalihalobacillus; species Alkalihalobacillus sp. NPDC127517. The sequence goes on along the minus strand of NZ_JBNNQX010000002.1, from coordinate 155,829 downwards.
CAGTAGACACTACTTATTACAATCAATATCAATATATATCCATTGATGAGTGATGAGCAATAAGGAATACAAACAGCTTATGTTACTTACTATTACTCTGAAAGCACGAGAACTCCCCAATGTTAATTAGGTTACACTGTTACTTATAATACTATAACAAGGGAAGTCCCGTGGCTCCAGTGTAACCAATTATAAAAATGAGGAGAAACATTGATTATCTATGTTTCTCCTCATTTTTAATACATAAGTTAATCGAGAAGGAAAGTAGACGTATTAAAGAGTTCATCAGTTTAATAATTTTCTAGGTTTACATAATATATATTATCGGAACCAAAAGAAAATAACCTATTTATATCTCACAAACTAAGTATTCTTGTTGTTTTGAGATGAAAGAAAAAAATTAGATATATGGTTATACAATTCAAATAAAAATCGCCATTAAGATTTATGCTTCTTAAGGCGATTTTTTGATCGTTTACGATTATTCAATGTTCCCAAGTTCCATTCTGTATTCTTCGGCGCCTTCCATAATATCCTCAGGAATGCCATCTAATTCGGTTTCATTAAAGTCACGAACAGTTAAATGTGTTTCTAACTCCATGTCAACTTGTTCTCCATTATGCTTCATAGCAAGCTGAATGTTAATATCCATCTCGTTAATCATATTCGATTCTTTATCGATGCTTACACTAAAGTGTAAATCTCTTATTTCCATGTGATTCACTAAATCAGACGATTGTTTTTCATTTATAAGACTACTTAGTTCTAAGGAGTGGATCACTGCAGATCTTACCTCCATCCCTTCTCCTTTGAACCATAGCCTATATTCGTCTGCAGATTCCTCCATGTTCATCTCTTGATTATATTCTTCTACAATCATGAGATATTGTTGTAGTTCTGCTTTAGGATCATGGTGTATATTAAGATCTTCACGCAGCTCAATTGGCACGTTCATCCATACTTCTGAATGTTGATTATAAATATATGCTAAGTCATTTGTTAGATAATGCGCGATTTGAGTCTGTTGATCATCTAAAGTTGATTCCGATGATTGCGTTGTGTCAATTTGTTGATACAGCACAAATGGTGAATCATTGTATTGGGCTAAACGGTTCTGTACAATTCGATCTTCTTTATGATCGCCTTTTTTAATAGCTTGAATATGAGCTGAGTCTATACTTACACTTTTTAACCCATTTAAGTCTTCCTTTATTTGCTGAATTTTATCTTCTATTGAAAATTGATTTGTCTCTTTCACTTCTTCTGTAGGATAATCCTTGTTCACACAAGACAACAGAATACACATGCACAGTAACAAGATACATGTAGATATCGCTTCTTTAATCATTAACCTGTACTCCCTTTATTTAAATGAATTAAAGATGCACTCTAATTTCACATTAATACACAGTGTACCATATTCATAAACAATAAAACGTCTAAATCGTAAAGTACTCCTTTTTCGCTTCTATATACCTAGATGTTTAGTCTGTTTAGAATTGTTAAGGAAAGTTTTTTAGAGATAACCAAAGATTTACACTCTAAATCTCTACATAAGTATATAGACCTAATAAAATGACAAACTAAAACTCCTTTTGACGTTTACCAACATCTACTTATGAGCGATATCGGCAGCTTTCTCTGTTTGTTTACACGCCATTCTTCCTTATTTTCACGCAAAAAATGGTAAAATTATAAGTCGAAGCAAGCATTTTATGAGAATGTTAAACCATTCTTACTTACTAGGACTTAAGTATAGTATACTGAATGAAATCATTTATTTTTAAGGAGAATCATAATGGATAAAACGTCATATATCGGAATTGCCTTAGGAGTCGCTGCCGTACTCTTTGGAATGGTTGCAAAAGGAACCAGTTTGGCCGTTCTCGTGAACCCTGCTGCTATTCTGATCATCTTTGCCGGAACAGCCGCTGCAATTATGATCGCCTTCCCTTTCGCTGAGGTGAAGCGCGTTCCTAGTTTATTTAAAGTGTTATTTACTGAAAAGAAGCAAGTGTCCCAGGAAGAACTAGTTAAGCAATTTGTAGAATATGCAACGATTTCACGTCGTGAAGGTATGCTTGCATTAGAGTCAAAGGTTGATGAGATTGATGACCCGTTCTTTAAACAAGCTGTTCGAATGATGATTGATGGTCAAGAGCCAGAGTTTATTCGTCACACATTAAATGAACGAATTGATGCAATGCAAGACCGCCACGCATCGGGTGCCTCTATCTTTACTCAAGCTGGAACATATTCACCTAGCTTAGGAGTGTTAGGTGCTGTGCTTGGATTAATTGCTGCACTTGGAAACCTTGATGATACAGAAGCATTAGGTCATTCCATTGCTGCTGCGTTTGTTGCAACACTGTTTGGTATCTTTTTAGGGTACGTTCTCTTCCATCCCTTTGCAAATAAACTAAAACGCAAATCAAGAGCTGAAGTACTACATAACCATATGATTGTTGAAGGTACAATTGCCATCTTAAACGGTAGTTCTCCTCGAGCCATTGAAGAATATTTAAGTGTATATATGGGGGAAAAAGAACAGCTTTCCTACATAGAAGGAGCTGAGCAGGAAAATGTCAGCTAGACGTAAAAAACACGACGAAGAGCATGTAGATGAGAGTTGGCTTTTACCTTATGCCGACATGCTTACTTTACTACTCGCCCTTTTTATCATTTTGTTTGCAATGGGCCAAGTGGATAATACACGCTACGAATCATTAAAGTCTGCATTAAACGATGCTTTGGGTGGAACAAGCATTCTAGAGAACTCTGATTCATTAGAGGGCGAAGGAACCTCTCCTCCTGAAGATGCTGCAGAGGTGACTGACTTAGATGAAATAAATGATGCTGAAAATGATCAACAAACCGATCAGGACGGTACAAATCAAGAAGGTCCATCTGAAGATTTATGGGAGCTACAACGTGAGTTGAATCGCTACATTGAAGAACAAGGATTAAGTGATCGCCTTACAACGGAAATAGGTATGGACGGCCTCCTCATTACAATAAATGATAATATCTTGTTTGATTCTGGTAGTGATAGCCTCAAAGATGAAGGTCGAGATATGGTTTTTGAGATTTCTGATATGCTAGCAACAGATCCGCCACGGTATATTCAAATTTCAGGTCACACTGATGATAATCCAATTAGTACACCACAATTTCAGTCAAACTGGTCATTAAGTATTGCTCGTGCTGAGAATGTATTAGGTTTTTTCCTAATGAATGATCGCTTAAACCCAAATCAGTTTATTGTAGCGGGTCACGGCGAATACAAGCCTATTGTTTCAAATGATACCGATGAAGGTCGTCAACAAAACCGGCGTGTAGAAATTTTAATTCTTCCATTTAACGTAGAGAGAGAACGACTAGAAACAGAATTTGCAGAATAAGGTGTCTGAAACACTCTTTTTAGAGTGTTTCTTTTTCAATTTGATTCATGTTTGACAGGACATTTTAAGGGAATTAATATATAAGGAAATACTTGGCTCATACAATTAAAACCGGTACTTCTCGCATAACATCAGAAAGGATACATTCTATGACCAAAGCTCAAGCCTACATGGTACTACGAGCCATTTTATTTACGCTCGCACTCATCTTAGCAAGCTGGCTTTTTATTAAATTATTTAAAGTCACTTATCCTTTTTGGTTTGCTGCTTTCTTTGCATGGACCATGCAGCCCTTTATTAGGCTACTCATGAAAAAGGTAAAACTAAAGTCAGGCTTTGCTAGCATTATTAGTTTGTTATCCGGTGTGGTCATCATTTCGTCATTACTAGCCGGGATTGTTTTTCTTATTTACATTAGTTTAAGACGATTTTTCGACCAGGTCCCAATGTGGATTGAAACAGGCTCCATTAAGTTTCAAAGCTTCTTTAATGAAACGATTCTCCCCTTCTGGCAGCAAGGACTCGGATTATTTAACAGTCTTGATGGCACGCAACAGGAGGCTTTAAAGCAAAGTATTTCTCAATTGGGAGGTCAATTAGGCTCTCTTATCGGGCAAACAGGCCAATCCTTACTTGACTGGACGTATCAAATTATTTTAGGGCTTCCCGCTTTTCTTGTTGCTTTCTTATTTGGTGTTATTAGTATTTACTTTATGGGTAAAAGCTGGCATAGCTATCAAGCTGCCTTTAGAAAGGTCATTCCCCTTAGAGTGCGAAGTAAGTTTCAGGAGTTTGTTCAAGGTGTGCGTATTCGTTTGTTTGGATTTATTCGGGCTCAAGTCATCTTAATGTTTATCACTGCCATCATCGTGTATATCGGTCTTCTCATTATTCGTGTGGATGGTGCGTTTACATTAGCGATTATTGTTGGGCTTGCAGAACTACTGCCTTATCTAGGCACAGGCACAATTTTGCTACCATGGGCGATTTACTTATTGATCAGTGGCGATTTTTCTCTAGCATTCGGTATTTTGATTTTATATGGAATTATCGTGATTATTCGTCAGATGATTGAACCAAAGGTATTATCAAGTAGTTTAAATTTAAATCCAGTAGCTGTTTTAATTTCGATGTTTGCTGGTCTTCAACTTTTAGGAGCTGCAGGTATTATTGTTGGCCCGTTAGTATTAGTGTTAATTATGATTTTCCATGACATTGGCTTAACGACCTCTATTGGGCAGTTTATCCGAGATGGCTGGAAGCAAGAAGAATAAGCAAAAAGCATTTCTCAACTAGAGAAATGCTTTTTAATATTTAACGATATGCGTCTTGCTCTTTATCAAGTTTCTTTGTTGTTAAGGTATCTTCACGTAATGTATCTTGATCAGCCACATTGTCCATAGCCTCAGCAAATTGTTGATCAGCCATTTGGTCTGAACCTTCTTGATCTACTTTTTGTTGCGCTTCTATGGTTCTCTTTGTAAAGGGTACAATTTCTAAGCGCTCGTACGGTATTTCCTCTCCCGTATCCACGCATATACCGTATGTCCCTTCCTCCATTCGCTCTAACGCATCTTCTACTTCCTGTAGCTTCTCTTGATCCGCACGCTGGAATGTTTGTTCTTTCATGCGATCCTCATATTCGGCTGCTTGATCAGCCATATGGTTGTCCACTCCACTAGAAAGCTCACCTGTTGTTTCTGTATAGTCCTCCTTGAAGCCTTCATCCCCTTCAAGATTCTTTTTAAGTGTTAGCAAATCCTCTTTTAAGGATTGAATTTGTTTGTCTGTTAATGGCATATGTAGCGCCTCCTTTATACTATCTATTCCCCTCTCAAATGGTTATAAACCTTTGTCTCATATCAAAAAAAAGGAGTAAGCCTAATGGGCCTACTCCTTTTCATCGACCCTATTCGGAAGACGTTTCATTTCCGTTAGTGATCCTTCCTTTTGCGTATCAACAGCATAAGAGCCATTACTATATCGATCACTAGGTCGATATGATTTTGCCTGGATGGTTGTTTCCGTTCCTTTTTCAGTACGCAGTAAAAACTCGTCTGTCGGTGCTAAAATCCGCATACAGCCTACTAAACGATGCGAGTTGCTTTTTAATTCGCGTAACATGACTAGCCCACGTTTAGCTCTTGAGCTTTTTTCCATTTCAGTAATCGCCATTTTCTTTACTGAACCCCGTTGTGTCGCAAGTATAAATTCCACCTTTTCGTCTAATGAGAAGGTTTCTGCACCAACTACGGTATCGTCTTCTTTTAAATTAATGGCTTTCACACCAGCTGCACGTTGACCAACCAATGAGACTTCCTCTTCCCCAAACCACAGTCCATATCCTTGATTTGTTGCTAGGAATATTTCGCTGGTTCCCTTTGTCCTCATAACAGAGATAAGCTGATCGCCGTCTTTTACTTTTAATGCAACTAACGCTTTTGAGTGTCTTGATGCTTGGTAAAGGGATAACTGAGAGCGTTTGACCATACCATCCTTTGTGACAAATAGCAGGGAATCTTCTTCTGTAAATTCCCTCACACCCATTGCGCATAAAAATTCATCGTCTCGATCAAGCGTTACTAGATTTGCTACATGCTGTCCATTGTCCTTCCAGCGGATATCTGGCAGTTGATGGACAGGTATAAAGAGATAGTTACCTTGTTTGGTAAATAGGAGCAAGGTATCCGTCGTATTTAACTCCTTATTAAAGAGTACGCGGTCTCCTTCCTTCATACCAGGTGGCTCTTTACTAGATGCTGTGAAGGATCGTAAGCTTGTCCGCTTCAAATATCCAGAATCCGTGACGGTGACTCGTACGTCTTCTGATGCAATAAGGACATCCATGTTAATCTTTAATTCTTCAATTTGGGCAGTAATTTGAGTTCGTCTATCTTCCCCAAACTCTTTTTGCACACGTTTTAAATTCTTTTTGATTACTTGAATCGTCTTCTTCTCACTTGATAAAATTGCTTCTAACTCTTCAATACGTTTCTTTAGCTCTTCAGCTTCATTTTGAAGAGTTGTCACATCCGTATTCGTTAAACGATAAAGTTGTAGGTTAACGATGGCTTCTGCTTGTTCTTCAGTAAAAGAGAAGGAATCAATTAAGTTATTCTTTGCATCCCGTTTATCTTGCGAGGCACGAATGACCTTGATGACTTCATCAAGAATTGAAACAGCTTTTATTAAACCCTCTACAATATGCTCCCGCGCTTTCGCTTTTCTGAGTTCATATTCAGAGCGACGTTTAACAACGGATTTTTGATGATCTATGTACGCTTGAATTAATGCTTGAAGTCCCATTAATTGTGGGGCCTTATGATAAATCGCAACCATATTAAAGTGGAACGTTGTTTGTAGATCCGTATTCTTAAATAGATAGTGAAGAATCGCATTTGGATCTGCATCTTTCTTTAATTCAACGACAATTCGCAGTCCTGTTCGGTCCGTATCATCTCGAACCTCTGTAATGCCATCTACTTTTTTATCAAAACGGATTTCATCCATTTTTTTGACTAGATTGGCTTTCACCACTTCAAATGGAATTTCAGTAATAACAATTTGCTGGCGACCACCACGTAAATCCTCTAATTCAGTTTTGGCACGAACAACGACTTTGCCTTTACCTGTTTTATAAGCTTGTCTTATGCCATCAAGACCTTGAGCAATCCCCCCTGTAGGAAAGTCAGGACCTGTTACCACTTGAAGAAGATCATCAAGCGTCGTATCTGGCTTTTCCATCTGCATAATCACACCATCAATAATTTCACGTAGGTTATGCGGGGGTATATCTGTTGCATACCCAGCAGAAATGCCTGTAGAACCATTAACTAATAAGTTCGGGAACCCAGCCGGAAGAACAACTGGCTCCTGTTCGGTATCATCAAAGTTATCTATAAACTCAACAGTGTCTTTATCTAAATCACGGAGTAGTTCAGAGCTAATAGCAGATAGTCTGGCTTCTGTATAACGCATGGCTGCTGGTGGATCTGCATCAATTGAACCATTATTTCCATGCATATCAACGAGTAATTGACGCACCTTCCATGTTTGGCTCATTCGTAGCATGGCTTCATAAACAGATGAGTCCCCATGGGGGTGATAATTACCAATGACATTACCGACTGTTTTTGCTGATTTACGATATGCCTTTTCCGCTGTATTCCCTTCTTTGTACATCGCGTACAGAATTCGGCGTTGAACAGGCTTTAATCCATCCCTTGCATCTGGTAATGCACGTTCCTGAATAATGTATTTACTATAGCGTCCAAATCGATCACCGATGACTTCTTCTAACGGAAGATCAAGATAACGTTCACTTTTAGACATTTTGCTCGCCCTCCGTTACACCTAAGTTCTCATTTTCCAAGATATTTGTTTCTTCCTCTAAACCGAACGCCACGTGAGATTCAATCCACTTACGACGTGGCTCAACTTTATCACCCATTAGTGTAGTCACACGCTTTTCAGCTCTTGCAGCATCATCGAGCGTTACGCGTATAAGCGTTCTTGTCTCAGGATCCATTGTTGTTTCCCATAGTTGAACAGGATTCATCTCTCCTAAACCTTTGTAACGCTGTAAGGCATAACCTTTACCAACTTTTTTCGTTGCTTTATCAAGCTCTCGCTCATCCCACGCATATTCAACCACTTCTTTTTTTCCGGCACCTCTACTGACCTTATATAAAGGCGGTAGCGCAATGTAAATCTTTCCAGCATCAAATAATTCTTTCATGTAGCGATAAAAGAATGTTAGTAGAAGCACTTGAATGTGTGCGCCATCTGTATCGGCATCTGTCATAATTACTACTTTGTCATAGTTCACGTCTTCAATAGTGAAGTCTGCGCCAACACCCGCACCTATCGTATGAATGATTGTTCGAATTTCTTCGTTTTTCATAATATCATCTAGCTTTGCTTTTTCCGTGTTGATGACCTTTCCACGGAGCGGAAGAACGGCCTGGAATTTACGGTCGCGTCCTTGTTTTGCTGAACCACCAGCTGAATCACCCTCAACAAGATATAGTTCATTTCGCTTTGGATTACGTGATTGTGCAGGTGTTAACTTCCCACTTAATAAGACATCGCGTTTTTTACGTTTGCCATTACGTGAATCCTCACGCGCTTTTCTGGCTGCTTCACGGGCTTGAGACGCTTTAATGGCTTTTCGAATCAAACTTGTCCCAATATCCGGATTCTCTTCAAAGAAATACGCAAGCTTCTCAGACACCACACTATCTAACACGGAGCGTGCTTCTGGTGTTCCAAGCTTACTTTTGGTTTGACCTTCAAATTGCAGCTTTGCTTCAGGAACACGCACGGAAATAATGGCTGTAAACCCTTCACGGATATCTGCACCTTCTAAGTTCTTATCCTTTTCTTTAAGAAGCTTTAGTTTTCTTGCATGTTCGTTAAAGCTTCGAGTCATAGCTGACTTAGCACCGAGCTCATGTGTTCCGCCGTCTCTCGTACGCACATGGTTTACAAAGCTTAACACATTCTCTGTATAGGCATCATGGAACTGAAAGGACATCTCCATTTCAATTCCGTTTTGCTCACCGCTAAATGAAATGACTGGATGTAGTGATTCTTTTCCTTCATTCAAATACTTAACAAAGGCTTCAATTCCCGTTTCAAAGAAAAAGATTTCTTGAAGAGTTTCAGATCCGCGCTCATCTTCAAGTTCAATCGTAAGTCCTTTTAGTAAAAACGCCGCCTCACGTAAACGCTCTGAAAGAGTCTCCGTATTAAATGTGGTTGTTGAGAAAATGGTCGGATCAGGTTTAAAACGAACAACCGTTCCCGACTTTCGTGTATTCCCTTTTTTCTCAAGTGTTGTTGCTGGTTTCCCACCATCTTTAAATTGTTGCTGATACAGTTCGCCATCACGTCGAATATCAACAATCAACCATTCAGAAAGCGCATTAACAACAGAGGCACCTACACCATGTAAGCCTCCACTTGTTGCATACCCGCCTTGACCAAATTTACCTCCTGCATGAAGAACGGTTAAAATTACCTCAGGCGTTGGTTTACCCATCTTATGCATTCCAACAGGCATTCCACGCCCATTATCGAGAACCGAGACACTTCCGTCTGAATGAAGAGTTACTTTTATGTAATCACCGAATCCCGCCATTGCTTCGTCAACAGCGTTATCTAAAATTTCATAGATCAAATGGTGTAAGCCACGTGCATCCGTACTTCCGATATACATCCCCGGTCGTTTACGTACGGCTTCTAATCCTTCTAATACTTGTATCGCATCATCATTATATTCTATTTGAGATTTTGCCAAAGTTTGAACCCCTTTCAACGTGCTGCTACTATTGTAGCACAAAAACCGAACATACGTTTCTTGCTATAGTTATAAGTTCATTCTAAAGGTTATTTCAGTTATATCAAGGTTCTTTTCTATTTTTATTATTTTAATTCTTCCACATACTAGGGTGTATTGCATCAAAATAAAAGAGGTTTAGTGAGGGAGGATACCTTATTGGCACCCTCCCCGATCCGTTATTTAAACTTTGCGTGTTCTACTTTAATACAACGATCCATTACCGTTGCGATGTTATGTTCTCTTAAATAGTCATAGGCTTCTTGGTTCACCACACCAAGCTGTGACCAGAAGACATTCGCTCCAACTTCAACCGTTTCTTTTGCAATGTCAGGGAGAAACTCGCTTCTCCTAAAAACATTCACAATATCGATGTCGCCGTCTATTTCATGGAGTGTGGAAACGGCTTTTACACCTAATGCTTCATCAATCGTAGGATTCACTGGAATGATCTCATAGCCTGCTTTTTGCATCGCCTCTGAAACCATGTAAGAGGTTCTCTCGGGATTGTCTGAAAGTCCTACAACAGCAATTCGCTTACTTGTGTGAAGAATATTAGTAATCGCTTGATTCGATGGGTTTTCAATAGACATTGTATCATTCCTTTCGTATCACGTGTACAACCATCATACCCTAAAAAGTACATTTGCACTCATTAGTTCTCTAATAGACCGATTTCAACAAGATAGTCCATTGCTACATCACTTGGGTTCTCGTCTTCAATATCGACTAGATAATTTAATTCCTGAATATCTTGTTCTGAAATTTTTCCAGCAAGCTGATTAAGAATGTTTTCGATCTCAGGATACTTATCTAACGTTTCCTCACGAATCAATGGTGCACCTTGGTACGGAGGGAACAAGTTTTGGTCATCCTCTAACACAAGTAGATCGTTCTCCACAATTTGTGGATCAGTAGAAAAGACATCGGTCCCTTCAATGTCTCCACTTTCAATCGCACGAAATCCTGCTGAAACATCTAAAGAAGTTACGTCACTAAGCTCAAATCCATACCGTTCAGGGAATCCTGCATAACCGTCCTGACGATCGATGAATTCGAAAGAGAATCCGAATGCCCAGTCATCTTTTACTGTATTTAGATCTGAGATTGTTTCGATTCCTTGTTCGTAAGCTTTGTCTCTAGGAACAGCAATCGCATACGTGTTGTTATATAACATTGGCTCCAGGAAACGGAATTGATATTCATCATAAATTCCTTCTTTTGCTTGTTGATACGCTTCGTCAGGATCATAGCTAAAGTCATCTAATGCGAGTAGTTCTCCTACAATCGTACCAGAGAATTCAGGATAGACGTCAATATCACCAACTCGTAAGGCATTAAAAACGAAATCAGTCGCACCTAAGTTTCCTTGAACTTGTACTGTAAGATCAGTCTGCTCTTCAATCAAATGCTTATACATATTTCCAACAATCTCAGGCTCGGCTCCCATCTTCCCACCAACAACAAGATCCGGTCCGATAGCACCTCTTCCAGCAATCATTGGGACAAAGATAATAGCAAGTGATAATCCGATAACTGCAACAACTGGTTTATACGAATGTCGTTTGCTCAGCTTTTCTGTAAAACGTAAGATACCATCAAATAATAAAGCTAACAAAGCCGCTGGAATCGCACCGAGTAAAATGTACTCATTATTTGATCGCTGAATGCCGGTCATAATTAAATCTCCCAGACCACCAGCTCCAATTAATGCAGCAAGCGTTGCTGTCCCAACAATCAGAACCATTGATGTACGAATCCCGGCCATGACTGTAGGTAAGGCGATAGGCAGTTCTACCTTTGTCAGACTGCGAAACGAGTTCATTCCCATCCCTCTTGCGGCCTCACGAATAGCGGGGTTTACTTCTTTAATCCCTGTATACGTATTCCGAAGAATCGGTAGGAGGGCATAAGCAGTTAAGGCAATAATAGCGGGAGTCGTGCCAATTCCCACAAATAAAATCATAAAACCGAGCAATGCAAGACTTGGTATCGTTTGTAGGACAGCAGCAATACCAATGATTCCTTCTGCAATACTGTCTTTTCTAGATAAGACGATCCCCACAGGGACAGCAATGATTACCGCTATTAGTAATGAAATGATTGATAGTTGCAAGTGCTCCCATAAAGCTGTCCAAAGCATATCCTGCCTTTGTATAAAAAGATTATAAAAATCACTAAAAAAACTGCTCATTTCGTCCCGCTCCCTTCTGCAGCCAAGCGGGCCAAGTCCTCATAAGAGATGGTTCCTACAATGCGGTTGTCTCGTTCAACGGGTAAAGCAGGAAGATGGCTTTCTTGCAGTGCAGCATACACATCTTTAACAGAAGCATTATAAGCCACAACCCTTACATTCGGTTGATTCATTTTTCTATAGGTAGTTTCTGCTAATGCACCATCTCCATTTAAGATAAACGCAAGCTCTGCTTCGGTTGTATCATTTGGTAGCAAATACGGACTAGCTGTATCAATAATCGCTTCAATGGACTCCACTTTGTTGCGTCCTCGATGTCCGATAAATTGTTGTACAAATTCATTTTTCGGATTTGTAACCAATTCCTCAGGTGTTCCAATTTGAACTGCGGCTCCGTCTTGCATCACACAAATCTTTTCACCCAGTGCCAACGCTTCGTCCATGTCATGAGTGACAAAGACAATCGTTTTTCGAATGTCCTTTTGAAGGTTCTTGATATCTTGTTGCAGCTGTTCACGACTTATTGGATCAAGTGCACTAAAAGGCTCATCCATTAAAATAATATTAGGGTTTCCCGCCAACGCACGTGCCACTCCTATGCGTTGCTGCTGGCCTCCGGATAGTTCATCTGGCATTCTGTTTCGAAATTGCTCAGGATCAAGTCCCACCATCTGTAACAATTCATCAACTCGTGTTTCAATCTCTTGTTTGGTCCATTTCATCATTTCTGGAACAACGGCAATGTTTTCAGCAATCGTCATGTTTGGAAACAATGCAATTTGTTGAAGGACGTAGCCAATATTCCAACGTAACTTATGTATGTTGACATCTTGTACACGTTCCTCATCAATCTTAATGGTTCCTTCCGTTGGATCAATCAATCGGTTAATCATTTTCATGGTGGTTGTTTTTCCACATCCACTCGGACCAATTAATACAAAAAACTCACCACTGTTGATGGTTAACGATAGGTGATCTACACCTTTTGTCCCATCAGCAAATGTTTTCGTTACCCCTTCAAACGTTATCAATCCTGCACAACCTCTCTATATTAACTATCTTTAAATAAGTTCACCTCATCTATACCCTAAACCGATCAATTTAAGTCCTAGTCATCTGAATTGATCTGAAAAAGTGAGGGAAGCTAACGTTACTATTGATGATGGAGGACAAATGATGCTTTCTTTTACACTTCAGGCCATTGTTTCAATCTTTGCAATTATGAACCCCATAGGGAACGTCCCTATTTTTATTGCCATGACACAGACAAATACTGTGCGAGAAACAAGAGCCATTGCTTTTAAAGCAATTATCACAGCTTTTGTTATTCTGACTGCATTTCTAATTGTAGGACCACTTCTGTTCCGTGCATTTGGCATCACAGTTGATGCACTTCGAATTGCAGGTGGAATTATTATCTTTGGCATTGGTTATAATTTGGTCAGCGCAAAGTCGAAACACAGCCATACCCTTCATGAAGATGAGCACCAGGAAGGAATTGAAAAAGATGATATCTCCATTACACCTCTAGGCATACCGCTAATCGCCGGCCCTGGAACCATTGCAACAGTGATGAGTTTAACGTCTTCCCATTCCGACCGGATCAGCCATACAATTGGTGTCTTTATTGCATTTACAATCATCCTCTTAGTGACTTACTTAATCTTTTATTATTCACATTGGATTCATAGCAAACTGAACGCAACAGAGCTTTCAATCGTTACACGCTTAATGGGGCTTATCTTAACTGTGATGGCGGTTGAGATGATTGTGAGTGGGTTAAAGGAAGTTCTGACGATGTAACCTAACAAAAAAGCCGAGAACCACTTAGTCGGTTCTCAGCTTACTCAGTTATATCGCAATGTATGGTTGTAAGAATTGATTAAATCTTGTTTCAGAAAACAACTGTTTTACAAAACGCTGTTTCTGTGACTTCGTCGATTTTGGAACAATCGTCAAGGATTCTGTAATACCCAGGCGATTAAGCAATGGTTGAAGGTACAATTCCATTACACTGACGTGAGCCAACGTTCCTCCAAGAATAAAAGGAAACACCTGCTTATCTTTAAATGTATTTTCAGGAAGTGACTGTAAAAAGCGCTTGAAGGCTTGATATGAATCCTGCTCTACAGGTATTGCAAGGATAAAAATGTCTGTTTTAAGATGGTCTGGAGTGAAAGTAGATATAGACACTTCTGAAAGCTCATGACCTTGTTGCAGGACCCACGTTTCTAGCTGTGCTTTAAACATCTTATCTTGCTTATTTATAAGCGGATTTTCCGTTAACATTGTTAGATGCGCCATACAGAATTGCTCCTTTCCCTCTTTCTCTTGTATTATATACCTATTATTCATAGTAGTCAACTAGGATTAATACACAAAGAAAAAACGGGCAAGATGCCCGCTTCTAGGATTAAAGCTTGTATAACGTTGTATATTTATCTTTTAAGTAATGAATCAATGGTTTAGCATCAATTCCAGAGCCCGTTGTATCCTTTAAGATGTCAGCTGGCTTTTTGCCTCGGCCGAACTGATGTACATTCTCTGTCATGTATTGACGGATCGGCGCATAATCTCCTTTGCGGATTAAATCATCGAAACCAGGGTTTGTTTTAGTGAATGACTCTTTTAATTGAGCGGCATAGATGTACCCCAATGCGTAGGAAGGAAAATAGCCAAAGGATCCAAATGACCAGTGTACATCCTGAAGCACACCTTCACCATCATTACTTGGTTTAACACCAAGGTATTCAACCATCTTTTCGTTCCACACATGTGGTAAGTCTTTTACAGCAAGGCTTCCTTCAATTAACGCTTTTTCTAATTCATAACGAAGGATGATGTGTAAGCAATAGGTTAACTCATCAGCTTCGATTCGAATAAGAGATGGCTTTGACTGATTCACTGCAAAGTAGAAGTCTTCAAGACTTAACTGATCAAACTGTCCATTAGCATGCTTTTTTAATAAAGAGTAGTTCCGCTCCCAAAAAGCCATATTCTGCCCAACGAATTTCTCCCAGAACAAGGACTGAGATTCGTGAATACCCATTGAAGTTCCTCCGCAAAGCGGCGTACCCATTAGTTCTGGAGAGATATTTTGTTCGTATAACGCATGGCCACCTTCATGAATGGTACCAAACAAAGAGACACGGAAATCAGACTCATTGTATTTTGTTGTCACACGTACATCATACGGATTAATACCCATAGCAAATGGATGAACTGTCTCATCCATACGACCTGCTGTGAAATCAAATCCAATTTCCTTTAAAATATCTCTGCTTAACGCTTGCTGGTTTGCTTTTGGGAAATGAGCGAATAAGCTGTCCATTTTTGGTTGGTGAGCCGACTCTGTTACCGCTTGAACAAGGGGCACTAGATTGTTTCTAAGTTCAGCAAATACCTCATCAATGGTATCAACAAAGACTCCAGGCTCATAATCATCTAGTAACGTGTTGTAAACATGGCCAGTATCCTCGCCATAATAGCCAATAAAACGTTTTTTAAATTCAATTAACTTCTCTAAATTAGGACGGAACATTTCAAAGTCAGATTGATCCTTTGCGTCTTCCCAAAGTGTTTCAGTTTGAGATTGAAGCGTAACGTATTCTTTAAATTCTTCAGCAGGAATCTTTGTGTTACGATCGTAATCTTTACGCGATTCTTCTATACTTTTTGCCGTAATTTCCGAAAGAGACTTCTTCTCACTTTCAAGTTCAGTGAGTAATTCATTCATTTCATTTGAAGTAGATAAGGCAAACACATCAGATGATAGCGTCCCGATCACTTCTGAACGTTGTGCTGCTCCTTTTTTGGGTGCACCTGTGCGGGCATCCCATGCAAGAAGTGATAATGCTTGATTATAATGATTCTGCTTTTGAACAAGACCCAAATATTTTTCTTCTGATTTCATATAAAAACCACCAATCTTTTATGTACTAAATGGAACATCTACTTATTTCGACATTCGAAGAAGATCTTCCTTCTCTTTTTCGAAATTTTTCTGCTTAATATGATACACTTACTTATGTAAGGAGGAAACAAAATGCAATTAACATTATCAGATTCAGTTGTTTCGTTATATAAAAAAGAAATGGAACTAAAGGACGGCGAATCTGTTCGCCTATATGTACGCGTTGGAGGCGTTGGTTCAGGAGGGTTTTCAGTTGGCGTTATGAGAGATCTTCCAACTCCAGAGTCTTTTATTATTAAAAAACAAGACATTTCGTTCTTCGTCACTCCGGATGATTTTTGGTACGTCGATGGAATGACCATTGATTATCAAACAGATCTTGATCGAGTAGAATTTATACAACCTCGTTTTATGGATGCAGCTCATCCAGAGGAACATTCAAAAAAAGAAGCGTAAGCTCATAGGCTTCCGCTTCTTTTTACTTAAAGATACGATTGTTTTGTTACATATTGCTGAGCATCTAAATAGTCAGATCGAGCTTCTTCAATAAAGGCGTTTGCTTGTTGAACCTGCTCACCATTCATTTCACCAAGTTCAGCAGCAATGTTCGCTTCAGCCGTTTGTAAAGCTTTTTCTAGTCTTTTTAAAACGGAATTTGCGTACATATCATTTTTCATTCCATCCATTGTAATTCCTCCATATAATCAGAAACTGGTATTAACCTTCCCGCTTATATAGGTATGCATACATCCGATCTTTTATGAAAGAAAAACCTGCGCCTCAAATCCTTTACTCCGTAACTCTACTGCAAACGCTTCCGCATTCGCCTGGCTCGAAAACGCTCCTACTTGAACCTTGTATAAATTATTTTCTAACCGAATAAATGGTTGGTAGCCGGCTTGCTCAAGTCTCGTCTTTAATTGAGTAGCATTTGGCTCACTACTAAACGCACCACTTTGAACCCGGTATACATTCCCTCCACCAGAACCTGGCTTCCGCTGCAATTGAAACGCACGAACCATTCCATTTACATGACCCCGTGCAACGGAACGAAGGAAAGCAGCATCTTTTAAGAGATTCGCATCACTTATTCGATCAATGAATAAATTCTCTGTTAAAATGGCTGGCATACTACTGCCTCGTAATACAGCAAAATCAGCTGATTTCTTTCCACGGTCGACGACTGTTAATGACTCCATAATGCCATCATGGACCGTGTTTTGCAGCTGTACGGTTCTGGCTGCGCGGCTTGAGTGTATAAAAGATTCAAAGCCCGTCCCTCCACCTGCATTGATGTGGATCGACATAAAGTAATCTGCACCCCACTGATTGGCTAACCGACTACGCTCTGCAAGAGCAACAAATACATCCGTTGAACGACTCATTCTTACTTCAACATCAAGGTACTCTTCTAGGAGCATGTCCCTAATAAGACTTGCAATCGTAAGCACAAGTGCCTTCTCCTGTAATCCGTTGCCTACAGCACCTGGATCACTACCACCATGACCTGGGTCTAAAAAGATTTTAACCATTAAATCCCCTCCTCTATCATAAATCGTGGTGAACTTTATCATACGGGGAGAGGATTATAACGGAAACGGCTATTAACACAGGTTTACATAATCAGATTATTATCTACTTGATTCATACGGTTGGTTGATATATGTTTTTTGGATTTCAGCCAGCTCTTGAAATGGCCTTTCTAACGCCACGTAAAGAGACTGATAGATCTCAAAGATCTGAGCATATGACTGGTGTGTGTGAGTGTCTGGTTCAACCGTTTGTGTAACGGTCGTCCATTGATCGGACTCTTCTAAATGATCTAACTGCCCTGAACCTACTAAAGCAATAATACCTGCACCAAAAGCGGAAGCATGATAGCTTGCAGGAATTTCGATGGATTGACCAAATACATCTGCTAGAATATGAAGCCATAGCTCTGACCTAGCAAATCCGCCAGATGCACGAATCTCTTTAATTGGTCCACCTAACTCCTGAAGAGCTGTACCAACTGAATAGATACTAAAAATAACCCCTTCAAGCAAGGAACGTACAAAGTCTGCTTGTGTATGATGATTAGCCATTCCAATGTATCCTGCACGAGCATCTGGATTCCAATACGGGGCACGTTCTCCATTTAAGAATGGCAAAAAGATTAATCCTTTTGCCCCCGCTGGTGAAGTGGAGGCTAACTGCAGTAAGTACTCATATAGATCCTCTGAAATGGGTTCGTCTCCTATAGTGGATTTACCTTTAGCCCACTCATCGCGGAACCACCTAAATGCATTCCCGCCATTGTTTGTTGCTCCACCAATGACCCATTTATTTTCTGTTAATGCATAACAAAATGTACGCTGGAGCGGATCTGTCATTGGGTTATCAACGGTCCTTCTAATTGCTCCACTTGTTCCAATCGTTATGATTGTTTTATCACTCGCACCGGCACCAGCCCCGACATTAGCTAGAACACCATCACTCGCGCCAATAATAAATGGCATCGTTGGATTCACTCCTAGTTCTTCTGCAAGACTTGAATGTGGTAAATCCTTTTTATATGTAACCGGAACGAGTGTTGATAATTTATCTTTAGTTAACCCAATTGATAATAAAATGTCTTGATCCCAATCATTTTTTTCGAGATTGAATAGCCCTGTTGCTGAAGCAATCGAGTAATCAACAACAAATTCTCCAAACAAATGAAACCAAATGTATTCTTTGATTGAGATAAATTTGTATGCCTCATTAAATATATCCGGTGTATGCTCCCTCATCCATAGCAACTTTGATAGTGGGGACATCGTGTGAATGGGCGTTCCAGTTCGCATATAAAAAGCGAGTGCTTCCTTTGTTTCTTTAAGCTTTCTCACTTGTTCAGAGCTTCTGTTGTCCGACCAAATGACACTATTCGTGATGGCTTTACCTGTCTGAGTGACAGCTAACAAAGAATGCATAGCTGTAGAGAAGCCTGCTGCAGCAATTTCTCGTGGAGCAACCCCAGAAGATGCGAGCGATTGCTTGATCGAATTCTTTACTGCTTGCAGAATTACTTCAGGATCTTGCTCTGACCATGCTGGCTGTGGAGAAAGTGTTGGATAACTCATTTCACTTGACCCTACAACCACACCCTGCGTATTAAAGATAATTGACTTTGCACTTGTTGTCCCGACATCTATACCTAGCATTAAAAGATTCTGTTTCAAAACACTCACTCCTAACTAAATATGGTAAATGAAATTATGAAAGATCACGAACTAATTTTGAGAGTGTCGCGGAGTGATCTGAGACTTGCTTAATCTCATGTTGCTCCATCCAGTCTTGAATATCTTCGAGTCGGTCAAGTAAACGATCCTCAAGTTCTCCAGAAACAGAAACGTGTTGTATACGTGGTAGAGACTGCCCAGGTTCCTGTTCAATCATGTTAATGCTTAATTGTTCACCATTACCTGGTGACGTCTCTAATTCTTCTTTCTGTAGAAGCTCTTTTAACCCATCGAATATGAGCTGATGAATGTCCTTGCTCTCTGTACTCTTAAATATGATTGACTTTTCGTTGTCCTTACCTACTGCATAGCTCGTAATAATAAGTGTATTCATCTGAACCAACCACCTTTTCTCCCCCATCTTAGCATCCAACAAATAATGAGACCAGTCTTAACCTAAAGAAAAACGACGAACCAAAGTTCGTCGCTAACATCGTTTATTTAATAAAAGGAATCGTAAGTGGAATGCGGTACCACTCACCGTTATATGCTTTGACGGCACCAACGATTGTGAAGATAAACCACATGAGACCAACCACAGGTAAAATAATAAAACCAACGAGAATGGCAAGGGTTATAAATCCGACAACCGAGTAAATCGTATAAGATATGATAAAATTAAAATATTCTTTCCCGTGCTTATCAACAAATGGCGAATTATCTTTTTTTACTAACCAAATAATCAATGGACCAATAATGGTTGTAAAAAAGCTTGATACATAAATAAGCATCGCGAGCACTCGATCATCTGATGACGGTTCCTCATGATAGTCAATGATTTCGTTTGTTGGCATGATTGTTATCTCCTTTTTAGCTACAATGTTTTTTGCTTTGGGATGTATAGCCCAATTAAAAGAAAATAAACTTTAGGTTTCCTTACACTAGGTATTTACGTTTGTTCCTCCAAAAGGTTTCAATTTAACCATAACAACTTTTTTTCTATTTTTACTGGTTCTTTTGTTTATATTTAAAAAACCTAATATTAAATTTAATAAAATAATAACAAGTACCTACAATAGCCACTATAAAGGCTATAAGGCTTAATGTCATCATATATCCTCCAACAGTGGTTTGCAGGACATTATTTAAGATCAAGCCTACAGTTGTATAAATAATTGCTAAAAGTAGATATATTTTTTTATTCACTCTAACACCTCTTCACTTGAAATTGACTTAATAAAAAGGATAAACCAAAAGAACACATTATTTTGAATGTAACTACTCATTCAATGAATAGTTTTTACAAAAATAATGTGTTCAACGCTGTAAAACCTTTCTTACTTAATCTTTTCTCGGAGGCCTCGGACCAAAGTACTGATAGTAATCGGTTTTTAGGTTACCGTTATACAGTTTGCGCTTCTTAGAGGCTTTTTTCCCGTATAATTCTTCAAACCGTTCGTTTGACGTTAACATGTACACAGACCAAGTATCATGTTTACGAAGGGCTTCACCCATTTGTTTATACATGTACTCAACCTCGTCTTTTTCCCCAATCCGTTCACCATACGGTGGATTTCCGACAATGATACCATAGCTACCTTTATGACTGAAGTCACGTACTTGCATTTGTTTGAACGTAATTAGGTCTGCGAAACCTGCTTCTGCAGCGTTATTTTGTGCGAGCTCCACACTTCGATGATCAATATCAGAGCCTAGGATGTCAAGCTTTTGATCGTAGTTCGCTAAGTCTTCCACTTCCTGTCTCGCAAGATTCCAATGCTCCTTACCGATCCAGTCCCATTTATCTGAAGCAAAGTCACGATTAAATCCTGGTGCTAAGTTCTGCCCGATCATCGCTGCTTCAATTGGAAGTGTGCCTGACCCACAGAACGGATCAGCAAATGGACGATCTGGATTCCAGGTAGTCAATTTTATAAGAGCCGCAGCCAAAGTTTCTTTAAGAGGTGCTTCATTATGAAAATAACGGTATCCACGCTTATGTAGACCCTCTCCACTCGTATCGAGTGTAAGAGTCGCTACATCTTTATGAAAGGCGACTTCAATACGATAAAGTGGACCATCTTCATCGAACCAGCTAATGTTGTGCTTTAATTTAAGACTCTCAACAACCGCTTTTTTCACAATCGCTTGACAATCAGGAACACTGAACAAGGTAGACTTTACGGAACGACCAATAACCGGAAATTCTGCATTAGCAGGAATTAAATCAGCCCAAGGTAGTGCCTTTGTTTTTTCAAATAATTCATCAAACGTAAAGGCTTTAAACTCGCCAATAACCAGTTTTACTCGGTCAGAGGTACGAAGCCATAGGTTGGCGCGAGGAATCGCTTGTACATCGGCTGTAAACGTAACTTTTCCATTTTCAACATTTACATCTTCATATCCTAAATCCTTCACTTCTTTTGCAACAATTGATTCTAGCCCCATAGTGGCAGTGGCTAGTAATTTCACTTTATTCATTATTTCTAACTCCCTTATGTCTCATGCTTTCCTCATTATACGGGTTGAGCGAGTTGCTGACAAGGAACCCACTCAACCGCTTCAACCGTATCATTTTAAAAAGCGAGTTCCTTTAACTAAGGATCCTCGCTTTCTAAAGAAAATCAATGCCCTGCTAGACGCTTTTCTCTTGCTTCAGCTGCTGCAGTAAACATTACATCTGTTGATGAATTTAGGGCTGTTTCAGCGGAATCTTGAACGACTCCAATGATAAAACCAATCCCTACAACCTGCATCGCAATCTCAGGAGGGATTCCGAACAAACTTGCAGCAAGTGGAATGAGTAACAGTGAACCACCTGATACTCCTGAAGCTCCACAAGCACTGATTGCTGCTATAAAAGATAAAACGAGTGCTGTTAATAGATCTACTTGAATATCAAGTGTATGAACCGCTGCTAATGTAAGAACAGTAATCGTTACCGCAGCTCCAGCCATATTAATAGTCGCCCCAAGTGGTATGGCGATAGAGTACGTATCTTTATTTAGCCCTAACTTTTCACTCAGTCTCATATTAACCGGGATGTTCGCTGCAGAACTTCGTGTGAAAAAGGCTGTTAACCCACTCTCTCGTAAGCATGTTAAAACAAGAGGATATGGATTTTTTCTCGAACAAATGAATACAAATAATGGATTCATGATAAGTGCGACGAAAAGCATACACCCTACTAGAACAGCAAGCAGCTTTCCGTATGATAGTAACGAACTTAAGCCATTTGCTGATATGGATTCAAACACTAATCCTAAAATGCCGAGTGGCGCCAATCGAATGACCCATTCAACCACTTTTAACATCACATTTGATACATCCTGTAAGATCGCTTTAGTTGGCTCTCCAGCTCGCCGGAATGCCAGTCCAAAAAGTACGGCCCAAGCTAGAATGCCAATAAAATTTGCTTGAGTTAAAGCATTTACTGGATTATCTACCACATTTAATAGAACCGTCTGTAATACTTCAACCACACCCTCTGGTGCTTGAAACCCTTCTGGACTATCAACTAGATTTAAACGTACTGGGAATAAAAAACTAGCCAAAACAGCTACAACCGCTGCTGAAAAAGTGCCAAGCAAATACAGAAGAATAATAGACTTCATATTTGTCTTTTTATTCTTTTGGTGTTGTGCTATGGATGAAATCACTAAAAATAATACCAATATTGGCGCTATTGCTTTAAGTGCTCCTACAAATAAAGTTCCTAGAATACTAACGGGGCTTGCAGCATCAGGTATGGTGACAGCAAGTAAAATACCAACAATTAATCCGATAAGTATTTGTTTAACTAAACCTAGTTTATTCCATTTTGATAAGATTTTTTTCATATTCGCTCCACTCTCGATGTAAAATATCTGCCATATGTATAAGGCGAGTCCTCTATAAAAAGACATCTGTCTTCAACAGGTGTAATTATAAAGTGTTTTTTTGAGGAACACAAGTGTCATTTTAGACCAGTATAAAATCCTATAAAAAAACCCATCCGCATAAGCGAATGAGTTTCATTTGATTATCCTAGCACAGCCCGATCACTTTCCATTTGCGATCCGCGTATGCGTTTAAATTCAGATAACAACCCTTCAACGGTCATATGTTGCTTTTTAGATTCAGGAACATCTAGGATGATCTTTCCTTGGTCCATCATAATCAATCGATTTCCTAAATCAATGGCTTGTTGCATATTATGTGTAACCATTAATGTTGTTAAACGATGTCGATCAACAACTTCACGCGTTAAATTTGTGATTAACTCTTGTTTCGAGGGATCTAGAGCAGCCGTATGCTCATCAAGTAAGAGAATGCTCGGTTCAGTAAATGTAGCCATTAGAAGGGATAGTGCCTGCCTTTCACCACCTGATAACATACCAACCTTAGCTGATAAACGATTTTCAAGTCCTAAGTGAAGCGTTTCTAACGAATCCTTAAAAAATGATTTTCTTTGTTTATTTACACCAGGCTTTAATGTGCGTTTGCGGTTTCTTGAATAAGCAATGGCTAAATTCTCTTCAATTGTCATCGTTGGAGCTGTACCCGCCATCGGATCTTGGAAAACCCGTCCAATCAAAGCAGAGCGCTTATATTCCTGATGTTTAATGACTGTTTTACCATCAATTTGTACATCGCCTTCATCTGGCAGGAGTGCACCAGAAATCACATTCATTAGCGTTGATTTACCAGCACCATTACTACCAATAATCGTGACAAAGTCTCCTTTTTTCAATTGAAGGTCGATTGTTTGTAATGCTTTTTTTTCATCAGACGTACCTTCGTTAAATGTGAGGGACACATTACGCAGATTTAGCATGATTAGTGCCTCCTTCCTTTTTAGCCAGTCGATGCTTTTGTTTTCGCTTTATTCGATCGCGTTGTTTCTCAATGATCTTAGGAGAGATTAAGGCTAGAATAACGAGAATAGCTGTGATTAATTTCATATCACCAGCCTGTAGAAAATCAACCTTTAATGCAAACGCAACTACAATTCGATATATAATGGCACCAAATATAACGGCTATGGTTGTCCGGAAGATGGACTTAGTTCCAAATAAGGCTTCACCTATAATCACTGAAGCAAGTCCAATAATAATCATTCCTATGCCCATGCCTGCATCAGCAAACCCACCTTGCTGAGCAATTAATGAACCGGATAACGCCACTAATCCATTTGATAGCCCAAGTCCTAGAATAATATAGTGGTCAGTATTGGCTGAAAAACTGCGAATCATTCGCTTGTTGTCTCCGGTTGCCCGAATCGCCAGACCCACTTCTGTTTTAAGAAAATAGTCTGTTATTACTTTAATTACGATAATTAACAGGAGCATTACGAACATCAGTGACCACGTTGAAGGTAAGGTTGTCAGACCCACCCCTTCAAAAAATGAGCGGAATGCTTGGTCCACTCCAAGTGCGTCCCATCTTTCACGAACCCAAGCAAATACTGTCGGTTCATTTAATAAAGAGACTCGAGGCATCCCCATAATTCGCAGATTAATTGAATAAAGAGCGATCATCATTAAAATCCCTGCTAATAGCGGATTAATACTTCCTTTTGTGTGAAGAAGACCTGTTATACAACCAGCTACAAAGCCTGCCAAAACAGCAAGTATGGTAGCAAGAAATGGGTCAACACCGTTCACAATTGAAATGGCTGCTACAGCAGCACCCGTTACAAAACTTCCGTCTACTGTTAAGTCAGGGAAGTCAAGAATTCGAAAGGTCAAATACACTCCTAGCGCCATAATTGCGTAGATAAATCCAAGCTCTAATGCCCCGTATAATGCAAGCATAGTACCACTTCTCCTTTAAACATAAAACCGACCTTATAAAGAGGCCGGTCTATTCTTATCAATTTGATTCATATGTGCTTGCTGCGTCTTCCCATTCATCTTTCCATTCAATGCCTTGTGCTTCTGCAGCTTCACGATTAATGACTAGATTAATATCAGCTGGAGATTGAACTGGCAATTCACTTGGTGATTTATCACCATTCAAAATATCTACAGCCATCTCACCAGCCTGGTACCCAAGTGTATGGAAATTAACACCAAACGCAGCAAATGCACCAGAATCAAGTGATTCAGGGTCACTTGCGATCAGTGGTAAATCACGATCGTTTGCAATTCCAACAATAGACTCTAATGCGGAAATCACCGTATTATCGGTAACAAGATAAATAAGATCAGCATCATCAGCGAGTGCCGTTGCTGCGGATTGGACATCTGCAGACGTTGCAACTGTTCGTTCTGTTGTACTTAAAGACGTTCCTTCTACTTCATCTTTAATCGCATCAATTTGAACCACCGAGTTCGATTCTCCTGCATTATAAACAAGACCAATGGTGGAATCAGGGAAATTCTCCTCTATGAATGCAACGGTATCACTGATCGCTTCTGGATGGAGATCTCTCACTCCAGTAATTAATTCCCCCGGTTCATCCAGTGCTGTGACAAGACCAGCCTCAACCGGATCTGTAACAGACGTAAAGACAATCGGAATATCTTGAGTAGCTTGTAATGCACTAATCGCACTTGGTGTTGAATTTGCAAAGATTAAATCTACTCCATCTGAAACGAAGTTAGTTGCAATCGTTGACGTATTGTTCGGATCCCCTTGAGCTGACTGAAAAGTATAGTCTGCATTAATTCCTGCATCAAGAAGTGCATCCTGAAACCCTTTATAAGCTGCATCTAAGGACGGGTGCTCTAAGATTTGAGTGGCGCCAATTGTAAATGACGCTTCTTCCGTATCATCAGTTCCCCCTGTCCCTCCTTCTTCATTTCCGTTACCACAGGCCGTTAGAGCTAGAATAACTATTGTTGCAGTTATTCCAACACCCCATTTTTTCAGCATAATGATTTCCCCCTCTTTATCTATGTAAGTCCCTTTTATGTTAATTGAATTTTCAGAACAAGTAAACAAAAATTTACATACATAAACGTGTTTATGCACTAAAGGAGTTAGATAAATAAAAAAAATCCCTAAAAGGGATTTTTACACGTATGATTAGTAAATCAGTCAAACATCGTTAAGCACTCGATAAGCCATGTTCTGTACCATTGTACTGCAAGCGGTGATGAGCCTCGTACGCTGGTGGTGACCATCTATCTACAGGAGGTACTCCTGTCCTTCTGATTTTGTTTAGTTCCAAATCAGAAAATGCCCCTACCTATTTTTGGGTTTCTCGCTCGAGGGGTTTACCTCGTTCCACTCCATTTGTTTCCAAATGGACTCCGTCACTGTGGCACTTTCAAGGAGTGTTTACCATATCCAGAAGGACTTAGGCAATTCTCCTGCCGTTAGCCAGTTACCTGACTACCCTAGCTTATGAATTGGCTAGGCACGAACACTACGGGCATCTCAGCCCGTGCGAGCATGGACTTTCCTCTATGCATTGCTGCACAGCGGCCACCTGAATGCTTAACTTAAACCTGATACGCAAACGCGCTTAACTAGTATAGCTTGTTTTAAGCTGAAACGCAATCCTTACTTTCACCGGCTCTGCTTTTGTATCATAATCCCCTGCTTGGCCAGGCGATCAGCATTTCCATTTAACTTACTTGGCACCCATTTAAGATAAAACGATTCGAATTGTCTCATAAGAGTTAGAGCTTCATCAAGGTACGGTTTAAAAAGAGGGTTCTTCACATGTTGCCTTTCTACTGCGTCATCAATTAATTGAGAATCTGTTCGGAAAGAGACATGTTCTAGCTTTAATTCTAAACAACGTTTAAGTGCATAAAGAAAGGCTTCATATTCTGCTTCATGATTGGACATGGCTGAGAGTGGTATCGCATGCTCTTCAACTTTTCCGTTTTTAAAATTGATAAAAACGCCAGCTCCTGAGAGACCAGGATGACCAGCGCTAGCTCCATCAAAATAAACGTCAACCATTTATGGAGCCCTCCTCTGTTTATTCGTACATTTTACTTCCAAATACTTTTTTCTCAAGATTTGAAAGACGCTGTAAAATATCATAATTCGTGTTATTGGATGAAGGTGCCGGGTTTGATGCTTGTCTCACCGGTCTGTCTTGTAATTTTTTATGCTCTTGTCGAAGCTGTTGTACCTCGAGCTCAAGTGCTTCAACCTTTTTTTCATAGAGCTCATAATCTTGAATAATTGAGTCCAAAAACTTGTCTACCTCGTCTGGGTTATACCCTCTCATGCTTGTTTTAAAGTCTTTATTCAAAATTTCTTTCGCTGAATGTTTAATCTCTTGATTGCTCATTCGAATCACCCCTGCTTTTTCTTTACTATATAATCTCACTTATATTTTTTCAAAAGTCCCGTCAAAAGTCAATTTTATATCAGTTTGAAGTTACCAGTCCATCTCTTCTTCTCTTCTGGCATCTTCAATATCCTCAGGTGTTAAATAAAAAATTGGATAGTCTAAACCACTATTTTGTTTCTTTAGTGCTGGCTCCACATAAAATTTCGGAGTTCCTGGTTGGTCATGGTCATATAGAACTAGTAATGCATCCGATTTTTCGATTAGAAAATCATTCTTAAGTCGTAATTGTGATGGGCTTTCATACGCTCGATTAGTAATTGGTTTCACAAAATCAGCTTGATTTAATACGTCACGGTATCTTTCCTGAGACTCTTCCTTCCATTGACCTTCTTGCTCCAAAAAAGGTGGTAGGACTGCAACCTTTAATTCAGGGTACAATTCTTTTAATTCAAATGCACACTCTGCAGCCCATAACTCTACTCCAGGCTGACCACTGATCATGATCCATTCAATTCCGTCTTCTAATAATGGAATAAACCTTTTTTGTAGTGCTTTTTTTATGTAAATAATTCCAATATGTTTATGATCAAAAATCCCTAGTTCATGGGGTTTGTACCCTGTAACAAGTAATGTCTTCACGTTAACCTCCTAAAAAAGAACGGGCCCAAAAGGACCCGATTCATACCTATTCATTGATTAGTTTATCGTTTTTTACCTGATTGCGCACCCATTACTGGCCAGTTCGGCATGTTGTTTTGTGCACCCATAACAGGCATATTGCTTTGTGCACCCATTACTGGCATATTGCTTTGCGCTCCCATTACTGGCATGTTGCTCTGTGCTCCCATAACAGGCATATTACTTTGCGCTCCCATTACTGGCATGTTGCTTTGTGCCCCCATTACTGGGTTATTACCACCCATGAACTGTTGGTTGCTCACGTTTTGATGATTTGCTTCTGTGTGCGGGCAACTGTGAACATGCTTATACACATGGTTTGTTACGTAATCTGTGTGAGTTGGATGAACCTCAGGGACAATATACTCACAGGTTTTCTCTACTACACTATGTTTCGTTGGGTGAATGACCGCAGGCATCATTTTTGTTGTTGTAGGCTTTTGAGTGAAAGCAGGTAACGTCGGACAAGGTTGAAATGATTGACAAGGTTTACAGTGTTTTTTCTTTCCATACATAGGATTAGTGCCTCCTTTATATTTAGAATCACTAATAACCTATGTTCATGTCACTATATGTGTACTAGTTGTATGACCTATTTTAGGTGAATCTCTTTAGAAGGCTTTCATCCATGACTAAATGAATCAAAATTCTACAGCTTCAAACAGATTTCTCGCTTCACTAATACAAAAGATGCTGAAACATGAGTGTTTATGCGCTTCCCCAGGAAATGATTCATGCTTTCCCCTGCTTAGTTTCCAAACGGTTCATGCGCTTTCTGAGGTCTGCTTGAAGCTTTACTCTTTTCTTTGTTGGAACTGAAGTTAATCCATCAATCGCAATTTGAGTAAAATCAATGGCGCATCCAAGGTCTTTTTCAAAGTGCTCCATCATTTTTGCGCATTCAAGAGCAGCTTCAGAGACACGGTACCCCAGTTGAATGGATTCTTGATAATATGTTAGCGCCTCACGCGGTTTTTTTTGTTTTTTTAGAAGGTCGGCGTACTCATATATGCTTTTAGATGCGATATCCCCGCGAGAGCTTTTTATACCTCTTTTTAAAAACGTAGCTGCAGGATCTGTTTCACCTATTGACGCATACCACCGCCCCAGCTCATAGCATTCTGAGTCGTTTGAATGCTCCTCTGGATGATCTGTTAGTTTAAACGAAAGCTTACAATAGAGAGTAATCAAAGAAAGCAGATCCCATTCATGGTGTTTTAATACACCTTCCATTAAAGATGGATCTTGTTCTTTTACAAAGTCAAAATATAGCATTGGTACAAGATAACTTGGTGTATCGTGTTTACGAGCAAAGTCTAATTTATGTTCTTCTATAATTGGTAGCCTACATGATGGCAACTCATTACTCCAAAGTCTTCTGGCTGCATGAAGTAGATCAAAATGTCCGAAAGCAGGCAATTTGGGTACTTGATCACGAACGAACGTGTGCCGAGTTTTCACTTGTGGCCAATCAAAGGCCTTGCCGTTATACGTAACAAGATGACTTAAGTTATCAACCTCACTTAAAAAATAATAGTATAACGCTGCTTCGGATTCTGGCCCGGGTAATAAGTATTGCTTTACGTAAACACCGTCTGATTTCACTTGCGCATAGCCAAGTAAAAAAATATGATGACCTGCTCCAGTATAAAGACCTGTTGTTTCTGTATCAAAAAAAATCAATTGGTCTGAATTCACTTGCTCTGCTGAAAGTGGATGCTTCATTTCACTCTGCTTCCACTTGGAACAAGCATCAAATAGTTGGCTAAACGTATATTCTCCATGTTGGTCAGATAAAGGATAAACAACTTCCCGAACAATAACATATTGGTCTTCAAGTCTCTTTATTTGAGCTCCAAACGTTTGCCATTGCTTCTCTACCTCACTTAAAAGTATGGAGTCTCCCCCACTTCTTCCTTTTTGAGGCACAGTATTTTTCTCTTCAATTCCTGTATGAACCTTTAATCGACTAAGCTTTGAGCGAATATTCATATTAAAACCCCGCTAATTGTTTGATCCACTTCATTATAGCGAATGTTTGT
This sequence comes from Alkalihalobacillus sp. NPDC127517, assembly GCF_050276055.1. NCBI lineage: Bacteria > Bacillati > Bacillota > Bacilli > Caryophanales > Bacillaceae > Alkalihalobacillus > Alkalihalobacillus sp. NPDC127517. The sequence continues at coordinate 125,822 of NZ_JBNNQX010000002.1, read as the reverse complement.
TTGTGTATCTACCATTTTACTTTCACACAATTTTCAATAATGATAGAGATTGATAAATTTTATTACAAAAGTCATTGTCTTATAATTGAGAAATTGTATAATAAACTGGTAAGTGTTGTTAGACCTTTACTAAGAGAATTCATTTTATGAATCTATACTTTTTCAGGAGAATATAGATCTATAGGAGGGAATGGTAGGATCCTGAGTCTATAATCTAATAATCACTCTATCATTTACAAAACTTTTACATGTTTTTAATAATGCTCTGTTATAATGATGTTTGCTTGATAATCTTATACATATTATTAGGGGGTCTTTTTTAATGAAAAAACATTTGTATGGTACTGGATTAACATTTACTCTAGCAGCAGCACTACTTGCTGGCTGTGGTAGCGGCGATTCTGACAACGAAGAAACAGCAACTGGCGGAAACGAAGAAGGTACAGAAGGCACAGAAGAAGCTACAGGCTACGTTCCTGAAGAATTAAGTGTTCAATTTGTTCCTTCTCAAAATGCTGACTCACTTGAAGCAAAAGCAAAACCACTTGAAGATTTACTTGAAGCTGAGCTAGATATTCCAGTTACAGTAAGTGTTTCAACTGACTACAACACGATAGTAGAAGCGATGGCTTCTGAGCAGGTTGATGTAGGCTTTCTTCCTCCAACTGCATACGTTTTAGCAGAAGAGCGCGGAGCTGCTGAAGTTATCCTTCAATCTCAACGTTATGGCGTGAATGACGAAGATGGTTCTCCAACAGATGAATTAGTAGACTTCTATAAGTCTCAAATTATCGTGAAAAAAGATTCTGGAATCGAAACAATTGAAGATCTAAAAGGTAAAAAGATGGGTTATCAAAGTGTAACGTCTTCTGCTGGTTATGTATGGCCTGCAGCCGTATTAATTGATGCTGGTCTTGATCCACTAACAGATGTAGAGCCTGTTACACTAAAAGGGCATGACCAAGCGATCATTTCACTACTTAATGGAGATGTTGACGCAGCTGCAACATTCCAGGATGCACGTAATGTTGTTCAAGGTGACTATCCTACTGTCTTTGAAGATACTGAGATCCTTGAATTTACAGAAGCCATTCCAAACGACACAATCGCTGTTCTTCCTGACATGGATCAAGAGTGGAAAGACAAAATTCAACAAGCATTTATTGCAATAGGTAAAGATGAAGAAGGTCGTGAAATCATCAAGGATGTTTACACACATGAAGGCTATGTAGAGTCAGACGATAGCAACTTTGAAACAGTTCGCGAGTATAACGAAAAAGTTAAAACAGAGTAGTTAGTACTGAGTCGTCAAGAAGAAGTAACTGTATGTTAGTGGCTGGTGGTTCCGTACCATGCGGAATCACCGGCCTTTTACGATTCCTAATAGAAGGTAGGATGTATCAATGATCGAATTTAAAAATGTTTCAAAAGTGTACCCAAATGGAACAAAAGGCCTTAATAATATGAATGTAACCATTGAAAAAGGCGAGTTCGTTGTGATTGTTGGTTTATCAGGTGCAGGAAAATCGACGATGCTCCGCTCCATTAACCGATTACATGAGATTTCTGAAGGTGAAATCTTGATCGATGGAGAGTCTATTACTAAAGCTAGAGGTAAGGGCTTATATCGAATTAGACGTGATATTGGTATGATCTTTCAAAACTTTAACTTAGTAAGAAGATCTTCTGTTTTTCGTAATGTTTTATCAGGGCGTGTTGGCTACCACTCTACTTTAAAAATGATTTTTGGTCTCTTCCCTAAGGAAGACAAAGATCTTGCAATGAAAGCATTAGAGCGTGTGAATATACCTGATAAAGCCTTCTCAAGAGCAGATGAACTATCTGGAGGACAACAGCAGCGTGTATCCATTGCGCGAGCCTTGGCCCAAGAAGCAAAAATTATTTTAGCGGACGAGCCTGTCGCTTCTCTTGATCCATTAACAACAAAGCAAGTGATGGATGACTTAAAACGTATTAATGAAGACTTAGGGATTACAACGATTGTTAATTTACACTTTATTGATTTAGCAAGAGCGTATGCAACACGTATTATTGGTTTAAGAGCTGGTGAGATTGTATTTGACGGACCGGTAGAAGAAGCAACGGACGAAGCCTTTGCTGAGATTTATGGTCGTCCAATTGACGATAAAGAAATGCTAGGTGTAAATGCATGAGTACATCTTCTCCAAAAACAAAATCTACTTTACCTTATCGGCAGAAAAAAACCAAACAAGCTTTCTCTGCCTTGCTTATAATAGCGATACTATGGTATAGCGGGTATAATGTTGGTTTCTCATTCTCAGATCTTCAAAAAGGTGCTCCAAATATGTGGGACCTCATAAAGGAGATGGTCCCTCCAGATTGGGCTTACTTTACTCGAATAACTGAACCAATTCTTGAAACCATTCGTATGGCCGTTCTTGGAACTACATTTGGTGCAATTCTTGCGATGCCACTTGCTCTTCTTGCGGCAAGAAATGTCTTAAAAACACCGTTTATCAATGTGCCTGCTCGTTGGTTACTTAATTTAATTCGTACCATTCCTGATTTATTACTTGCTGCGATCTTTGTTGCGATCTTTGGTATTGGTGCTTTTTCCGGTGTCCTTGCGTTAATTGGATTTTCACTTGGAATTATCGGTAAGCTGATCTATGAGTCTATTGAAGGAATTGACGAGGGTCCACTTGAAGCCATGCGCGCAGTAGGTGCGAACCAGGTTAAATTAGTGATGTTCGGAGTTATCCCTCAAGTCACAGCTCAATTTTTATCATTCAGCCTCTACTCATTTGAGGTAAATGTACGAGCGGCTGCTGTACTTGGTCTTGTAGGAGCAGGTGGAATTGGTTTGTATTATGATCAAGCACTTGGATTCTTTGATTATGCCAGGGTGTCAACTATTATTCTATATACCTTGATTGTTGTACTGATTATTGACTTTATCAGTACGTCCCTAAGGGAGAAATTATCATGAACCCACAAAAGAAAAAGATCTTTACACGATTTGTTGTTGTCATTATTCTCATGCTCATCTACATTTGGGCATTTGCCGGTTTACCTACGATTGAAGTAAAAGAAACGTCAGGCCAAATTGTTCGTGCGATTTTCGAAGGGTTATTTAGTCCTGATTGGGACTATGTATATGATCCTGCTGGTGAGGATTTATTGCGCAAACTCCTTGAAACATTAGCCATTGCGATTCTCGGAACATTTATTGCGGCTGTCTTTTGTATTCCACTTGCCTTTTTAGCCGCACGTAATATAGTAAAGTCTCGGGTAATTTCTCAATTCGGTAAGTTCGTCCTTAGCTTCATTCGTGTGTTCCCAGACATTATCTTCGCTTTAATCTTTATTAAGGCTGTGGGACCAGGTTCTTTCTCTGGGGTGTTAGCACTTGGAATCGGATCGATTGGGATGCTCGGAAAGCTATTTTCTGATGATGTGGAAAGTGTGAACTTAAGTACGACAGAAGCATTAATTGCAACTGGTGCCAACCCGATTAAAACCCTATGGTTCGCTGTTGTCCCGCAAATTTTACCAAGTTATTTGAATTTCGTTATGTATCGATTCGAAGTAAATATTCGTGCAGCCTCTATCCTTGGGATCATTGGTGCCGGAGGAATTGGTACACCTCTTATCTTTGCCTTACAAGTACGTGACTGGGAACGAGTCGGAATTATCTTACTAGGCATTATTGTAATGATTACCCTAGTTGACTTTATTTCAGGTAAAATACGAGCAAGGCTTGTTTAATCAAAAAAGCAGATCCTTCAAGCGGATCTGCTTTTTATTTATTTCCAAATGACTTTCCAGTTATGATTAACTTCAGAAGAAATGGTCTTATGCTTCAGAACGTATTGAATAATTAAATCCGTCATATCATCTTGCATTTCACGCACAACCGGCTTGTCCTTGAACATACTGTATTCCCCACCACCGCTTGCACGATAGTTGCTCATGACAACTTCATAGGTTTGATCACCTTTAATCGGTTTGCCGTTCGCTTCCTCTAATTGAACCACTCGTTCACCTTCTGGGTTCCTAAGGTCAATTGTGTAGGTTATCCCTTCCCACATATCGTAGTTATAGTGCTGAGGCTTCGGATAAAGAAAATCGGGATTGATCTCTGGTTCACCACTCGCTAACATGAAGTAATTTGCACTACGTTCAAGGGCTTCCTTCAAATCGTCTCCTGAAACCTCTAGTACCTTTAACGTATTAGGATAAATATAGTTAGACATCACATCTCGTATTGTTATCGTATCAGGAAAGCCTTTTGACGTGTTATCGAAAAGTGCTGTACTTGAAATCGCTGTTTGAGAGGCCTCCATTTGAACTTTATTAATAAATTCAATAAATGGATGCTCTTGTATACGGACGTGAAATGCGTCATCAATTCGCAGACTTCCCTCTACAAAACCAATTGGTTCATCAAGCCAGTCCTGTACTTCTTGTTCAATTTCTTTTGTAGCCTCTACAATTTCTGGATCAGCTTTTGTTTCTGACAGCTCCACTAATTCAGTGTGTATGTTTGTGATTGTCCAATGACCCTCTTGCTTTTCTAGTTGAATCGTCGCTTTTCCAACGGTTGAACCAAAGCTACCTGGCTGTAAAATGGGAACCTCTCCACACATACCTGTTAGAAGACGGTGCTGATGACCTGTTAACAGTAAATCAATTCCCTCTACTTCGTGACATAGAGCATAGCCTTGGTTTTCTCCTGTTTCCTTTTCCTCAGCTTCGCCAGTTACCGGATTTCGTTCGAAACCACCGTGATAAGAAATAATTAATACATCAGGTTGTTCATGTTCACGAATATATGGAACCCATTTGTTAGCTGTTTCTACGCAGTCTTCAAAAACAAGTCCTTCAATATGATTAGGATCCTCCCAGTTCGGGATGTATTGAGTTGTCAGACCTAACAAAGCGACCTTAGCTCCCTCAAATTCTTTTGCTAAGTAAGGTTTACCAAAGTAACATTCCCCGGTCTCTTTATTTAAGATATTAGCTGCAAGCCAAGGGAATGACGAATCGTTAACAGCTTGGTTTAAGGTATTCATTCCAAAATTGAATTCATGGTTGCCCATTATTGCTGCATCATAGCCTACCAAATTAGCTGCACGAATTAAAGGATGTTGTCGGCTAGTATCCTTTTTAGAAACATATGTTGTGAGAGGTGTACCTTGAATTAAATCGCCATTATCTATAACAAATAAATGTGGATGTTGCTCACGCTCTTTTTTTAGTAACGTGTTAATTTTCGCTAAACCAAGTGGGAGGTTGTCCTCTGTACGATATCTGTGAGGCATAATATGACCATGAACATCACTCGTTTCAAAAACATTAATTTGCAGGTTATTCATACTCATCTCTCCTGATTGTTAAGTAGTGGATTTAATAGGATCTGTTAACCATTCCTTCAGTAACTGCTTGACTAACTGTTTTTTGTTCAGTGGGTGAACTTGGTTCTCCGCTCCTACACAAGATGGACAACCTGATTGACACGAACATGATGAGATCAGTTCATCTACATGCTGTAAAACGGAATCAATCTTTTGGTAAATCTCTTTTGAGAGACCAATCCCTCCTGGGTAGCGATCGTAAATAAATACAGTGGGCTGCTCAGAGTGATCTGCTTTAATCTGCGGAACCACATGTATATCTGCACGGTCACACATCGCAAATACTGGGCACACAGCACCTAATACATGAGCAAGTCCCATAAGTCCTGCTTCAAGAGCCGCCTCACCATATTGAGTGACTAATGATGACGCAAAGCTAATCCACATCCCTTGAGAATGCAATTCTTCTTCAGGTAGGTGAATGGGTCCTGATCCGATGTTTTCAAATGTACTCATACGAATTTTTTTGAAAATGGTCGCTTTGGCGTTAACCATCACATCTCCAAGCGAAAGGCTTGTTGTATCATGTGACTTTCTATCGTCCTCTTCTAATACTGTTAACTTAACAGCAAGGTTGGCATCAGTATAGTATTCAACTGAAACCTCTCTTACAAAGGCTTTCCGCTCGTCCCAATCAAGATATTCAACCTGATACTGAACCCCTTGATGTAAGTAGATCGCTTCATCATGTAATAAAGTCATTGCACTAAAACGGTCCATCTCACCAATTACCGTATGATTCGTTACGTCACTTTGATCAATAATCACAACATTTTCCTGAGATGCAGAACGAAGACTAATTCCGTGCGCTGGAAACGCGTCATTCATCCAATACCACTTCTCGGCACGTTCATGCAGAACATGATGTTCTGCAAGGTATACTAAAATTTCTTCTATTTCAACGCCATCAAATGTTTCATTTTGTTTAAATGGAAGTTCATATGCCGCACACTTAAGGTGATCAATTAAAATCATTAAGTTGTCCGGATTTAACCTTGCAGATTCCGGAGATCGCTCAAAAAACGCTTCTGGATGACCAATGATATATTGATCGATTGGAGAGGAACCGGCCACCATAATAATAACTGATTCGTTTTGTCTTCTTCCAGCTCTGCCTGCCTGTTGCCATGCACTCGCAATGGAACCAGGGTAGCCTGTCATTACGCAAACTTGTAATTGACCAATATCTACTCCTAATTCCAAAGCATTTGTACTTACTACCCCTATAATTTCACCATTACGTAGGCCTTTTTCAATTTCTCTCCGCTGCTTAGGTAAGTACCCGCCTCGATAGCCTCTAATCGTATCAGGACCAAAGCGTTTTTTAATTAATTCTTGTAAGTGGCTCAAGATTACTTCAACACGCACCCTGCTGCGAGCAAATACGATCGTTTGAATACCATTTATTAAAAAACGTTTGGCAATCTCATTCACTTCAACTGTTGCGCTACGGCGAATATTTAAAGGTTCATTTACGATCGGAGGATTATAAAAGATAAAATGCTTTTTTCCTCTTGGCGCACCGTTATTATCAATCAAGCGCATTTGCTTTCCGGTTAACTCAGAAGCTAGTTCCTTAGGATTAGCAATCGTCGCAGATGTACAAATAAACGTTGGATTCGCTCCATAATAAGCAGCAATTCGTTTGAGTCGCCTAATCACATTCGCTACATGACTACCAAATACACCACGATACGTATGTAATTCATCAATAATTACATACTCTAAGTTCTCAAAAAAAGAAACCCACTTTGTATGATGAGGTAAAATAGCCGAATGAAGCATATCTGGGTTTGTTATGACAACATGTCCTGCTTTTCTGACTGCCTGTCTAATTGAAGGAGCGGTATCTCCATCATATGTAAAACAGCGAATAGGCACATCCATCTCTTCTATAAGTTCATTTATTTCACTCATTTGATCTTGAGCTAACGCTTTTGTTGGAAAGATATATAGCGCTCTGCTCTCCTGTTGTTCAGAGATCTTTTGTAATACAGGTAAATTATAACATAAGGTTTTACCTGAAGCCGTAGGTGTAACCGCTACAATGTTCTCACCTTTTCTGGTAGCTGCGTACGCAGCCTCCTGATGAGTATATAATTCTCCAATTCCTCTTCGTTGAAGTGCCTGTACAAGCTTTTCATTCATATCTAGTGGAAATGCCTTCGTTTTGGCTTCCACCGCTTCAAGTTCATGCCAGTGCACAATCTGTTCCCTAAAAGAAGGATTTTCTTTAAGGTCACGTACAATTTGCTGTAAACTTTCCTTAAACATACATGCACCCCTAATCATCTTCTTACTCTATTGTAGCGAATGTTTGTTTGTTTTACTATAGTCATAGCTAGAACTTTTCGCTAAACTTATGCGGTAAATTAGTGTATACTACATTTAATTCGCTTCACGAATAAAAGGAGGAATATATCGTTGAGTACATTAAAGCATCGTTCAGAGATTGATTATTCTGAAACATGGGATTTAACTGATCTTTTTGAAACAAGAGAGTCATGGGAGCAAGCCCTTCATTCATTAGCACCAGCGGTTGCAGGTGTGACTGGATTTGCTGGAAAGCTAGCAGAACGCTCTGAAAATCTTCTGAATTGCTTAGAAGCAAGAGAAGCTATTATGGAGCAGATTGTTTTGATCTCTACATACGCAAACCTAAAACTGTCTGTTGATGGCACAAATGCATCGGCTCAGGCAGATTATGCAGTAGCAACAGACATACTAGCAGATCTTTCTGCTTCCCTCTCATTTATCGAATCTGAAATAATGGCTATTCCCGACTCTACACTTACACAGTTTAGAGAGGAACAATCTGGTTTAGCTAAGTTCGATGTACTATTAAACACTGTTCTTTCAAAAAAACCATATGCACTTAATGCTGAAACAGAAAAAGTACTACAGGCGCTTTATCCGACTCTTTCTTCTCCATATGCGATCTATTCTGCTAGTAAGTCGGCTGATATGACCTTCCCTACATTTAAAGGAAAAGAAGGTGAAGAAAAATCTCTTTCCTTTGCCTTATTTGAGGATCAGTATGAATTATCACCAGATACCGACGAACGCAGAAATGCTTATCTTGCTTTTGATGAGACATTAGCAAGCTATGAAAATACTTACGCACAAACGTATGCAACAGAAGTAGGTAAACATGTAACACTTGCTAGACTTAGATCCTATGAGTCGGCAACGGAAATGTTGCTCCATGACCAAAAAGTAAGCGCAGAAATGTACACAAATCAGCTTAATATTATCTATAGTGAGTTAGCTCCTCATATGCAACGATTTGCGAAATTAAAAAAACGTGTACTCGGGTTAGATGAGTTAAAATTCTGTGACTTAAAAGCACCACTTGATCCAGATTTTCAACCTGAGACAACATATAAACAAGTATCTGACTTGATTCAAAAAGCACTAAAGGTAATGGGACCTGAATACTCAGATATGTTAGAAAAATCTTTAAATGAACGTTGGGTTGATCGTTCTAGTAACATCGGGAAACGAACGGGTGCATTCTGTTCTAGCCCATATGGCGCACACCCTTATATCTTAATGACTTGGACAGGAAATATGCGTGGCGCCTTCATGCTTGCTCATGAATTAGGTCATGCTGGTCACTTTTATCTAGCTAATCAGCATCAACCACTATCATCCGTACGACCTTCTCTTTATAACATTGAAGGACCATCTACGATGAATGAGTTGATACTAGGAAATCACTTATTAAATGAAACAAATGATCCACAAATGAAGCGTTGGGTTATTCTTCAGTTTCTAGGGACGTATTATCATAATTTTGTTACTCATCTGCTTGAAGGTGAATTCCAAAGACGAGTCTATGAATTAGCTGGAGCTGGTGAACCATTAACGGCTACTACCCTTCGCCTAACAAAAAATCAAGTACTTGAAGGATTCTGGGGTAATTCAGTTCAACTTGATGAAGGAGCAGGACGCACATGGATGAGGCAGCCTCACTATTATATGGGTCTATACCCTTACACGTATTCTGCAGGGTTAACTGCATCAACTGCTGCTTATAAGCAATTTGAAGAAGAAGGCCAGCCTGCAATTGATCGTTGGTTAGATATGTTAAAAGCCGGTGGAACGAAATCTCCTCTTGATCTATTTGCTGATGCAGGAGTAGATATGAGTAACCCGGAGACCATTCGAACAGCTGTAAACTATGTTGGCGACCTGATTACTCAACTCGAAGAAAGCTACGCAGAATAATATGAACATCAAAAAGGCGATCTCCATCTTTGGAGACTCGCCTTTTTTCATTTATAGGAGTATGTCATATTCCATTCGTTTTGCTGTTTCTCTTGCCGATTCAACGCCAACTATCTTCTTAACAAGATGAAAAGCCATGTTAATCCCTGCAGAGATACCAGCTGAGGTAATGAGTTCTCCCTCATCTACGAATTTCACATCACGTTTAACGTACACATCAGGGTAGTCCACTTCAAAGCGGTCAAGGCTCGCCCAATGTGTGGTTGCTGATCTACCGTTTAAAAGACCCGTCTCCGAAAGAAGAAACGCTCCCGTACAAACAGATGCAAGAATGCTGGTGCGTGTATACATCTCTTTAACCCAATTTAGAACCTGTTGATTATGGATCTCGATCTCTCTGGCACCATATCCGCCAGGTATAATAACAAGATCAGGATCCCCTTTCCACGTGTTAAAGCTGTAATCCGGTTGAACTGTTAAACCATTTCGGGCTCGGATAGCTTCTCCGGTTTCTGAGATTGTTTGTACATTGAAAAATGGCCGGTTGTTTTTTTGAGCTAACGATAAGACTTCAAAGGGACCAGCAAAATCTAACACTTCCACTTCATTAAACAGGAAAATAAGTACCGTTTGTGGGTTGTTTGTCAATTGTTATAACACTCCTTAGTGAGTCGGATTAATATAAGCATATATATAGTGATCTTCCCATTTCCCATGAACTCTTACGCTCTGTTTAGCTATTCCTTCCTTACTAAAACCAGATTTCTCAAGCACACGAATGGATGCATGATTCATTGTCATAACAGCCACTTCAAGGCGATGTAACTTCAAGTTTGTAAAAGCATATTCAGTAAGTAAGGTGCAAGCTTCTGTTGCATAACCTTTTCCATTTTCAGCTTGACTGACAGAATAACCGATCATCCCTCGCTGCAATGGGCCTCTATATAATTGAAAAAGGTCCACTACCCCTACAAGTTGATTGGTTTGCTTTGTACAAATCGCAAAGTGGTATTCAATTCCTTGCTTGGCAAGCTCATTAAATTGCGAAATCACATGCTCTTGAAAAGCTAACGTATAATAGTTCTGTGGTCGCTCCATCGAAAACCGTTCAAAAAAATGTTTATTCTGAATATGTAAAGCAAGCAAGTCTTCTGCATCGCTTTGTGTAAGCGGGCGTAGGCTTACGCGAGTTCCGCTCATTGTGTTTGTTCCTGTTTGGCGACTGTGCCAATTTGAATCCAAGGGCGTTCATCTCTCCAATTAACATATATCGGCATAGAGAAAGCATCCGATAATCGCTCATCCGTAAGCACGTTTTCTTTTTTGTCAGCTGCTACAATCTTCCCATCCTTTAAAAGCAGCACATGAGTAACGGATGGAATAATCTCTTCTGGATAATGAGTGACATATAATAGAGATGGACTATCTAGTTTGGTGTGAGTAGATTCGAGTTTTGAAAGAAAGTGTTCTCTAGCAGCCAAATCTAATCCACTTGTTGGCTCATCAACAATAACAATTTCAGGAGCTGACATTAGTGCCCGAGCAAAAAACGTCTTTTTTCGTTCTCCTTGCGAAAGGGTTCTAAGGGGTGAGCGAGTCACTTCTTTAAGCCCCATTTCATCAGCTAGCTTAAACGCTTGTTCAATCACTTCATCACCGACTGTTTCATGTAAGCCAACAGATGCGTATTTTCCACTAATTATGACATCCACACATGAAAGACCTTCGTAGTTACGATACTTCTCATCAAGCGATGCGCTCAGCCAGCCAATCCGTTTCCGAAGTTCATGTATAGCCGTGTGGCCAAATTGCTCACCTAACACCTCAATTGATCCTGTAGTAGCCCATTCATACCCAGTAATTAATTTAAGGAGGGAAGTCTTACCTGATCCGTTCGCCCCCAAAATCGCCCAATGCTCACCTTTATCTACGCGCCAATTAATCTGCTGGAGAATTGATTTTGATTGACGACGTAGGCTTACGGCATTTAATTCAATAACAACACTAGACATTGCTCTCCCTCCAATCATTTTCTTTTTTTTGTAGTATATCATAGGTATTTTTACTTTTTCCGGATAAGTCATTTCATTTTGAGCATACTACAAAAAAACACAAAAAAGGAGCGAGCAGGGTGATCACTACGTTCGTTCAAACTGCCGTTATTGACATTGAATTTTTTGCCCCTCTTCTTTGTTTACTTGGTCAATTATTAAATCGAATGGCTTATGTAAAGCTTCCGTTTCTTCCATCGTGGTGGCTTGAAGCAGGATTATTTTTATCAAAATGTATGACCTATCGTCAAAGCTCTGTATTAGGTATCTTAATGGGTGTTTGCTACGGGTTTGCAGTCATTGGAACGGTTTCTTCAGTGAAGCAAAGCTGGTTAAGCTTTCGACTTTTTTTGTAAACAAGAGCATCTGACCTTTACATTGGTTCAAAAGATGTTAACACCAATCAAATATGCTCTACATAACCTCCTGTTAGAATGAACTTGTACCCCATTCAAAAAGGAGGATTCTTTCATTGAAAAAGAAAATGAGTATGACACTTGCTGCTGCAACACTTATAACGGCTTCGATCTTTCCTTTGTACCATGCATATGCGTCAGATGCGGGTGAAGCTGACAACCCAAAGAACGATCATGTGAAAAATGCGATTTTTTTAATTCCTGATGGATTTTCTACAGCTTATGCAGATAGCTATCGTCTGTATAAAGAAGACGGGTTACCAGTTTGGGAGGAGCATCACATGCTTACCGGCATGATCTCTACTCACTCTGCTGATTCAATGATTACCGATTCCGCTGCCGCTGGAACAGCCTTTGCTACTGGAGTAAAAACAAATAATGGTGTTATTGGCTTTTCACCAGATGGAGAAAAACTTCAAACCATTGTTGATTTAGCCGGACAAGCAGGGAAGAAAAATGGATTGGTTGCAACATCAACGATTACTCATGCGACCCCTGCTGCCTTTGCAACAAGTGTAGATGGTCGTAACGATTATGAAGGAATCGCAAAGCAACTTGTTTCTCACGAGCATCTTGATGTCCTACTAGGTGGTGGACGAGAGCAATTTTTGGCTCCTGAACAAGGTGGCATTCGAGAAGATGGTGTAGATTTAATTCAGGAAGCTGAGCAGAATGGATTTACATACATGGAAACAAAACGGAACCTGCTTTCAATCGAACCAGATCCCTCCAAGAAATATATCGGACTTTTCGCTGATGAGGCTCTTGAGCCTGATTTTGGTCCGCTTCCCACTGAACCATCTCTCGCGCAGATGACATCGTTTGCGATTGAACATTTGTCCCAATCAGAAGATGGATTTTTCTTAATGGTTGAAGGAAGTCAGATTGACTGGGCTGGTCATGATAATGATGCTGCTTATGCAATGAAAGACTCCCAAGCATTTGAAGAAGCTGTAAAAATTGCGCTTGAGTTTGCAGAAAAGGATCAAGAAACGTTAATTGTGATGGCTGGTGACCACGATACTGGTGGTTTATCCATTCAGCCTAACGACGAATTCAACCCGTCAAATCTACAAAAAGTAAAGATGACTGGCGAAGACATGCTTTCATTAGTCGATCGGAGCTACTCTAATCTAGAAGATATCTTAACGGAACAAACCTCTATGAGCTTTACAACAGAGGAATTAGATCAAATTAAAAATTCTAAAGAGCCAAAGCTTGAAATTAACACATTAGTAAGTGAAAAGGCAGGAATGGCATGGACCAGTAACGACCATACGGCGATCGATGTCCCAATCTATGCATATGGACCAAAGGCCTCTCTCTTTAATGGACCTCTTGACAATACGGATGTGTTTCATGGCATTCGTCAGGCTTTACTAGGAGAATGAACACGAGAATCGAGTGGTATGTTTTCATTTTTCTGATAGACTGTGTTGATTCAAGAATTGATTTTCCCTTCTATGATCAATAATAAAAAAGCGAGCTTCCCAACGTGGAATGCTCGCCTTTTCTTATGATTTGATTTGTTCAGCAGCCTGCACTAATTCTTTGTAGCCAGATCGAGTTAATTTATAGGATTCGTCCATATAACTAGATTTCTCAAGAGATTGTAAACTCTCTCTAGAAAGCCTTGGGATCATACGTTGAATTTCATCATTTAACTCAGACAGTGTCCCGTTTTCAATGACTTCCGAGTCAAGTGAGGCAGCTATTTCTTTCATTGGGTTGTCTTTAACAAAGTACTTTTTAGTTCCTTCATACACCAATTGTAGTTTACTAGGAGCATGACCTAACTCTTCTCTTATTCGCGACGTCTCAGACGTTTTATAGGCCATTTTTTCCCGATACTCTGTTTTTTCATACTCTTCGATTGCTGATCGACTTAATAGCTCTTCAAACATTTGTGTCCGGTCTAGATCTAACTGCTGTAATTCTGTTTCTTTCTCTAGCAGTTCAGGCTGTGATAGCGGCGTTTCTTCTGCAGTAACTGATGTTTGGATGACTGTTCCCTTTTGCTGCAGGAGCACTTGAATTGCTGCAAGCTGTCGATAAATCAGGATACCACCAGTTATTAATGCAGTTAGCACAACGACTCTGTACCATACATCTTGAAAAATAGCTAAATAAATAACAGCTAATGTTATAATTCCAATGACACTAAACAAGATCCAATTTTTCCGCTTGGACAATTGCTCTTCGTTTTCGTTTGTTTCTCGCATAATAGACCCTCTTTTCTAGCACAAAATAAGTCTTTGAAGCCCCTTAATACTATAAATCCTTTTAAAGAAAGTCAACTATTTTCAGGAATTTCGCACGTTCTTACACAGATATAAAGAGGAATATACAAACCAGTCAAAAAACTACGATCAGGCAAACAACGTTTGTTTTATAAAATAAAAAGAGCAAATGACTCAGTCGAGAATCATTTACTCCTCTTTTTATGATTTACTAAAGGAATCAAACCATTTTTTAGCTTCTTCAATCTCTTCTCGTCTTAACTCATGTCCACCTTCAGTCCAAAACTCTGTAACATTGGCTCCGGCTTCTTGTAATGTAGAAATGAGCTTCTCAGATTCTATCGCAGGGATCATTTGATCTTTCTTCCCCGAGCTTATGAACACTGATGCATCAATCTCTGAACTAAGTTGAACAGCTTCCTGAGGTTGCATAGCATGAAGCAAAATCGCACCTGAAAGCGCGTTTGGGATCGTATATAATACATTTGCTGCAATGTTTGCACCGTTTGAGTAGCCTATTGCAACTGTGCGTTCAGCATCAAATTGATAGATCTTGGCAGCATCTTTGATAAATGAATGCAGGTCTTCTGTTCTTATTGCTAAATCTTCTTTATCAAATACACCCATAGCAAGTCGTTTGAAGAATCGATTCATTCCATTTTCAGAGACGTTTCCACGGACACTTAAAACGGACGCATCTGGTGCAATCATCTCTGCAATTGGAAGTAAGTCCTTTTCATCTCCACCCGTACCATGTAGGAGGATGAGCGTTGGTAGGCTTGGATTGTTTCCTTTATTAAAAACATGTTCATGATGCATAAGATCAAACTCCTCTCTAATTAGGCTTTTGTATTAAGCGGTTTAATGGTTGCTTCGATTTTTTCACGTTGGTTTTCAAGGTAAGGAGGCAAAGCAAGATTCTCGCCTAATGTTTCAAATGGTTCATCCCCTTCAAATCCTGGACCATCCGTTGCAAGCTCAAATAAGATACCATTTGGTTCACGGAAGTATAAGCTACGGAAATAATATCTTTCGACAAAGCCTGAGTTCGGTAAACCGGATGCACTAATGTGCTCAACCCATTTATTTAACTCATCTTGGTTTTCCACACGGAAAGCTACATGGTGAACACTTCCTCTTCCAGGTCGTTCACGTTGAAGGTCATTTCGTTCTAACAAATGGATCTCTGCTCCTGTTCCGCCTTCTCCCGTTTCAAATACTCGAATAGCAGGATTGGTTCCTTTTTCTTCATACGTACGAACTTCGCGGAATCCCATAACGTCAACTAAAATTCTTGCAGTTACATCTGGACGACTGACCGTTAATCGGACTGGTCCAAGTCCAACGACTCCTTGTTGAACTGGAACTGGACTCTTATCCCAAGGTTTTCCTCCTGCTACTCCTTCATTATGCTCATCCGAAACAAATTGCAGGCGCTGGCCTTCAAAGTCACGGAAAGCTAATGTTTTGCGACCAGATTCCTCATTAATGCCTTCGTGTTCTACATCAAACTGTTCAAGGCGACCTACCCAATATTCAAGCGCTTGGTCTGTCGCAACTCGCAAAGAGGTCATACTAATACTGTTTGTACCTTCATACGTTGTCCCTGCATGTGGAATCTCAAAAAAGGTTAAGTCTGTACCTGGATTTCCGCGTTCATCTGCATAAAACAGATGATAAACAGATGTATCATCTTGGTTGACTGTTTTCTTAACTAATCTCATCCCTAAAATGTCTGTATAAAAGTGAAGATTTTCTTTTGCGTTTGCAGTAATGGCTGATACATGGTGAATTCCTTTTAGTGGCAAGATGTTCATGTGTATTCCTCCTAGTTTTTGTGGGATTCAATCCCTTTTTGAAGTTTCTTAAGTAATGTATTAAGTTGTTTCTGTTCATCTGAGGTTAATGGATTAAATAATGACGACTGAAAGGCTGATTGATCAGGACGTGCTTCATTCATTAAAGCTTCTCCCGCATCAGTTAAAGAGATTCGCTTAATCCGCCATTCTTGTTCTCGTTTAATTAAATTCCGTTGTTCAAGCTTAGCAAGCATTTGCGTAATACTACCTTTTGTGACAAGAAGCTTTCCCGCCAGGTCCATTTGTGATATTGGTTGATTAGCTTGCGTTTGCACAAGGAGATCAAACTGACTAATCGTAAGATCGAACTGGCCAACGTTCGTATTAGATAACCGGTTACTCTGATGATAAAACCGTGCTAGTCGAAACCATAAAAGTAAGCTAAGACGCTCTCCACTTGATTGATCCATTGGAACGTCCCCCTTTCTTAGTATCAGTTTAGCACTAAACTGATAAAAGTCAACAACATGTTTTGATTATTATATTTAGGTTATTGAATATGTAGGGAGGGATAATAATGGCTAATAAAAAGAATCAAGAGCATATGAAAGAAAAGATCGATCAAGATAAATTTAAGAATGATAAAGACGAACAGAGTCACCATGACCAGTCTTCTATGCCCGTTGATGAATTGCCCTTAGAAGAAATTTCTCATGAAGAAAAGGAACAGCGTAAGCCTGAAAAAACGAAAGATGATTCATCTAGTGAATAAATTGGTCACACTAAATTTTAGTCATGTTTTATAGATAATAACTTGCGTTCTTCTGTAGCATATGCTATTCTTTATCTATGCTACTTATTGTTTTATTAACGTGGATAGACGGAATACCTTATGTTGTTTCCTCTTGAAGCTTGATGGTTAACGTAAATAGTAATTCATTTACAAGGAGGAAACACACATGTTAGAAGGTACAGTAAAATGGTTTAATGCAGAAAAAGGTTTTGGTTTCATCGAGCGCGAAGATGGTGACGATGTATTCGTACATTTCTCAGCTATCCAAAGCGAAGGCTTCAAGACTCTTGAAGAAGGTCAAGCAGTTCGTTTTGATATCGTAGAAGGTAACCGTGGCGAGCAAGCAGCTAACGTTGAAAAAGCATAATTAACCAACCCCCTCTCTGAGGGGGTTTTTATTTTTTCTCAAAAAAGAAGAAGCCGTCCTACTAAATGTTTGGATAGCTTCTTCTTTTTAATACATATTATCTGTAAGCAGCAAGTGATTCGTTCAAATGTTTCGTTTGATCGTATACTTGTCGATAAAGACGATATAATTTATCGTATTGTTGCACCTGAGTCTGATTAGGCTCATACACAGTCTCTTCTTTAATAAACAAAGCCGCACACTCATCTAAGCTCTTAAACCAACCTACTCCATAAGCCGCAAGCATGGCTGCTCCCATCCCTGGACCTTGGTCGTTCGCCTGCTTTACAACGGGCACATTAAAGACATCTGCCTGCATTTGTAACCAAACCTTACTTTTAGCTCCTCCACCGATTGAAACGATCCGACGAACAGGCGTACCCTGCTCTCTAAACAATTCTAAAGAATCCCTTAAAGAGAACGTGATCCCTTCAAGAACCGCTCGCACAAAATCTGCACGAGTATGAGTTGAGCTAACACCGATAAAGCTTGCACGTATTGCTGAATCCGCATGGGGTGTGCGCTCTCCTGTTAAATACGGCGTAAAGAGTAACCCATTCGCACCAGGCTTTCGTGCTCCCGCTTCATTTATAATTTGATCAAAAGGAAGATCAGGTGCAAATGTCTGCTTAAACCAGCTTAAGCTATAACCAGCAGACAACGTCACACCCATTTTATAAAAGGCATCTGGTTTGGCATGGTGGAAAAAATGAGCCCCTCCATCTACCTGCACATCCTTCGTATCCTCAAATGCCAGAACCACACCTGATGTTCCAATACTCACTAACGTGTCTTTTTCAGATAGAATACCTGCTCCAACGGCACCGCATGCGTTATCTGCGCCGCCAGCAAATACATTTGTTTTTAAAGATAAGCCTGTTTGCTTGGCAATCTCATTTGTAAGCTGACCAACTGACGCGTGAGAATCAACGAGAGGGGGACAGATATCCATGTCGATCCCAACCTTATCGCAAATTTCTTTGCTCCAACATTGGTTTTTGATATCAAGTAATAAAGTACCTCCTGCATCTGAATATTCACTATGCAGCTTTCCAGTTAAAGCAAATCTGAGATAATCCTTTGGTAATAAAAACTTCGCTGTTTTTGAGAAAATCTCTGGTTCATTCTTTTTAACCCAGAGAATCTTAGGTAGAGTAAATCCTTCAAGAGTTGGATTTCTAGTAATCTCTAATAACGCACCCTCACCAACAAGCTTCTCGATCTCCCTACATTCACTGGTTGTTCGTGTGTCATTCCACAAAATAGCTGGTCTTAGTACCTTATTAGATGTATCAAGTAGAACCAATCCATGCATTTGACCCGAGAAACTGATTCCTTCAATTTGTTCAGAGTCACCATTAAATTGTTTCACCAATTCTGTTAAGCCTTCAATGGTTTGAATAATCCACTGCGCTGGATCCTGCTCACTATAGCCTGATTTCTCTTGGATCAAAGGATAAGGTTTACTAACTTCTATCTCTACTTCCCCTGTTTTAGAAACAAGTAGAAGTTTAACAGCACTTGTTCCTGAGTCAATCCCAATCACATGTGACATGTTATACTTCCACCTCCATTTTTTCTATCATTACTTCTGAGCCATTGAATGCATCGTCTCAAGTAAATATTGATTAATAATGCCTTTTAGCTTTTCTTGCTTACCAGAACGAGGTCTAATTTCTGTTAAGCCAAGCGCATGCTCCTCTAACTGTCGCAAGCTACTTCTACCTTCTACAATGTCTAGACCAATTCCTTCCTTAAAGCTTGAATAACGGTTTTCAACAAAGTCATCAAGCACTCGGTCTTCAATTAGCTTTGCTGCAACCTTTAACCCAACGGCAAAGCTGTCCATTCCAGCGACATGTGCTTCAAATAAATCAATAGGTTCGAATGAAGTTCGACGTACCTTGGCGTCAAAGTTTAATCCCCCAGTTCCTAACCCACCATTCTTTAAAATTTCATACATGGCAAGTGTGCTTGAATAAAGGTCTGTAGGAAACTCATCAGTATCCCAACCTAGTAAAGGATCACCTTGGTTCGCATCAACTGATCCAAGCATCCCATGGATTCGAGCTGTTCGTAGCTCGTGCTCAAATGTATGACCGGCAAGAGTGGCATGATTTGCTTCAATATTAAATTTAAAGTGATCATTTAATCCATACGTCTGCAAGAATGCGAGACTTGTTGCGACATCAAAATCATATTGGTGTTTAGTAGGTTCTTTTGGCTTAGGTTCAATTAAGAATTGACCTGTATATCCAATTTCCTTTGCATAATCAATCGCCATGTGGAAAAAGCGAGCCATGTTATCCTGTTCTAATTTTAAATCAGTATTCAGGAGTGACTCATAACCTTCACGCCCTCCCCAGAATACGTAATTTTCAGATCCAAGCTCCTTACCCATTTCCAGCCCCTTTTTCACTTGAGCGGCTGCATACGCAAATGAATCGGCAAGATTTGATGTGGCTGCTCCGTGTACATATCTAGGGTGGTTAAACAAATTAGCTGTATTCCATAATAATTTGGTTTTACTCGTTTTTGAATAGTCTTTAATCATTGCGGTGATGACATCAAGATTTTGGTTTGATTCTCTTAATGATGAACCCGGCGGTGCAATATCAATATCATGGAAACAAAAGTAAGGAACATTTAGCTTCTCAAATAACTCAAATGCAGCTTCTACGCGAGCCTTTGCTAGATCCATTCCTCTAAAATGGAGCCACGGTCTTTCCATTACTGCTGCACCAAATGGATCTTCACCACCTGCTGTAAATGTATGCCAATAAGCAACAGAGAACCGAAGAATCTCTTCCATTGTCTGACCATTTACTTGTTCGCTTGGATTGTAGTACTTAAACGCAAGTGAATTCTTTGAACTTGGGCCTTCATATTGGATAGACTGTACATCTTTGAATACTGTCATCAATCAACACACCCTTATCTTCATTTTTTGTTAGCGTTTTCATTATAAGGTGAGTATAACAGCTTGCTTTCACTTTGTCTATTGAATAAACTAAGTGAATACAGTCTATATTCAAAGGAGATCCAAATGGTCGCACCTTTTAATCAAACAACCATCAAAAAGGAAAATAAACAGTTAGTTCTTCAATTCATAAGACAACATGAACCCGTTTCCAGAGCAAGGATTGCTCAAGTTACGGGACTAAATAAAGGAACCATCTCATCTCTAGTGGCGGAATTAATGAGTGAAAACCTTCTTCTTGAAGTTGGTCCAGGAGAATCAAGTGGCGGAAGAAAGCCTGTTTTACTTCAAGTTAACAAACATGCTGGCTACTCTATCGGGATTGATTTAGGTGTACAACATATACTCGGAACGTTAACAAACTTAAATGGAGAACAAATTGTATTAGACAGGCAACCGCTTGCGCAAACTTCTCACCCTTATGTAATTGGTGTGATCCGATCAATGATTCGCTCCTTGATTTGCAAAATCCCCGAATCAACATATGGTTTGATTGGAATGGCCATCGGTGTCCCGGCAATCGTTTCAATAAAAGGCGAACTCATTCATGCGCCAAACTTAAACTGGAAACAGATTGACTTAAAAAAAGACCTGAGTGAATTTAACGTACCCATCTGGATAGATAACGAAGCGAATTTTGGAGCGCTTGGCCAACAATCAGTTGAGCTAGTTGGAACATCTCATTCATCTCTTTATATAAGTGCAGGCATCGGTATAGGAGCCGGATTAATCTTAAACGGTCAATTGTACAAAGGCACACATGGGTTTGCTGGAGAGGTTGGTCATATGTCTGTTGATTTGAATGGTCCATTGTGTAGATGCGGCAATTACGGCTGTTGGGAGATGTTTGCCTCAGAACAAGCATTGCTATCTTTTACAGGTTCTAAACAAACTCTTGAAGAGCTCATCTCTTTAGCAAGAACTGGAGATCCAAAAACAATGGCAGCATTTAAAAATGTGGCCACTTATTTAGGTATTGGAATTGTTTCACTCATCCATATCTTCAGTCCGGATCAAATTATTATCGGTAACCGATTAGCAATGGCCTCAGACTTTCTACTAAAAGATGTACAAAAAACAATTTCTAACCGATTAGCTACGGATCAGCAAAGAATCCCTATACTATTTTCTACGTCACATGCAAGTGCAACTGCTCTTGGAGCTACTTCATTTGCAATTGAGCAGTTTTTCCAAAACGACTCTACACATAAAAGTACCGACTTAACGTAAATGTTAAGTCGGTACTTTTCTATTCACAAACTCGACACGTCAATCTCTGTTTTTACAACGATCGTTTGATTTGAAGCGAGCGTTTGAACGCCGGTCAGTTCTTTATCTAATGAGAGTTTTGGAGCATTTGTGATCCATGTGTACGGCTCAGGACAAACAAATCCTTTTGTTCCATCCGCATTATAGACCACCCAATGCTTAAATGACTCATCTGCTTTATAGCGAATCCTAATTTGTTCGTGTTCTAATGTCATAACCGCTTGGTTGGATTCCAGCGCTGTTTCTTTTGCTAAAAAGGCATCATCTAATTCAACATGATGTAAAGACATACCCTCTTTAATAGTCGTATGCCCTGTTTGAATCAATTTTTCTGTTGGTAGCAAACGTTCATTAAGCTCCCATTGTTTCTCTGCAGCTAATGAAAAATGACTTGTTTCTTCCGGAAACAGAAAAGTTGTATGATAGCCAATCCCCCACGGGAACTCTTTATCACTTAAATTTGTAATGACCGCATGTTTTTTAAGCGATGCCCCTTCTAACAAATACACCATTTCAATTCGAAACGAATGAGGAAACTGGGCTACTATATCTGGATGGTCTTTGGACTCTATGGATGTAACGAGCTTGGCATAATCTTCTTTTACTTCTGTGTGCGTAACTTTCCAAGGCTTTTGATAGACAAAACCATGAATATGATTGTTCTTATCTGGCTCAGATAAATCAAATGAGTACGTCTGACCATTAAAAGTAAACTCTCCATCGCTTATCCGATTAGGCGGAAACAAAATGGGTACACCAAACTGAACAGGTGCTTGTTCATATTCATGGATTGAGCTTGGCCCCCTTAATAATTCCACCAAGTCGTTATCTTTTTTCCATTTCATTGAGATTGCATTTGATCCCCATTCTGGCACAACCGTAAGTTCTAATTGACTTGTTTGTAATGTCATCGCTTGAACGCCTAGATACGTAGTTTCTATAATTGATGCGGTCAAAAAGGTCACCTCTATCTATTTAAATAAAATTATGCTCTTGGAATCTCTATCCACTGTTTCGTATCCGCCGATTGCTCAATCGCTTGCAGAATAAGTTGATTTTGATACCCATCATGAAAATCTGGTTTGGCCTGCCTCTTATTTAAGATCGCTTCACAAAACTCATAAAGCAAATGAATAAATGTATGCTCATAGCCAATAATATGACCCGCCGGCCAATAAGCTCCAGCATAAGGATGTACTTCCTCTGTACAACTTACAGTTCTGAATCCTTGCATTCCCTCTTGATCATCTGTTAAATAGATTTCTAGATTATTCATCTGTTCCATATCCCACCGAATAGATCCTTTTTCTCCATTAATCTCAATTGTGTTTCGATTACGATTACCTGTAGCAAAACGACTCGCTTCAAACGTTCCAAATGTTCCCGAGTGAAACCGAACCATAAAGGCTACCGCATCATCAACAGTCACTTCTCCCATTTCCTTGCTACTGGCCGAAGCACTTAAACCCCCTGACATCTCACCTAGTGGTCGTTCTTTTATAAACGTTTGCGACATCGCTACGACCTCATCCATTTCACCAACTAAATATCTACCTAGATCAATGCTGTGTGCCGCAATGTCTCCTAAAGCACCAGAGCCTGATACCTCTTTTTTCAAACGCCAGATGAGCGGAAAACCAGGGTCTATAATAAAGTCTTGTAAATAGCGAGCACGGAAGTGAAAAATCTTACCGAGCTTCCCATCTTCAATGAGCTTTTTAGTATATTGTATAGCAGGAACAAAACGATAGTTGTGACAAACCATATGAATGACATTATGTTTCTCCACGGCGTCCTTCATTTTTTTTGCCTCTTCTACAGTTAAAGCAAGCGGTTTCTCCGTGATAATGTGTTTACCCGCTTCTGCCGCTGCAATCGCAATCTCTGCATGGGTATGGTTTGGAGTCACGATATCAATGACATCAATATCATCTCTTTTAATTAACTCACGCCAGTCCGATTCAACAGATTCCCATCCCATTCGATCAGCTGCTTCTTTGACTGCTTTTCTATTTCGTCCGCACAGGGCCTTAAGTACAGGTTTTGCTTTAGACTGAAAGAAAAAAGGGATATCACGGTAGGCGTGACTATGCGCTTTCCCCATAAATTGATATCCAATCATTCCGATTCTAATATCCATTCATTGTTCTCCTCTCTCCATTTAGTTCTTCAGGAATACTTAGGATCTTGCTGCCCATTTCATTCCTTTGCGCATTAAACTTATAATCTCAGGTTGTCTTACAACCTCAGCAACGTGCCCTAAGGAACAATAATAAACGTTCCCTTTTCCCCACTTTTTCGACCAAACAACAGGCATTGACACTGGACCATTTACGGCATAAGGCCCGTCTGCTATTGGAAATTGAGTTGAGGCATGGACCTTCACAGCAGGATCAACGTGCATATAATATTGTTCACTTATCACTTCAAAATCGTCTATTCCTTCCGTTAACTCATGGTTGGAATCATGAATATGAACCGTGTATGTCACGCCATCATTACCTGGATGCGCAACCCATTGTCCCCCGACCATAAATTGATAATCCGTTTCTTTTCTAAATGAATCTCCCATCCCACCATGTAAACCAGCAAGTCCTGTTCCAGCTTCTACTGCTTCCATTAATAGTTTAAGCTGCTCTTTACTAATTTCTCCTTGAGTCCAATTCGGAACAATTAAATCAAATTGGTTAAGATCTTCTTTCTCCAGAACAGTTAGTGTTTCACTAACCGTTACCAAAAAACCTTCTTCCTCGAGAATGCCTTTTAGAATGGTTGCAACCTCTGCTGGCTCATGACCTTCCCAGCCTCCTTGAAAAATGCATGCTTTCTTCATTCAACTCACCTCATTTATCATTTATCTTATACAATATGTTAGCGTTTTCAATTCTATCCTACGTGAAACGAATCTATATAGCAATAAAAGACCTCTCCAAACTTAAAAATAGCGAACATCCTAAATGATAAGGAGTTCGCTATTTAGATGAAGATTGTCATTGATTTAATACTGTGTCATGTCTGATGAATCCCGATCTCTTTCTCCAGTTTCTCAATATATTCTTCGTAAATCTCAATAAAGGCTTCCGCTTTATATTCGCGTTGATCTCGCTTCATTAATGCAATTTTCTTTTGATACTCTTCAATACTCGGTACGTGTTCAGCCATAATCTTTTTCTCCTTTACACATGTTTGTCTATATGTAACCGTTTTAGCTATTTATTAAACCTAAATTCTATACAATATGGTATGTGAAATTAATATAGAAGACATAAAGAGGCCCGGCTCACAATGGCCGGGCAGATTTGAATTCTTCATTTAATCAGTGCGTTGAAGAATAGAATGTTCGTGTTTCTCTTCAATCAAAACCGAATCTACTATACATATATTTCGATATTGGATCAAGTCACACTCTTGATCCCTTTTCATCTTTAAAAGTTGGGTTATGCTTTTTAAGCTATACTTGACTGTGCATTCTACATGAGTTTAGAAACACCGTCACTATTTAAGATCCAGTTTTCCTTCCAAACAATGAAAGCCCTGCCTCTCTTTCATCCTTGCGGCTCCGAAGACCGCGCCAGCTGAATGTAAGACGCCTAATGTTCTGGAAGATTTCAAACCGTTACTCTTTATACTACCATAAGACTTCGCCAGATACAAGATGTATCTATGTATAATCATGCTTACATTCATTAGATACCCCTATCATTCCTCATGTAAACAATTGAATCATATACATGATCGTAGCTAGAAAAAAACAGACACTCCTTATTGGGAAATGCCTGCTTCATTCATCATTATGCTTTTTTAATATCTGCGTACGTATAAATAGCGCTAGCCACGCCGTGTTCATCATTTGTTTCCGTTTGATACGTACATAATTGCTTTACTTCATAAGCTGCATTACCCATGGCTACTGGGTATCCAGCCACTTTCATCATTGAAAGATCATTTAAATTATCGCCTAACGCCATAACTGACTCCATCGGAATTCCCGCTTGCTTTGCATACGCTTGTAAGGCAATTCCTTTCTGTGCATCAATCGCATTGATTTCAAGGTTTCCTCTTGCGGATGCAGTAACCGCTAAGTACGGATTCTCTTTTAACTGTTCTTCCACTTGGTCTAAAATAACTAGGTTTGTTGAAAAAGCTAATAATTTTAAAATGGCGTCAGAAGAATTGGTCAGAACGCTCTCAAATTGATCAACAAACGATATTGAACCATTCTGAATCCGTTTGTTTGCCATTCGTTGCATTTCAATTTGAGTGCCTACAGCTCCCTTAATTGTTTCCATCAGCTGCACAATGACATCTAGCGCTTGTTCTTTACTTTCGCTATAAGTGCCTGACTGTAAATATAATTCAAAGTAGATGGCATGTTCACGAAGAAGCTTCATTGCACTAACGGCTTCTTCAAATGGTAGCGGCTTTACATCAGCTACATTCCCTGATGCATCCCACGTTTCTGCGCCATTAATACTAATAATTGGACATGTTAAACCTGCCTCATCCAACGGCTCTTGTGCTTCCTCCTTACTTCTACCGGTAGCCACAATGACTTCAATTCCTTTTTCTTGTGCCGCTTTAATCGCTTTAATATTTTCTGGTGATACCTTTTTTTGGTCATTTAATAATGTTCCATCCATATCAGTTGCTATTAATTGAATCATGTCATCCTCCTTGTCTCACTTTCCCTATCTTATCTCTCTTGGAAGGTAAGTTCAAATATCAGACAAATGACCATGTCGAAACATAACTTTTTCTAGGGACTTCTGACATTCTTCGTAGAATCCCTTCCACTGTTGGGAAAATTGGGTATACTAGTTTTGAGGTAATAACAATTCAATTTTGCTCCTATTCTTTACGTTAGTTGAGGTGAATATATGAAGTATCAAGAAATTGAATGGAAACGTCGACAAATGTTTTTATTAGCTGAAAAGTATGGTATGACATCAGAACGAACGATACGATGTAGCCAGGAGTTAGATCTACTCTTAAATGATATTCAGCATCGACTTTCACCAAATGGTCCCCCTTCTGTCCGCTGAAAATGTTTGCATTCAGGGCTTCTATTTGGTATGGTGAACTTAATAAAATAAATCTTTACTTCAATCTTGAAGTGAGGGTAGAGGTGCAAAAACCATTAGTAATTTTGTGGAGGAGAATGGGCTCTGTGGAAACAAAATGAAAGGGGAATTTGCCGAAGCGTCAGGTCACTCATGACCTCTTCGCTGGGTCTGTATTTAATAGATACAGAACTGTCATATGGTTATTAGACTATATGGGGGGCTATCGTTAAATTGGTATGGGTTTACGTATCACCATGCAGCAATGAGTCCCTGTCATTGTTGTTTTTTTGTGATTTTTAGATTCTGCCCACTAGTATAGTCAACACAACACAGAATCGAGGGTGATTAGGATGAATTTTGGAAGAGTAATAACAGCTATGATTACACCGTTCAACGAGTTTGGACAAGTTGACGTTGAAGCAACCGAACGTTTAATAGAGCATTTGATCGAGAATGGTTCAGATGCACTTGTTGTTGGTGGTACTACTGGAGAATCTCCAACTTTAACAACCGAAGAAAAGAAACTTGTTTTCAAAACAGCTGTCCAAGCTGTGAACGGACGAGTTCCAGTTATAGCAGGCACTGGGTCAAATAACACACAAGCCTCAATTGATTTAACTAGCGAAGCAGCTGCAATTGGTTTAGATGCCGTGATGCTTGTAGCACCTTATTATAATCGACCAAGTCAAGAAGGACTGTATCAGCACTTCAAAGCTATCGCTGAGTCAACCAGCCTTCCAGTCATGCTTTATAATGTACCTGGACGTTCAGCCATCACGATTGATGTAGATACAACACTTAGACTTGTACAAGTTCCTAATATTGTTTCAATGAAGGAAGCAAGCGAAGACTTAGATGCTATGGCTTTATTAATTGATCAAGCGCCAGTTGGATTTACTGTCTATAGCGGAGATGATAGTTTAACACTTCCTGTTCTTGCAATTGGTGGTGCAGGAGTTGTTTCAGTCGCTTCACATATTTTTGGAAAAGAAATGCAACAAATGGCTACTTTATTCGAGAACGGCAAAGTACAAGCTGCTGCAAGAATGCATCGTCAGCTTCTTCCTGGAATGAAAGCTTTATTTGCAGCTCCAAACCCAGTACCAGTTAAAGCAGCGCTTGAGATGTATCATATTAAAACGGGCTCTGTACGCCTCCCTCTACTGCCTCTTACAGCAGAACAAGAGCAGTCGCTGCGTGACACTCTTGAACCTATCTGGAGTGCAACGATCGTAAGCTAAAGACCATCTAACGATAACTAAAAAGGGACGAAGAACTGTAATCAGTTCTTCGTCCCTTTTTTATATGAAACCTAAAGACTTTTTGTTTGCCTCTTCTCTTTTGCCGAATACTTTAATTGTTCTACGTATCCTGTACCAAATAACACACCTGCTACGATTAACACAAACCCCCACCACTGATACCATACGATGGTTTCATTTAAGATAATCGCTGAACAAACTACACCGAAAAACGGAACAAAGTTTAAAAAGATTGCGCTTTTACTAGCTCCAATTCGACTAATAGATACGTTGAATAGCAATTGACCTGCTGCCGTTGAGCAAATGGCTGAGAAGAAAAAGATAGCATATAAAGTTGGGGTACCCATAGTCATACGTTCAAAACCACTCGGTTCAGTTGTAAAGCTACATATAACTAGAATAAAGGCTCCGATTAACAGTGTAAACGTAGTGACTTGCAGGGCATTTAACGTTTCTGAAGCCTTTCGAATAAAGAGAAAACTTACGGCTTGTACAAGAACAGCAATCAATATATACACAGATCCAGTCCCAAACTGCCCAATTCCACCTTGAACAAACAACACTCCTAAAAAGGCTAGACCAATTCCAAGAAACGTTCCTTTTGTAAATGATTCTTTTAAAAAAAGAATACTACAAATAGCTGTAGCGACGGGTACAAGTCCTAGAAGTAAAACAGCGGTAGAAGCTTGAACACTTTGAAGCCCATATGCTAAAAATAAATGGTGTGCAAAAACACCTAATCCGCCACCAGCTAGCACATAGCACCACTCGATCCGACTTAGCCTCTTTGCCTTCTTCATCAGAATAAGCGCCAATAACAGAACTAAACCGGCTGTACCTATTCGGAATGCTGTCATGGTCACAGGCGTAAATGATGTGACGAGAATTTTCAAACAAACAATGTTCACGCCCCATAATAGAGTGGCGACCATGACCAGCACATAATGTAATAAGAGTCCTTGCTTTACTGTTTCTTTCATCCATTTTCCTCACTTAAAAAAACGAGTCGCTTTTAAGAAAAGCGGTACTCGTTTCGTAATTCGATTAAATTTTGTTGACTCATTTTTGCCCAATCCGAACCGTCTTCTTCTAACTGCTCGTATTGTGTTTTCCACGCCTGTTCTAATGAATCAAGATATGCAGGACATTCTTCTTCATAAGGACGTAAAGTAGAAAGTGAAACCCATGTTTTTTCGAACTCCGCTAGTGCTTTTCGTTCATGAAACAAAGGGACATCAACTTGTTTTGGGTTGTGCAAGTCCCCTTGTGTAGGGTGCTTTAAAACGGCTCGTACTTTAATTAATGCTCTTCGATTAGACTCGTCCGTTTCTAATCGTTCACACACATATTTTCCTGTTTTGTAAACCGCACGCTCAAATGACATCGATCTCTCTCCTCTCCATTAATCTATAACATTAAAGTCCTGGAATAAGCCAAGTAAAGAGATTCCAAAGAGCATTTGTCAGAGGAACCAAATTCGATTCCGTAAATTCACTTAAATTAGATGTACTTGAAAACGTATCAATAATGACAAGAATAAACGTTCCTAGTAATACAATAATCGTAATTGATAAGATTGTAGCAAGCAGCAGTACATAACCTAATACGATACGGATTAACCACTTTAACCATATTGGTTTTGGACGCTTGGCATGCTTTTCTTCTTTTGTTGCTTTCGCTTCCACATAAACCCCTCCATCACACGTCTCTTTCTATCGTACCAAAACGGATAGGGAAAAAACATTGTTTTTTTTGTCTAATCCATGAACAGAATAAACCGTTTCCCGTGATCAACAATTAATCACAGGAAACGGTTTTTGTTATTATGCTTTCCATAACGGAGGGACATCTTTTCCCCAATAGATCGAAGCAAGTGGATAATGATGCTCATAATTATCCGCTGCTACATGATAATGAAAATTAAACCAATGTCCCTGTTTAGGTGGCTGATCTCGTCTGACATGAAAGCGAATAAGGTCTTCGCCCGTCTTTAACGAGAAAACATGAACAATCTTCTCCCCGCGGCCCGAGGAAGGATGATTTGTCACTTGAAGCTGCTCTTGCTCTTCAACTGATAAAGATGCCATACGTTGCGACAAGGCTTCTTCAAATGAATGTAAGACAGTCCCTTCGAATAGCGGACTGATTCGACCTTCTATGGTTGAACCAAACTTAAGATAACTCTGCTGTTTAGCTTGTTCAGTAAATTGTTTAGCCAGGTACTTAGCATGTTCCTCATCCCGATGGATATAATCGTGCACATCAGACGGGAAGACTGAATGAAACAGACTATAGTCTTGCTCGCTAATTTTGTAGACAAATGATTTTGCAGCCTGTGGATCGGAATCACTTTTCTCAGATGAAAAAA
The DNA here is from genome assembly GCF_050276055.1 of Alkalihalobacillus sp. NPDC127517. Classification (NCBI taxonomy): domain Bacteria; kingdom Bacillati; phylum Bacillota; class Bacilli; order Caryophanales; family Bacillaceae; genus Alkalihalobacillus; species Alkalihalobacillus sp. NPDC127517. The sequence goes on along the minus strand of NZ_JBNNQX010000002.1, from coordinate 95,546 downwards.
GAGGAAGTGTGTGAGACGTTTGTTCATAATCTGAGAGTCCAAAAGTCATTAATGCAGACGCTACGAGAAAAAATTGCTTCATCCATCCCAGCACAACTGTTCCTCCTTCCGATTCATTCGAGTGATGGTATGACGTTTATGGAAGGTTAGAAGAACCCATTAGGTACCGATCACATTCCCTAGCCGCTTCTCTTCCTTCATGTATTGCCCATACAACAAGACTCTGCCCACGACGGTTGTCCCCAGCTGCAAAGACTCCTTTTTTACTTGTTTCATAATTGCCGTATGCTGCATCAATATTAGATTGTTTTGTTGTTTTTAGTTTCATAGATTGAATAATTTCTTCTTCTGGTCCAGTAAAACCAACAGCTAATAAGATCAAATCAGCTTTCCATACTTTTTCAGTGCCTTCGATTGGATGACGCGTTTTCACACCATTTTCGTCAATCGTTGTCGTAACTGAAATCGTGTGTAATGCTGTCACATGACCGTTCTCGTCACCTTCAAATTTCGTTGTATTAACTTGGTACGCACGTGGATCCTCACCATAAACGGCTTTTGCTTCTTTATGTGCATCTTCACTCTGATGGACGATTGGAAACATCGGCCACTGATTGTCGTCTGCTCGTACGTCAGACTTCATCTTATTAATATCAAATTGTGTAATCGACTTAGCGCCATGTCGAACAGACGTTGTAATACAGTCTGCTCCTGTATCGCCACCACCAATTACAATGACATGCTTGTCTTTAGCTGAAATATAATTGCCATCTTCAAGATTTGAGTTTAATAGACTTTTAGTATTACTTGTTAAAAAGTCCATCGCATATTCAATTCCTTTGAATTGACGACCTTCAATCCCTACATTTCTTGGTTTTGTCGCACCTGTACAAAGAATCGTGGCATCAAACTGCTGTTCCATTTCCTTTGTTGTAACGTCTTTTCCAATTTCAATATTTGTTTTAAATTCAATACCTTCTTTACGAAGAATATCTACGCGGCGCTCTACAATATGGTTTGCTAGTTTAACATCCGGAATCCCGTACGTTAATAAGCCCCCAATTCTGTCCTCGCGCTCAAAAACAGTCACCAGGTGGCCCGCTTTATTTAATTGTGCCGCAGCCGCAAGTCCTGCAGGACCTGAACCAACAACAGCTACTCGTTTACCTGTTCGTTTTGCAGGTGGTTCTGGAATAATCCATCCTTCGTTAAACCCTTTTTCAACAATACTAAACTCAATATTTTTAATTGTAACAGCTTCATCGCTAATTGCAACCGTACAGGAACCTTCGCACGGAGCTGGACAAACTCTTCCCGTGAACTCAGGAAAATTATTTGTTTTATGCAGGCGTGTGAGCGCCTCTTTCCATTTCCCACGATAAACAAGATCATTCCATTCTGGAATTAAGTTGTACACCGGACAGCCGATTTCACCAGAGCCCACCATAGAGGTACCCGCTTGGCAAAATGGAATTCCACAATCCATACATCTCGACGCTTGTTCTTGAAGAACGGGATCAGGCGTTAAAATGGTGAACTCTCTCCAATTTTTAGTGCGTTGAAAAGGATCTTTTTTTGTCGGATTCTCTCTTTTATATTCTATAAAACCTGTTGGCTTCCCCATCGCTCTCAACTCCAAATCCCAATAAGTATCACGTATTTAACAAAATGGGACGCATACGCGCCCCTTTGCTTATTTTCCACCTACTCTAGACTTATCACTTTTATTTTCTTCAAAGGCTACCATAATTGCTTCGTTTTCAGGCACACCGTCTTGTTTTACACGGTCAATCGCTGCAAGCATACGTTTATAATCTTTTGGAATGACTTTAACAAACTTCGTTATAAACTCTTCCCAATCATCTAACACGCGCTTCGCTTGATAACTTCCTGTCAAGCGCACATGCTCTTCAAGCAGCTGCTTAAGCTCATGTTGATCTTCTTTTTGATCAACATCTTCAAGTAGGACCATTTCTTGATTACAACGACTATGGAACGTGCCATTTTCATTTAAAACATAAGCGACTCCACCTGACATACCAGCCGCAAAGTTTCGTCCAAATGAACCAATGTTCACAACGACTCCACCAGTCATGTATTCAAGTCCATGATCTCCTACACCTTCAACGACAATTTTCGCACCAGAATTACGCACGGCAAACCGTTCTCCAGCGATTCCTCTAACATAAGCCTCTCCTGAAGTCGCACCATAAAAGGATGTATTTCCGACAATGATGCTGTTCTCAGCAACGTACGTACTTTCCTTAGGTGGGAAAATGGCTAACTTACCGCCGGAAAGACCTTTACCCGTATAATCATTGGCATCTCCCTCAAGTGAAATGGTTACGCCAGAAGGAAGAAATGCACCAAGACTCTGTCCGGCAGAACCCTTCAGATCAATCTGTATCGTATCAGTTGGAAGTCCTGCTTTACCATATTTCTCAGTAATCTTAGATCCAAGAATTGTACCAACCACTCGATCTACATTTCGTACATTTGCAGATAAGCGAACGGATTTCCCTTCGTTTATAGCTGGCAAACTTGGCTCAAGAAGCTCACGCATATCAAGAGATAGTTCTAGCTGATGATCTTGTTCTTTTGTTTTAAAGTTTTTCTTATGGTTAGCTGGATCTGGCTGATACAATAGCGTGGAAAGATCAAGGTTACGAACCTTTTTGTTTTGAACGTTCTCTCTCACTTTCAATAAATCAGCACGTCCAATTAAATCATCTAATTTAGTGATTCCTAGTTCAGCCATAATTTCGCGCATTTCTTCAGCAATGTAACGCATAAACGTTTCTACATGCTCAGGTTGCCCCATATATTTTTTGCGTAACTCAGGGTTTTGCGTAGCAATTCCCACAGGACAGGTATCTAAGTGACAAACACGCATCACAATACAGCCAAGAACAACTAGAGGTGCTGTTGAAAATGCATATTCCTCCGCACCAAGTAACGCGGCAACAACGACATCTTTTCCAGTCATTAACTTACCATCTGTTTCAATCGTCACCCGATCGCGTAAGTTGTTTAATACAAGAGTTTGATGGGTTTCGGCAAGACCCATTTCCCAAGGCAAACCAGTATGCTTTAAGCTTGTTCTAGCTGCAGCACCGGTTCCTCCGTCGTAACCACTGATAATGATTCCATCTGCCCGGCCTTTTGCAACACCGGCTGCGATGGTACCAACTCCTGTACCTGCAACAAGTTTGACACTTACCTTCGCATTTGGATTCGCATTTTTAAGGTCATGAATCAACTCTGCTAAATCCTCAATCGAATAAATATCATGATGTGGTGGTGGTGAAATTAATCCCACACCTGGCGTTGATCCACGAACTTCAGCAACCCATGGGTAAACTTTGTTACCAGGTAACTGGCCGCCTTCGCCTGGCTTCGCTCCTTGAGCCACTTTGATTTGAATCTCATCTGCATTTACAAGATAGTGACTTGTTACGCCAAAGCGTCCAGATGCTACTTGTTTAATCGAGCTTCTTCTCAAATCTCCGTTCTCATCAGGCGTAAAACGGCTCGGGTCTTCCCCGCCTTCTCCCGTATTACTTTTACCACCCAAGTGGTTCATCGCAATAGCAAGTGTCTCATGCGCTTCAGCTGAGATAGATCCAAATGACATCGCACCGGTTCTAAATCGTTTAACAATGTCTTCCACCGGTTCAACTGCATGAACAGGAATTGGCTGATCGGATTTCTTAAATGTAAAGAGTCCTCTTAACGTTGTTTGCTGTTCTGTTTGCTCATTTATAGATGCAGAATACTTTTTAAAGAGATCATATTTCTCATTTCGACAAGCGTTTTGAAGCATATGGATGGAATGTGGATTGTATTGATGTGGTTCTCCATTTCGTCTCCATTGCAGATCGTCACCAGGCTCAAGTGTGTCTTCTTTACCAGCGGATGTTGCAAATGCCAAGTTGTGACGAACTAATACTTCCTCTGCGATCAAATCAAGTGTTACTCCACCAATTCTTGATGTTGTCCAAGTAAAATACTTGTCAATTACTTCATTTGAAATACCAACTGCTTCGAAAATTTGTGCGCCTCTATAACTTTGGATGGTAGAGATCCCCATTTTCGAAAGCACTTTCATCACCGCTTTTGAAGCCGTTTTGATGTATCGATTAACAGCTTCCACGTAGGAGACAGAATCCATTAATTGATCATGAATCATTTCATCTATTGAATCAAAAACCAAATACGGGTTAATTGCTTCTGCACCATAACCGAGTAGTACAGCGTGATGATGAACTTCACGAGGCTCTCCAGATTCAAGCAGAATGCTTACTTCTGTACGTGTTCCTTTTCGAATGAGTTCATGATGTAAGCCTGCAACAGCTAATAAAGCTGGAATCGCTGCTTTAGATTCATCTAATCCTCGGTCACTAAGAATCAGTAACGTATGACCTTCTTGAATGGCTTCAGCTGCTTGATCAAACAAGCCTTGCATCGCTCTATCTAATGTGCCAGGCGTTTGACTAGCTTCAAATAAAATAGGTAGAACCTTAGACTTAAAGCCTTCTAACTTATTGTCTCTTAGCTTTGCTAATTCTTCATTATTTATAATTGGCATCGGTAGATGAATGTGACGAGCGCTTTGTGCGTTCGGTTCAATTAAGTTACCTTCTGCTCCAATTGTTGTTCCAAGTGCAGTAACAATTTCTTCACGAATGGCATCAATTGGTGGATTTGTTACTTGTGCAAACAATTGTTTAAAGTAGCTATATAACAATTGAGGTTTTTGTGATAATACCGCCAGCGGAGAATCATATCCCATTGAACTGACTGGATCGACTGCATCTCTTGCCATTGGCAGAATAACCTTCGAAAGTTCTTCATACGTATAACCAAAAGCTTGTTGTCTTACTCTAGCTTTTGCAAAGTCAGTTTGATGAACCTCAGAAGACTCAAGCATGTCTTCAAGCTGAATATAGTTATCTCTAATCCACTCTTCATAAGGATGTTCATTGATCATCTGCTCTTTGATTTCTTCGTCTGGAATGATTTTTCCAAGCTCTGTATCTACAAGAAGCATTTGACCTGGGTGAAGACGTTCCTTATATAAAACATTCTCTGGAGCAATATCCACAACGCCGACTTCGGATGAAAGAATAATCATGTCATCTTTTGTTACATAATAACGCGACGGACGAAGACCATTACGGTCTAAGCTGGCCCCAATTTGACGACCGTCAGTAAATACGATCGAAGTAGGTCCATCCCAAGGCTCCATAAGCGTACTATGATACTGGTAAAACGCTTTTTTCTTTTCACTCATCTCAGAATTGTTCTGCCAAGGCTCTGGAATCATCATCATGGCGGAATGAGCAAGCGTTCGCCCAGATAACGACAAAAATTCAAGTGCATTATCAAACATTGATGAATCACTACCGTTTTTGTCAATAATCGGTTTTAATTTATCAAATGAATCACCGAATAGATTAGATGCGAACTTCGCTTCACGAGCATGCATCCAATTTACATTTCCACGAACGGTGTTAATTTCACCATTGTGAATCATATAACGATTTGGATGGGCTCGTTCCCAGCTAGGAAATGTATTTGTACTAAAACGTGAATGCACAAGAGCAATCGCTGATTCAAATAAAGGATCGTTAATATCCAGATAGAATTGACCGACTTGCTCCGTTGTCAGCATTCCCTTGTAAACAATGGTTCTACTAGAAAGACTAGCAAAATAGAACGATTCGTCACTCGTTACGAGTGTTATCAGTTCATTTTCAGCTCGTTTTCTTAGCGTATATAACTTGCGCTCAAACTCAAGTTCAGTTTGTATATGTTGAGGCTTTTTAATAAATACTTGTTGAATGGAGGGCATTGATAATCTGGCTGCATTCCCAAGCATTTTATAATTAGTTGGTACGTTTCTCCAACCAATGATCTCAAGAGATTCTTCAATAGCAATCTCATTCACACGTGATACACAGATGCCTCTTTTCTTTTTATCTTGAGGCAGAAATAGCATACCTACGCCATACTCGCCAGCTTCAGGAAGTTGCATGTCCATCGTTTCGCTAATACTTTCAAAAAAACGATGTGGGATTTGAAGTAAGATACCTGCTCCATCTCCTGTATTAACCTCATCACCCTGACCACCGCGATGTTCAAGATTTCGGAGCACATGTAGTGCATCCATAATGATCTGATGAGACTTTTTCCCTTTCATGTGCGCCAAAAAGCCAATGCCACAATTATCATGTTCAAATTGTGGATCATAAAGCCCTTGTTTCTTCGGATATCCTGCATTCCGCATAGGCACCCACCTCTCTCCAAAAAGTAATGTCATCAACTCTCCCCGTTTAACTTCGAGTTAATATACAAGTATCCTATCATTTTTCTGACATTTCGGCAAACTCACAATTTAATTATAGCACTTATCATTCGTGCTACAATTATAGGTTTCTTTCAATTGTTTCTTTTCTGATAAACAAAAAACCAATTATGAAACTGCATATTTATATACAAAAACGGATTTTCATTCATTGGTATTCATTGTTCTTTTACAGTAGACAGATGTCTTAATACGAACAATTATCGATATTATATAAAAATCATTCATATTCTACAAGATTTTTATTTTTCAATTAGCCCATCTACTCTTCTCTATTAAGTTAGAGAATATTTTATCAAATATATTCTCGTTCGTGTAGTGATATCCCTTAATAAATATGAAGAAAGCATTCTCCGTCTGCAGAATGATTGTAAAGCAAGAACGATTGCTTCATAATAAAAGCAAAGAGATGGCGGTATTTGAAACATTTTGCGTTTCCATTCGTATCACTAATAAACCATTAGAACTGTATCTTAAATTAGGGGGATTTATAAATGAGTGACAACGGGTCTAACTCCGTTCCAAGCGAAGTTATAAAAAAATATAAACAAGATGAAGATCTTGATAGCTTACTTCAATCCTTACAATCATTAGGTGAAGAGGAACAACGTGAAGCAGGAGAATCATTAGAAGCTTTAAAGCGACCTGTTCGTGAAATGATGGGAGATCATTCAAATGCTCTCCCAAATCAACTACATGAGCTTAGAGAAATGGTCTCAATGCTTGAGCCTGATCATTTAAAAGATGGGCAATTAAAAAAATGGATGGATAAAGTACTAAGAAGAAATCCAGTTGAGCAGTATGCAAAAAAGTATCAAACCGTTGAATCCCAGGTTGATCATATTATTGAGGGACTTCTGACTGGAAAAGATAAGCTTGAAGAAGATAATGTCATGCTTGTTCAATTAAAGGGAATTGCCAAAGAGCGAATTGAGAAACTTAACATTCAAATTCAGCATGGTAAAGAACTACATGAACTCTTAGAAGGAGAAATGGTTTCTGAAGAGTGGAAGGACAATCCAAATGAACTTAAAAAAGGCCAGGTGAAAATCACTACGCGAGTCAAGAACATGTCTCAGGCTGTCATGGTCCTTCAACAATCGCTCGCATCCGTTGATTTAATTATTGAAAACAACGAAAAGCTAGAAGAAGCCATCTTTAATGCAATCACGATGACAAAAAATATTATTACCGTGACAGCTTCCATTCAGCTAGCATTAAACAATCAGCAAAAAGTAATTAAGGCCGTTCGAAATGTAAATGAAGCAACGGAATCCATGCTTTTATCCAATGCTGCTTTATTAAAGCAAAATACTGAACAAACGCTTAAAACACTTGAAGAACCAGCTATAGCCCTGGAAGCCTTTCGTAAAGCCTATCAAGATGTGTTTGATGCCATTGAACTAACAGAGCAATCAAATGAACGAATCGTCACATCCGGAAAGCAGTTTATTGAGGAAATGGAAGAACTTAATACAGAAATGAAAACAAAACTGATTGGCAAGTAATGACACTATCGCACTTAGCCATGGCTTAAGGAGGAATAACCGTGCTTAAATCGATTCAAGACTCTGCGTTTATGCGTTTTTTCACGCCCTCGCACAAAAAAACAATAGACGCTCACCTGCTAAGTGATGATACGACATCTCGAGTCATTGCCGATACGGAACGTTTTCTTTCAAAATTGGTTGATAAAGCAGATGGCCGAAATCAAAAACGAAACTTACGTCGCAAACAGAAAGAATGGACGATCAAGCTTCGTATCCAATATAAGTTCATTAAGCTACAGATTAATGACTCAAAGTATTCAAGCTCACCTGTTCATAAGCGGGTAACGATCACCGTTCACAGGAAGTATATTAAAGCAGAAAATGGTGTGGCAGCCATAAAAGAAGCCAAAATTTATTTTTTGAAAGACGGTAGGTCCCATGTTCGTAGTTTAAAAGATTCCCCTCAATTTAGAGGTGTCTTTTATCAATTATTCCGATTGGATCATGCTTATGTCCACGGTGGCAAACAAGTGAAAACATCTCTTGAATTGCTATCTAATCAAGAAAAACAATTAAGCGCATCCTATACAGATGATATCCGATTACTTGTTGAAGAAGGAAAACGGTATGTTGAGACAGTTAAACAATTTTCCATTGATGGTCTGATTGAAAATCGGTTAATTCGAATTATCCAGCATACCCAAAAGCTTCAAGATGATTTTCACTTCTTAGATTTTGAAGAACGACATACTGTAAGAAGAATGCTGCGCGAGGACATTCCGAAATTACTCAATATGTATTTAAGTCTTTCACTAAAGCACCAGCTAGAACAAAAAGAAAATGTGTTTGTTTCTCTGTCTAAAATGGAATTGACTTTAATTACGTATACACAGTCTCTTGAGAAAGTTCGTCTTGAGCATATGAATCATTTAATTCGGCTTCAATCAAAACGATATGGAACGCCAAAAAATTAATGAAAAAACACGATTGATCCATTATGGCTTTATCGTGTTTTTTCTGTTCTCCCTTGCGAATTTGGCCTGCAGTTGTCATAATAGATTATACTTAGAAACGGAAAAAAACGTACGTATTAACGTGTTGAAAAGGTGAGGGTGGCCATGGATCGAATACAGGCACACAAAGCAGTAGGAAAAACAGTTATCGTGGACGAAGGGTCAGATGGAAGATATATTGGTGAATTACTTGATGTCATTACCGAACCGAAACGACCTTGGAGGGGCGAAGTTCGAATTGATTCAGTTTTGTCACTACCAGAAAGCATGTTTAGTGAAGGTCAAATTAATGTTAATAAAATGAAATACAAAGAGTCTCAAGTGACCGTTATACCAGGTTCTAAAATTGAGCTAGCTCCTTCAAGTTTAGAACAAGAAACGTTTTCGCAATCCATCGCTTCAGGACTGCGTTCATTGTATCAACAGCTTAAACAGAATCTGAACGGCAAAGAACAATTGCTACTTACTCTTGAGCAATATATGAATAAACTAAAACCTATGAAGCAACGGGCTGATCGAAGTCAGAAGCCTGCAGAAGCTCCGTCTGAATCATTAGCAAAATACACACTTCAGTCAAACGAATCGTCCTTTTATTTTGTGAATGATCATGGGGAAATTTTGCCCCTATCAGGATCAACGTTTGAATTCACTTGGAATCACCACTCCTCTTGGTATAAAGGAACCTATGAGTCTAACGGAATCTTTGTGAGTCATGAGGGTCAGCGTTTCACAGCTAAAGAAGGCGACATTTTTTATATGGATGAACAACAATTTAATCCATTTTACATCTGGAAGCACGAGCTAGAACCAGCGGCTTTGCAAGCATTTAAACATAGTTTATCTTCATTCAACATGTCTGAGGATGAGTTAGTTCATTGTCACAATGCCCTTCTCCATCAATTACTTGGTAGCCAAGATACCACTTCATTTAAAGGGGTTAGTTTTCTAACATTCACTGCTCCTGAGCAATATGTTCTTGTTCAGCACCATTTTGAACGGACTTTGTTCAAAGACAAAGAAGATGAAATCTATGATCGCTTTGAATTTACTACAGACGCTGGTAAACGCTCCGTTGTGTTTTACTCTAATGCATTCTCTAAATAAATGACTACACAAAAAAGGATGAGCCTAGTGCTCATCCTTTTTCATTGACTGCGAATACCATGCAAGAAGCTGATTGGCTTGTTTATCGGTCATATTTCCTAAATGAAAGGATTTTCCCGACAAACTGGATTGGACCGTCATCTTAAATGTAGAAAGCCCTTGAAGCTTTTGTATCACAGACACTCGCTTCTCAGCTGATTGCACTTTCCACCTAGGTGCAATGACTTCGATTAAACTGATTTCTCGATACCGTAACCACATATAATTAGCACGAGCACCTGATCCACCTGCCTTATATTCGAGCCAAGCAAATGGTATGGTTACGCCTAATAAAAGAAGTCCGAACAATCCGTACGGAAAGAAAAAATATGAAACGATTCCAGTGACTACAACCGGTATGATGATCGCTTGAATCATCAACTTCCAAAGTGCGCGAATAGGAAGAGGATGATATTCTCGTTCAAATGAATACTCTGGTAAAATATCGGCCAAAACATCTTTAAGATCAGTTACTTTGAGCAAAGGGATCAGAAGTGTAGATGCCTGTTCATCTTTTGATCCCCCACCTGCGCTTTCAACATAGACAGAAACAAATCCAAGCGGCTGACGCAGGAGGTTTCGAACAAGTCGAACACTTGTAATCCGGTTGACTTGTAACGTTAATTGACGCCTCTCAAGCAATCCTCTTGTGATAACAAGCTCCGTTCCATAGTGTTCGATTTGAAACCCACCGTACTTTAAAATCGTAATCACACTGGATATTGCCCATGAAACAAGTAACCCTAAAAAAACAATACCTGTAATCGCTAAAATCGATGAAAGCCCTACACTTGTCACAAATCCAAATGATTGATCTAACCATACATCAGGAATGAATTGATAAAATTGGGTAAACAAGGCACCAACTGCTGAAAATATTAACCCGACCCCACTGGATGTCAAGGCTGCTGCAATAAGCCGTTCTGTCCCCAACTTCCAAGTAAGCGTTGGACCTTCATCTACACTCGCATCCTCTTCCAATACGTCAGAATCTTCAAGCTCATCGTTCGTCTTAGAGCGGCTAGTCTCTTTTCCTAACAATTCTTTGCGGATTGCTTCTGCTTCTTCTTTTGTAATGGCACTTAAGTGTGCCTCAGCTACAGATGATCCCCCAGCCGTTTCAATATCTACACCAACCATTCCAAATAGTCGTTGTAGAACTCCTGCCTTCACATCGATACTTTGAACGCGTTGCCGTTGGATATAACGCTTCTTTTTTACAAAAATCCCTTTTTGAACATAAAGTTCTCCGTTTTCTAATTTGTAATAGAACGTGATCCAACTTAAAAGAGAGCTAACTACTGCAAATGCTAAAATAGCAATCCAGACATATTTTAAGAATGGGTTCGAATTTGCAAACCCGATAACAACTGTTCCGATGATCGGTAAGATGGAGCTTTTAACTGCAGCTAGTAATGAAATAAGCATGGCAGAAGGATGAAGTCTCTTTAAGTTATTCATCAATTGCCACCGCCGCTAACCGCGCAATTTGATCACGCAATTGATCGGCTTCTTCAATTGGTAGTACCGGGATGCGATGCGTTGTAGCTGCGGTTTGGATTTCAACGGAAGCCATTTTGTATCGTCTTAATATCGGTCCCTGTTCTGTTTCGACATGCTGAATTCGGGTCATTGGCACGAGTGTACGCCTGACGATGAGCACTCCTTGGACAATGTCTATTTCTTGTTCAAGCACTTGATAACGAAATCGTCTCCATTGAATAGGGGGCCAAATAAAGATAAAGGCAATACAGTAAAGTACTAATACGACAATAAGGACAGTTAGTATCCAAACTGGCCAATCCATATATTGCAGGACCACCCCATAAATGATTGGCAAAAGAACGAAAATGAACCCTTCCAAGCTACGTTGAATTCGCCATATGGTGATAGACTGTTTTGAAAGTCGCTGTGTGGGTTCATCCCGCATTATTCTTCTTCCTCTTCATCATCTGTTACGTAAATTAATTCAACTCCTTGTTCCTTTAACCAAGTAAGAAGCAACTGATTTAATTCCTGATCATATAACAGTCCAATGGATTCTACTAATTCAACTTCTTTTAAATGACCAGATTTAGCATCTTCCATCATTTCAATTAAATCTTTCATTTGTTTTTCTTCAAATTCCTTTAATAGCTGCTCTTCTGTAGACATATCTATTCCTCCTATTGATTACGCGCTTCCGTCATTTGCTTCCATACAGATCCTTTAGCTTCTTCTCCGCCTTCAATACGCTCTAATGCCATTTTAGCTTGAAGGGCGACCTCAAATTCGGGATCAGATTCTGCTTCTTTTAGAGCAACAATGGCTGTTTCATTCCCTTCTTCATATAAAAACATCGCGGCTCTCCAACGAACAAGCTTACTTTTATCTTTAAGAGACTCAATCATTGCCGGAGTAGCTGCCGGATCACCCAAATCAGATACACAGTCTCCTGCTGTTCGTCTCACTGTAATGGATGGATCGTTTAATGCTTCAACTAAATAAGGCAGGATTTCTTCCTCTTCTAGCATGCCAATGTAAACGACTGCTAATCTGCGTATTGAAGCTTTTTCATCTCGCAACGCTTTTTCAAGAACCGGCAGATCAGATGGCTTCGGGTCCATTTGGTCGAGTGCAGCATAGCGTTCACGCCAGTCTTCTGCATCCAGCATTTCAAGAGTCACCTTGTAACGGTCTATAAATGCTGCTGACTCAGATTCATTAGTTGTTGTCGCTTGTTTAACAAGTGCCTCAAGACGTTTTTCTGTATAGGCCGCAGACACCTCATCTGCTACGTCTGTCGCAATCGTTTGTAATTCACCGTAACGAACACCATGATCCTGCCATTTTCGTTCCATAACGACATTATCCTCAGGTTTTTGAGCTGCAGCTATAGCCTGTGCAAACCGATCAGGTAAGCCTTGTCTTATTTCTTGTTCTCCATCCGTTAATTTTATTTGCATTGGAATCCCTTTAAATAATTGAAGCTGAACGGTTACCTCGCCAAACCCATCAAGTGAAGCTTGTTGTTCTGAGTCAGGTTGTCCCTCTTCTCCAAATAAACCACGTACTTTAGGTAAAATTGTTTTCCAATCTACCTTTGGATGACGATCAATGGCTAAGAAATCTGCAACATGATAAACAGACTTCACACCCTCTAATTCAAACATCGCTTTAATGACCTCAGGCGCATCCTCGTAATTCGACTTGTTGTATGTATTCTTTGACCCACCTTTTAAATGCTCACTAACAATAAGCTTCATTGTATTTGGACTAGGTGTTGGTTCGATTGAAATAATTTTCATGATTGCTTCCTCCTTCTACACGCTTTACAGCCTGATTTTAACATATTTTTATGTGATGGAACAATGAAGCCCCTCAGGCGACAGGTTTGTACACGCTTTTTTTTGGAAACTCTGTTACACTATAAAAAAAAGGAGGTAATATGATGAGACTTGCTTTTTTATCAGATATTCATGGAAACGCGACCGCACTCGAGGCCGTTTTAAATGAATTAAATCAACAGGAAATTGACAAAATTTACATACTGGGTGATCTTTGCTTTAGAGGTCCAGAGCCCAAACGCGTACTTGAATTAATCCAGGGGTTAAGCAATGCAGAAGTCATTAAAGGCAATGCTGATGAATGGTTAACAGATGGATTCCGTGATGGTGACTTCCCCGAAGAAGCCAAAGAACTTTTAAACGAAGAACGGAATTGGACGTTACAACGACTGTCTGAAGAAGATCTTACGTATCTAAAGGATCTTCCTACAGAGCTTGTTTTGGATGAACTGGATTCTATCATTCATGCATTTCATGCTACGCCTACTAGTTTATATGATGTTGTTAACGTTGATGACACGGAAGCGATCGAAAATAAGATCATGCAAAAAGACGAAGCGGATATTTATATCTATGGACACACTCATATCCCATATGTACGTTCATTACACGGGAAGAGTGTCGTAAACACAGGTAGTGTAGGTCTACCATTTGATGGTCATCCACTTGCCTCCTACCTTGTTGTAGATGTTGAGGAAGGCAGACACCGTTTTCACTTAAATCGAGTTCCTTATAACCGAGAGCATGTAGTTGAACTGTATCGCCAGAGTGCGTACCCTAACTTAAAACAGCTTGGAACGGTTATCTTTTACGGCGTGCGTCCATAATCTAGCTAGCTAGATAAACCTAAAAGGCTGAGTTGTAAGAAAGAGATTGGCCTTATATGAAACCGGATAAGAATATAAAAACGGCAAATGATTCTGTTATAGAATCATTTGCCGTTTTAAATGCATTCTCCGTTTTACGAAATTCATCCCTATGCAAGCAAGGAAGCAAGTGCATTTGTTACATCCTGGAACGTAGCTTGTTCGCCTAAACTAGCGACAATTTGACCGCTGGCATCAATAAATACTGTAGTTGGTACTCCCGCGCATTCGAATTGATCATACACCTTCCGACCATCATCAAGCAAAACTGGGAACGAGTATCCCTGCTCTTTCACAAAGTCTCCTACGTTCTCAATTCGTTCTCTCTGAGTCACATTTATCATAAGCATTTCAAGTGTAGAATGATCCATTGCTTGATAAAGTCTTTGCTTAAGGGCAAGGTCGACTCTAGAATCCGGACACCAGCTTGTCCAGAACGTCAGCATAACGGCTTTTCCCAAGTAAGTAGATAGTGAATACTCTTCATTTGTTAACGCATGCTCAAGTGAAAAGGTTGGAGCTTGCTTCATGATTAAGCCTCTTGACAATGCTCATTGTAAGCAAGTGCTAAATTACGAATAATCGATTCAGGCTCCTGACCTTCGATTTGTTCTCTAGGAATGAAGTGAACAAGTTCTTTTCCTTTTAGCAAAGCCATAGACGGAGAAGAAGGTGGAACGTCTGTTAGATACGAGCGCATTTTTGCAGTCGCTTCTCGGTCCTGACCAGCAAACACTGTAACTAAGTGATCAGGTGTGTGATCGTGTAAAAGCGATGTGACAGCAGATGGACGCGCTAGTCCTGCCGCACAACCACAAACAGAGTTAATGACAACAAGTGTCGTTCCTTCAGCTTGCTCCATATATGATTCAACAT
Organism: Alkalihalobacillus sp. NPDC127517; assembly: GCF_050276055.1. Taxonomy (NCBI): domain Bacteria; kingdom Bacillati; phylum Bacillota; class Bacilli; order Caryophanales; family Bacillaceae; genus Alkalihalobacillus; species Alkalihalobacillus sp. NPDC127517. The sequence continues at coordinate 80,465 of NZ_JBNNQX010000002.1, read as the reverse complement.
CCTCATCTGATAAAAGCTCCTTGAATCCATTCTCTGTTAGTTCTTTTCTCATTGGTATAACGACTTGTCTCATATATTCATCATAATGCATGGACATGCTGTCACTCTCCTTTAATCTTAATCTGTTTAGTTGTTGAAATATAAGGCTGAAGCATTTTATAGACATCCGCAATGGATGGGAATGAATATTGCCTCTTAACCCCAAGTCCCTTTTGAAAAACAAGCAAACATGGAACGCTTTTAATTTGCCATGTTTGCGCAAATGTTGGATATTGGTTGATATTAAGTTGGTCAATCGTAAGCGTTCCATATGATTCTTCAAGAATTTGAAGCATATTTGAAACGTACTTACATGTTCCGCATAAAGGAGTATGAATGAACACAATAACGTCTTCCTTGTTCTCTATGCGGCTAGTCATTTCATCTAAACTACGTTCAATCATTCTTACTCCTCCTACAAGCTTGCAATCCTCACCTGTGGAATCTTTCTAAGTGAAAAATGGCCAAATCGGTCGCAATCCATGTTTGCTTAAAACTTGCCACCGCTTCTTCTGTAAATGCATCTTCCTCATTTAAATAACGAGAACTAATATGCGTTAGGATCAGTTGCTTTACTTTTGCTTCAGTCGCCACTTTCGCTGCATCTTGTATTGTTGAATGACCAAATTCATGAGCATTCTCCTCTAACCCACTTCTAAACGTAGCTTCGTGGATTAACACATCTGCATTGGCTGCAAACTTTACCATCCCATCTGTTGGTTGGGTATCACCTGCAATGACAACAACCCTGCCTCTACGTGTAGGTCCAATAAATTCTGCGCCATTAATTGTGCGACCATCATCTAGAATGACCGTTTGTCCAAGCTTAATTTTCTGATAGATCGGACCTGGGGGAATGTGTAGCGCTTGTAATTTCCCTGCGTCCAATTCCCCTGCCTTGTCTTTCTCCTCAATCCGATAACCAAAGCTCTCAATCGTATGCTTTAATTCACAAACAGTAACCGTTGCAAAACCTGCATCAATGGTTTGACCATCATAGATTTCAATAATTTCTAGATCATACCTGAGATACGTACCTGAAATCGTTAAAGCCGCCTTGATAAATGATTCAAGACCAGCAGGACCATAAACAGTTAAAGGACTTGTCGCCCCTTGAAAAGATCTAGTACCAAGAAAACCTGGTAAGCCGTATATATGATCTCCATGTAAATGAGTGATAAAAACGCGATCAATTTTCGAGGGGGAGATCGCTGACTTCATCATTTGATGCTGTGTCGCCTCTCCACAATCAATTAACCATTGAACGCCTCTTTCCTGCAAAAAACGAATCGCCAAACTGCTAACATTTCGTTGAAGTGAGGGAACCCCTGCTCCGGTGCCAAGAAAATGAAACTCCATGATTCGTATTCTCCACTTTCATTCATTAATTTTGTGCAACATAATCGGCAAATGCTTTACCATAAGCCGGTAAATCTGGTGGACGACGACTTGAAATCAGATGGCCATCAACAACCACAGCCTCGTCTATCCAGGTTGCACCTGCATTTTCCATATCATCTTTAATACCAGGTGTACTTGTTACCTTTTTATTCTTTAATATACCGGCAGAAATAAGAACCCAACCTGCATGACAGATTTGACCAATAGCTTTTTGATCCTGATCCATTTCGCGAACGATCTGAAGTAATTTAGGGAATCGTCTTAGCTTATCTGGCGCCCATCCTCCTGGAACAAGTATAGCATCGTAATCGGCTGCCTCCACTTGGTCGTACGAGAACTTAGTTGTTGCTGGAACACCGTATTTTCCTGTATACGTATGATTTGCTTTTTCTCCAACTAAATCAACAGTAGCTCCCTCTTCTTGCATACGCAAAATGGGATACCATAGTTCCAAGTCTTCAAATTCTTCATCTACAACTGCTACTATCTTTTTCGTTTCTAAACGCATCCTACCAAACTCCTTTGTTGCTGTTTCCTATCAGTATAGCATGTGTCAAGTTTAACCCCAAATGAAGGCTCTTACTAACAAAAAAAACAGCACGGCATCAGTCACCGCACTGCTCTCCTCTACCAGATTAAATTAATAGGTGAAATAAATGTTCGTCTTTATTTATTTCTTGGTAGTCAAAATTCTTTTCTTTTAAACGATCAATTAAACGACCATAATCCTTGTTGTAAGCCAGTTCTATCCCAATTAATACAGGTCCATTTGAACGGTTATTCTTCTTTGTGTATTCAAAGCGAGTAATATCATCCTCCGGCCCGAGTACTTCTTGTATAAATTCGCGCAAAGCACCCGCTCTTTGCGGGAATTGAATCATAAAGTAGTGCTGTAGCCCTTCGTATATAAGTGAACGTTCTCGCATTTCTTCCATTCTGCCAATATCATTGTTCCCGCCACTCACAATACAAACAACGGTTTTGCCCTTAATCTGTTCACGATAAAAATCAAGTGCAGCAATCGGCATCGCACCGGCAGGCTCCGCCACAATCGCATTTTGATTGTAAAGCTCAAGTATCGTAGTACAAATTTTTCCTTCGGGCACCAAAATAATGTCATCAAGTGTTTCTTTACAAATGTCAAAGGCCAAGTCGCCAACCCGTTTTACCGCGGCGCCATCTACAAATTTATCGATGTGCTCAAGCTCAACAACATGTCCTTGTTTTAAGGATTCTTTCATGGATGCCGCGCCAAGTGGTTCACATCCAATCATACGAGTGCTTGGACTTACACTTTTTATATATGTACTTACGCCACTGATCAGTCCTCCACCACCAATTGAGGAGAAAATGTAATCGATTGGACATTCAGTATCATTTAAAATTTCCATGCCAACTGTCCCTTGGCCTGCTATTATTTTCTCTTGGTTAAATGGATGGATAAATGACATCCCCTGTTCATCACAGTAAACCATCGCTTCATTGTAAGAGTCATCAAATGTATCTCCTACTAGGACAACTTCAACATATTCCTTGCCAAAAAAGTTTACTTGATCGACTTTTTGTCTAGGTGTAGTCGTTGGCATAAAGATGGTCCCTTTAATCTTTAAAGCCTGGCAGGAATAAGCTACACCCTGCGCATGGTTTCCAGCACTTGCACAAACAACACCCTTGCTTAATTCGTCATGTGGTAAGCTGGAAATCTGATAAAAAGCGCCTCTAATTTTAAAGGATCGCACCACTTGTAAGTCTTCTCGCTTAAGATACACATTACAGTTATAGCGTTCTGATAAAACCTGATCTAACTGCAGAGGTGTATGCGTCACAACATCTTTAATGCGTTGATGCGCAATCATTATATCTTCTAGATGAACGGAACTCATGTAATAAATCCTTTCTTCGCTTGCCCGTAAAGTTACTGACAGTGACTGGTCTAATTTTTCACGCGATTCATTTAAATATGACTATTTTAACACACTGAGCATGGTTTGGTAAGTAAAGTCTAATCGTTTGTACAACTTATTCATATTGGTTGAATTCTCGTTGCTTTCCTAATCATTCTTTTTATATACTAAAAAGAGACAAAGAAATGGAGGGATAAACTGTGCGAATGAAATCCATCTGGATGGCATGTGTGGCAATTCTACTTACACTCGTACCATTGAAAGCGGTTAACGCTGCATCAGAAGCAGCTGCTGAAGCTGAGACTATGGGCACATTTGTTACTGTACTCGCAATTTTCTCTTTTGCTACACTTGCACTTATGATGTTTTACTGTGTTCGAGATAATGGATAATAACCGAAAAAACACGTACACTCCATCACCTGGAATGTGCGTGTTTTTTTTTATAATAACTCGTCGACTTGCTTAAGCACGTATTCTACTGCTTTAAATGTCTCTATTTGTTTTTTGCGGCTGGTTTCCGGATAAAACGACTTAATAGCTACCACTTCAAAGTTATCAACCGTTTGCGTAAGCTGATTTTCATGAAGATCTTTTGGCTGTTTTTCCCGAACCCTTTGGATAGCAAGAGGTAACCACTGCTCTGTTTTTTCTTTCACCTCATCGGCAAATGGTTTAACCATACCAAAAAAGTCAACCGAGTAAGACTCTGTTCGCACTTCATTAAGGTAGGTGGCTTCTGCAAATTGGTTCATTTCAAGCAAACGCTTGTTAAGTTTCATTAAGTGATCTAATGTATGCGTGTCCAATATCATCCCTCCAGCTACAAGTGTAGCAAAGGAATTTGTTTTCTAAAAGGAAAAGAAATGAAGCAACGTTTTCCATCCCTTTCTGCTTGTCCCCCCTGAAGCCATTGGAAGTTCTTCTTCCTCGTTCGACTGTTTCGCTTCCATACGAATCAATCGGTTTTCAAGTCGTTTCAGCATGGCAGACATGTCATCTAATTCTGAACGATGCTTTAATAATTGATAACTAACCACTTCATCTGCTTTTTGTGTTAGTTTTTGCTCGATTTCTTGAATATGTGTCATCATTTCCTGCAATTTTCTTTCGTATTCAGCAGATGGAACGGCCGGTTTGACCAAGCGCTGAAGCTCCGAGTCATTTTTTACTTGTCTAACATCAATCTGAATGTCTTTCATTTTTTTCCCTGCTTTTAATTCCTGATTAATTTGTCCAAGCATTACGATTTGTTCTTCAGTATAAAAGTAGTGCCCGAGTTCATTCTGTTCACATGGAATGTTAAAAAACTTTGTCCATCGTTGAACAGTTGTAGGGTTCACACCTAATCTCTCTGAAATATCCTTTGTTTTGATGTATCCGTCCATCTGCCTTCCTCCTTTTAAATTCACGAACTAACCGATCCATCGGCACTTGACTACCCATTCTACTTCTCACTTACTCAAACCTTCTTGACTGACAAAACTAGTTTTCATTCGGCAAACATAGTAGCTCTCGTGTTTCATTCGACTTTTTCTACATGTTTTACATGTCGCTTGCCATACTAACGATATGTTAGTGAAAGGAGAGATGTATGATGAAATCAAAGCAAAGCACGACCAGACAAACGGAGAAGCAAGAGAAGAATACGGCGAATCGTGCTTCCATCACAGACAAAAAGCTTGGCGGACCAAATAAACCCGCTGAGTGAAACAAAAACAAGCCACTTCATAAAAGGAATGTGGCTTGTTTCTTATTCTTATCTTATCCACTTTTTTACTGTTTTTGCTAGATAGATCATCATCCACTTTCTTTGAACCCATTCGTCTCGGGATACAGGCTTCCAAGGCTTCACAGGGGTAAAATAATGAGCAATCTTTGTATGCTTATAGGACCAGTCGCCTCTTTGAACGGATTGATGCTCAATCACCGGATAAACAAAACGTAATGGATAGCTTTCTACTCGAGGAGACCAGCTCATACGTTGATCATAATCATGCCTTGAGCCTGTATGAGGATGATGGTTCATAAAGGAACAGATTGAAGGATACGTATCTGGATGAAATAATAGAAAGGCTAATTGCTTCCCTAATTTGATTCGATTTGAAACCCTCTGGAAAGGACGCACGTATAATGTATAAAGACATCCTTCTACACTAGGTAGTAACACATAACTAAGATGAGTATGCTGTTCCAAATGAAAGAAGATTTTTCTGGACACAATGTCTTTGAACAAAGGCTTTTGCAATACAGCTTCTTCAAGAACAAACTGCTCGTTAATAATTAATGCTGTACACAATCTCTCTTCACTGTGCTTTTCCCAAAACATATGCCATTCATTAATGATAAAGCTCGACACTCCAAATTCTTTAAGTAAGAAAAAAAGTGGTCTACCCAAGTATTTTGATTGTTCGTAGATCATTAGCTGTGGACAAGCATCTTGGAAAATGGTCCAATTGCTTGCTTCATAAATCGCAAACAATCGGTTTCGATCTTCAACGGGTAAAAGTGTACGAAACCATTCATTTGCTAAATCCGTCATATTCCATCCTGCATTTCGGGATACAAGACCTGCAAGGAGCGCCCACCTAATTTCAGGGTGTCTGTGGTAAAAACGTTCATAATAACTTGTCCGCGTGAGATTATCCATATTAAACATTTTTAATTGCTTTTTAATCATTTCCAGAATTGAAGAATATTGTTGTATCTGGTGATTCACGGTATACCCTCTCCATTTCTTAATTTTTCACGAACTTATGTTTTCATTACACACACTTCAGTTGTGAATGTGGTATGATACGGTTTGAGCCTTTTTGGCATAGGTTCTACGCTTTTAGGTGAAAACATACTATAGATGCTTGGGAAGGGTGATTCACGGTATGGCAATCCGGTACCCAAATGGAAAGAAATTTATAACAAATCAAACACAATCAACAAAACCTAAGAACTCTAAACGAGTTAGTACATACAGTAACCGCGGCATGACACTCGAGGATGATATTAACCAATCAAATGCCTTTTATGTAGAATCCGGAATCGCTGTTATTCATAAGAAACCTACCCCCGTTCAAATCGTTGATGTACATTATCCTAAACGAAGTGCGGCTGTCATTAAGGAGGCTTATTTTAAACAAGCGTCTACAACCGATTACAACGGCGTGTACAACGGGCATTATATTGATTTTGAAGCAAAGGAAACAAAAAATAAAACGTCCTTCCCACTTCAAAACTTTCACCTACATCAAATTACACATATGAAGCAGGTCGTCGCACAAAAAGGCATTTGTTTTGTTTTATTACGTTTTTCACACACTGATGAAGTGTATTTAGTAGATGCTACCCATTTAATTACTCGATATGAAGATCAATCAAAGCGCAAATCTATTCCTAAGCAGGACATTGATTCGTTTGGAATGAAGGTCCCTCTTGGAATCGCTCCCCGCCTTGATTATCTGCGTATTGTACGTGAGGTTTACTTTTAACCAATTAACAAATGAAAGGAAGAACCATTTATGTCTGATCAAAACACAAGACAAGGTCGTAGGCAGGCTCGAATGCAAGAGTCTACTAAAAATAAAAAGAAGTCTAATGGAAAACCAAAACGAGGTTTAGTTAAAAAAATCTTTATGACCCTTGTTGTCTTACTAGCTGTTGCTATTATCGCAGGAGGAGTTACGGCTGGTGTGATCATCGCTGGTGCACCTGACCTTGATGAAGATAAATTAATGCTTGCCCAACCAATTCAAATCTATGACCAAGAGGACGAACTCGTCTCTCTTCTTGATACCGGAGAACGTCGAATTAATGCGTCTTACGATGAATTACCTGATTCACTTAAGGATGCTATTATTTCGGTAGAAGATATGCGTTTCTACGATCACTTTGGGATTGATTTACGTCGTCTGGCTGGTGCTGTCCGTGCGAATATTACAGAAGGCTTTGGTGCTGAGGGTGCGAGTACAATTACGCAACAGTTAGTTAAGAACTTATTTCTAAATCAAGAAAAAGCGCTAACTCGTAAAGTGCAAGAACAGTATTTAGCGATTAAACTTGAACAGCAATATTCAAAAGAACAAATTCTAACGATGTATTTAAATCAGATCTATCTAGGAAGTGCGGGTTACGGTGTGAAGATTGCCGCAGAATCTTATTTCGATAAACCTCTTGAAGAGTTAACGATTGCTGACTCTGCCCTCCTTGCTGGAATACCGCGTCGTCCAAATTATTACGATCCAATTAAAAATCCAGACAATGCAGAATCACGTCGGAATTTAATTATTGGATTAATGGAAGAACAAGGAAAGATTACGGCGGATGAAGCAGAAGAAGCTAGAAATACGCCCATTGCCGATCAAATTAACTATCAAGAAGCTGAAATTACGTCACCATATGCAGCTTATTACAGTGAAATTTTAAAAGAGCTTGAAGAAAATGATGAGTTCACCGTTAACGATATTTACAATTCAGGGTTAAAAGTATATACAAGCCTGGATCAATCGGCACAAGAGCATGTTGAAAATGTGCTTGAAAGTGATGAATACATCACAAACTACCCAGACAATCCTGAATTTCAAGCAGGAGTTACACTGATCGATACAAAAACCGGTCAAATTAAAGCCATTGGTAGTGGCAGACAACAATCAGATAACCGAAATGATTTTAACTACGCAACAGATATTACGCGTCAGCCTGGATCAACAATTAAGCCTATTTTAGATTATGCTCCGGCAATTGAACATTTACAGTGGTCTACCGCTCATGTTTTGGTAGATGAACCACATTCATATTCGAACGGAGATCCGTTCAGCAATTTTGGTGGAACGTATCGTGGAGCTATGTCCATGCGTCAGGCACTTTCAAGCTCACAAAATGTTCCAGCCGTAAAAGCTTTACAAGAAGTTGGACTCGAACGAGCAGAACCATTTGCTAAGCAACTATTGACACTAGATAAAGATGAGCCGTTTCACGAATCCTATGCATTAGGTGGCTTTAACACTGGAGTCTCAACAAAAGATATGGCTGGAGCTTATGCTGCTTTTGGTAATGGTGGTACATTCACTGAACCACATACGATTCGAAAGATTGTTTTTGCTGATGACCGGGAGATTAATCTTGAGCCAGACTCGGTAAAAGCAATGGAAGATTACACTGCTTATATGATTACTGATATGTTAAAAACGGTTGTTTCATCTGGAACTGGTCAGATTGCAAACGTACCTGGTGTGCCGATTGCTGGTAAAACAGGAACAACGAATTTCACAAAAGATCAAAGGGATAAACATAATATCCCAAGTAGCGGGTCTCCCGATTCTTGGTTCGCAGGATATTCAACAAATTATACTGCGGCAGTTTGGACTGGTTTCGAAAACAATACAAAAGGGTATTACATTAACCGCGACAGAAACGAGAACCAAATAGCTCAAAACATTTTTAAAGCAGTCATGCAAAATGTTTCAACAGGAATTGAAAACCCTGATTTTGTTAAGCCAGATTCGGTCATTGAACGTCGAGTAGAGCGAGGAACGGAAAAGCTACCGAGCTCCGGCACACCACAAAGTGAAATTGTTACCGAACTCTTTGTACGTGGCGCTGAGCCGACGCAAGAATCAGAAACGTATGAAGAAGAAGAAGAAGAAGAAGAAGAAATTGAAGAGCTTCCAAGCCCAACTGGTTTACAAGCCTCTTACGAAGAAGCGGCTGATCAGATCATTGCGACTTGGAACTATCCAGATTCTTCCGATGTTGATGTTACGTTTGATGTACAAGTAACTGCCGATGGTGGAAGTGGCCAATCGATTGAAGTTGGTTCAAATCAACAAGCGATCTTCTCAGCTGTAGAACCTGGTACGACGTATCAGATTTCAGTTACAGCTGTATCAACTGAGGACTCAAGCTTACGCAGTAGCCCAGCAACAACAAGTGTGACCGTGGCTGGAACTGAAGAAGATGAGGAAGAGGAAGAAGAGCCAGTGGAAGAAGAACCACCTGAGGAAGAAAATCAACCTGAGGATACACCAGACGAAAACAATGAAGATGCTCCAGATGAGAACAACGGTGACACAGGCGAAGATACACCTGAAAACACTCCTGGAGATAATGAAGATGGCTCCAATGGTAATGGTAATGGCAACAACGGTGGCGGCGATTCCGGTAACGGTAATGGCAACGACAACGGCAATCAGAACGGTGGCGGAAATGATGACACCGGTGATGATGATAACAATGATGGCGGTGGAAATGACACCCCATCTGAACCTGAACCTGATCCCCCAGCGGATGATGAAACAGATGAATAAATAACGAAAAAATGAAAAACGGTGGATTTCCTTTGAAGGAGATCCACCATTTTTATGTTCTAACACCTTAATGAACGGGTTGTTTTGATTGAACCTCTTGATACTCTACAACAAGTGCCTCAATCTCTTTTTCATTTGTTAATGCATCCAGCTGACTTAATTCTCGGTCCAATGCTCCTTTTAATAAATTCTTTATGTTTTGCTCCTCGTTAGAAAGACTCGTAACAAGTTCGTTCGTTGTCACTTCCTCTTCAGTAAGTAGCAAAGTTGAGGCAGAACTAGATGCTTCTTTTATTAGCTGTTCCTTAAGAGTACGTATTTGCTGACCTTCAAAAAATGCCTTGTCTGTCGTATAGATTGATACGTATTGATCTGGTTGAACGTGTAAAGTGAACTCAGGTTTTTTAAAGGTTGAATCAAATTCTTCAAGCGACTCCCCTACATAAAAGCTTGGACGTTTTTGTTGCAATTGTTCTTCCCATTCCTTTAGCCACATAGAGCCGGCTTTTGTCATGGCCACAGTTAGGCGCATATGAGTCGCACTTGTTTCTTGTTCTAGAAAATACGTTGCTTCTTGGCACCATTCTGTGATCATTTGTTTAAGGACCTGTCTCTTTTCCTTACGATTTCGTCCTCGAATAGTTGCTACATTGATATACTCTGAGAATTCATCTCGTAACCTGTATCCAACTCGATCTCGTAAATATAAAAATAATTGCATGGCTTCCTGCTTTATTTTGTTTTGGATTGATTGAACGGATGAATCATCGATCTCCTGTTTCCAGTGTGCAATATCAGCAGCCAACTTTTGTTTCATTTGGACTTGTTGTGATTTTTCAGAACGAGCAAAGTGAATGCTCTCTTCTACTTTCTTAAGATAGCGATCTAGTTCCTCTTCAAGTAAACGATAACTTAATGATTGTAATTCTTGAACGATTTGCTTATAAAAGTACGACTCAAACTGAGCAAAGTCCGTCTCTTCGTCTATTTGTTCAAGCTTTGCTTTTAAGCCTTGTTTACTTGAAACAGCATAAAGTCTTGGTTTTTGGATTCCAAGTGTTTGTAATTGTGCAGTAACGTGCTGCTTCACACCGTTTAGTTCACCTTCACTAGTCGCTAAATCGGCAGCATTCACAACGAAGAATAGCTTATCTGTTTGAAAAGATTCGTTGATTTTACCCATCTGTTCTAGAAAAAGCTGATCCGATTTTGAAAAAGCATGATTGTAATATGTCACGTAAAAAATAGCATCTGATTGTCTTAATTGATTAAACGCTACATTGGTATGTCGCCCATGTATCGAATTAACACCCGGTGTATCAACTAAAACAAGTCCCTTTTTCGTAAATTCACAGTCATGAAAAACAGTGACAGAATGTAGTAAGCAGGCATAGCGTTCATCAGCCACTAACTCACCTAATTCACCGTGACTAACGGAAAATGCTTCTCCTAAAATCCAATCCGTGTGAGCTAAGCTTTTCTTCAGTACAGTTAAATATTCTGCATACGTCTTTTGCCAACTCGTTAATTGCTTCATATCTGTATGAACCCAACTTGATAACGTTTCAACAGTTAGAACCAGGTCAAGTTTTGAAGCAACCATTCGTATTTCTTCGGCCAACTCCTCCTTCGATTTCACCTGAACGGCTGCAGTCCCATTTGCATGCTCTGCGTCCGATTGCTTAACTGTGCTAACTGTAGCCGTCGTAGGATGAGGTGATACAGGTAACACAGCGTCCCCTAAAATAGCATTCGCAAAACTAGATTTACCCGCACTAAACGCACCAAAAAGAGAGATAACAAATGACTGCTTCTGTGCACGTTCAATACGTGTGAGTAATTGATTTCTCTCATACTGTAGTGCCTTTGTCTGTTGATACGGTTCTATGGCCGTTTTAACTTGTTCCATCCAGCTAGAATCATAGGTAGTAGACGAAATTGTTAATTCAAATGCATTCTCTTCAGTTGACTCCAGCCATTGTGCCCCTTCGTTCACTTCAGTCCATACAATCTGATCTTCCGTTTGATCAGGAATTCCATTCTTTTTTGCTTCTTCAATCTTTTGTTCAAGTAGGCCTGCATCATCATACTGTACAGCTTCTTGTTCACACTTTTCGATGCGGAGAGCTGTTTCGGCTTTAATTGATTGTACCTTTTGTGCATATGCCTCCACTTGTTTTAATCGGTTTAATTCCTTGTCTACCTCTTTAAGCTCTTGCTGCCAATACGCTTGTTGTTCATCTGCCATTAGTTCAATTAATTGTCTAGCAGCCTCTCGTACGTCTCGTACAATGGCAGCTGTCCTTTCCTTTGTAAACGTATACACATATTCTCTATTTTTTGGACCTGCTTTTACATTGGATAAAAAGAACTCAGGAGTCACCTCATAAGAGAAGGACTGGATGGCTTCGTCGATTCTTTCCTTGTTACGCAGGTTTGAACGATTTACTTCTTCAAATAATTGCTGTACATGAAACGTAAGCTGACTGTTCACTTTATCCTGTGTTTCTTTGATTAACGCTTCAAGTCGGTGCTCACGCTCTTGCTCTGTTTTTTTCTTTGCGAATAATAGACCCATTTTGAATGAAGGCTCCATTGCTACTAACCATTCTCTGACTAGATCTGTAGTCGTAGCGGGGAAGATCGTTACTTGTTTAAATAAAGGCTCCCACTTTGTTTCATACTCATCTATGAATTGTTTTTTTGGTGATTGAAGCCATGCTTTTTTGCGCGTTAACTCTTCTTGGCGTTCAAGATCAGACTCTTGAAATCCCTTCTCTTGCATATCGGAGATCACTTCTTCAGTCTCAGCTTCTCCCTCTTCGTGAGCCCTCGCAGCCTGACTCAAGTAAAACCCTTGCTTAAGACGAGTGACAGAGTGTTCAGCTAATTGTCTCCCTTGATATAATATCGATTTAAGCTCACGTTCTAGCTCCGTAAATTGGTTAAGTGGGTGATTCCTTTTTTTCATTGTTGTATAAAAAATACGTGACGTTTGAATCTTCCATTGATCAAAAACCGTTTTAACACTTGTTTGGAACGTTTCAAATGAAAGCTCCGAATCATCATGCTTGTCAACTTGATTGATCACAATGTACAGTGGTTTTTTTTCTTGACTTAATTGCTTTAAGAAATATAAGTTTGTTTCAGATTGTACATGATTATAATCCATTACATAGACGATCATATCCATTGAGTATAGCGCTTCCATTGTAATTGATTGATGTGTAGGATCTGTAGAATCTACTCCGGGAGTGTCAAAAACAGCTGCATCATTCTGAAGAAATGAAAGAGGCGCATGGATCGCTACCTCTTCTATAGAAATACCATCTCTACCCCATTCAGCTACTTTCTCCCATGGAATATGACCTTCCCACGTTTGTTCCTGGTTCTCTCTCGATTTCACAACCACTCCCAGATCGCCGTACTGAATTGATATGATGTTTGCACTCGTTGGGATAGGGCTTGTCGGTAGAACGTTTGAACCGATAAATTCATTGAGTAACGTTGATTTCCCTGCTGAAAAATGGCCACAGAAAGCCATCTGAAATCGTTTGTTTGTTTGTTTTTGTGTAATAACGTTAAATCGTTTCTGTTCACTGTCCGTCCACTGAATCTCAGATGTCTGCATTTAAAAGGTAGCCCCTTTCAATTTGTGCTTTTCGCTTCAAGCATTTTTACTCGAGCATACAACTTCTCAAGCTCTTCCATAAACGATTTCATTTGAACAAAGCTACGGTAGCGATGAGGAGCAATTAAAACAAATGCAATCCGCTCCCGACTGTTCGGAGGCTTATAGGCTAACTCTTCTATTTTATCTTCAATATGTATAAGTGTTGGCACGAGTCGATGATTAATCCAGAACAGCGCTTCTAGCAGCAGGGCTGTATACTCTGCCGTTACGCTTGCCACTTTAGATTTATCTTCTTGTTCATGGTAGATAGATATGATTTGATCAAGCTCATGCCAACGCGTAAATAATAGCGGGAGGTACCTGTCTCTAGTCCACGAGTCAGCTTGATCACAGATATTCATATCAAAATAGAAAAGTGGCCATTGATTGGCTTGTTCTTCTTTAAAAGACTCACAGTTTATCTTTGAATGTGGCTCATAAAAAGGAGAACGGCAAAATGCTTCAGGAACCTGTGTCATACTTCAAGAAGCCTCTCTTTCATTCTCTTTTTTCCCTCACGGCACTCATTGAGTAATGGACATGTAGAGCATTTGGGTGATTGAGCTTTACAGTGGTAACGTCCAAAAAAGATCATTCGATGATGAGCGTCTGACCACACCTCTTCCGGAAGCTTTTTCATTAACGTTTCTTCTACTACTTTTACGTTATCCTTCCAACGACAGATTCCCAGTCGTTTACTTACACGTTCAACATGTGTATCGACAGCAATGGCCGGGACACCAAATGCAACAGATGTCACTACATTCGCCGTTTTGCGTCCGACACCAGCAAGTTCAACTAGCTCATCTCTTGTTTTAGGGACCTCTCCACCATACTGGTCTATTAATGATTGTGAAAGCTTTTGGATATTTTTAGCTTTGCTTCGAAATAAACCAATGGATCGGATATCATTTTCAAGTTCTTCAACAGGAACATTTACGTAGTCAGCTGGTGATTTGTATTTTTCAAACAAAGCAGGTGTTACCCGGTTTACAAGTGCATCTGTGCATTGGGCGGATAGCACAACCGCAATTAATAATTCAAAAGGATTCTTGTGAACTAATTCGCATTCTGCTTCTGGAAAAAGTTCACCCATCACATCGATGGCATGAATGGTTGCTTTTTTACTTAACATGCGAGTGTTGCTCCTTTTATTAAGGTTGCTCCAGCCAGTTGAATCCTGGAACTGAATTAGTTTGCGCTACTTCCTTCGGTTGTTTTCTTGTCTGAGTATGATTTCTGAATTTTTCACTATGTGTTCGTGCTTGCTCTGGCGTTCTTATGCCGTTTTTTTTCCATTCAAATAAGATTCGATCAATGTATCTGAAATTTAACTTACCTGAAATAACGGCCTCTTTTAATGCAGCAAAAATTAATTCAGGCTGATGCTTGTCCTGATCAATCCACATTGATAACGTTTCACCTTCAATTGGTGATAATGGTCGTCCAAATTCTTGTTCTACTTGCTTATAAAGCTTTCCTTCAAGTTCTATGGATTGATTCTCAGTTGAACGCTGAGTTTCAGCTTCAATACATTCGATTAAACGAAACCATAAAGGTTCTAAAGAATACGTTTCATAAAACATACCCGTATCGTCAGAACTCTTCTCAAGCGAAAGCAATTGAGAGCGGATTAATTTACTTAATAGCTTTGTACAGTCCTCGTGAGTCAGCGTCATTCGTTCACTTAACTGCATTGGGGTAACAAACTTTTCCCCGTTGTCTAAATAAGATTGTATATGAAGAAGAGCGATTAGCTCCTGTTCGTTTAAACCGAGTACGGTATACTTTTCAAGTAATAATGCCGGGATGGTTACTTGCTTTTGAGCCATCCATTTAGCAAACTGATTCTTGTTCATCTTTCAACACCTCACTAGCTATTATAACATGGAGTGGAACGGGCTTGACCATAAAGAAAATGAAAAAAAGAGATCGGTAAGAGTTACCACCGACCTCCAAGCTTTTCACATTAAGGGTATAAACGATTTAATAAACGTGGGAATGGAATGGTCTCACGGACATGCTCAACGCCAGATAACCAGGCAACAGTACGCTCTAGGCCAAGACCAAAACCAGAATGCGGCACAGATCCGTATTTACGAAGATCTAGATACCATTCATATGTTTCCTCAGATAGGTTATGCTCTGCAATTCGCTGCTTAAGCAGATCATAATCATGGATACGTTCAGAACCACCAATGACTTCTCCATACCCTTCAGGTGCAATTAAATCCGCACATAGTACAACATCATCACGGTTTGGATCAGGCTGCATATAGAATGGTTTTAACGACGTTGGATAATGTGTTATGAATACCGGCTTGTCGTAATGCTCAGCAATGGCTGTTTCATGAGGTGAACCAAAATCGTCGCCCCAGCTAATATCATCAAAGCCTTTTTCGTGTAACAGCTTAAGAGCTTCATCATACGTAATTCGTGGGAATGGGGCTTGAATTGCTTCAAGCTTCGCCAAATCTCTTCCTAGCGTTTTCAGTTCAATTTGATTGTGCTTTAACACAGAAGCAGCTAAGTGGGACACATATCTTTCCTGCCATTCTAAGTTCTCATCAAATTCAACAAAAGCCATCTCCGGTTCAATCATCCAAAATTCAATTAAGTGACGACGAGTTTTAGATTTCTCTGCACGGAAGGTAGGACCAAATGTAAATACTCGTCCAAGAGCCATTGCTCCAGCTTCTGCATACAATTGCCCACTTTGAGACAGATAAGCATCCTCATCAAAATACTTTGTTGCAAATAGTTCAGATGTTCCTTCAGGAGAGCTTCCAGTTAAGATTGGTGAATCCAGCTTTGAGAAGCCATGCTCATGGAAGAATTCATACGTTGCGTGAATGATTTGATTACGAATCTTCATCACTGCCTGTTGACGTTTTGAACGCAGCCATAAGTGGCGGTGATCCATTAAAAAGTCCGTTCCATGCTCTTTAGGTGTAATCGGATAATCTTTTGATTCACTAATGACAGTAAAACCTGTTACCGTCAATTCATATCCTGATGGTGATCGTTCCTCAGCACGTACTGTACCAGTCACATACAAAGCACTTTCTTGCGTCATATTTTTAGCTTGTGCAAATAAGTCTTCTCCAACATCAGCTTTTACGACAACACCTTGAATGAAGCCAGTTCCATCACGAAGCTGAAGAAAGGCAATTTTTCCACTTGAACGTTTATTTGCTAACCACGCACCAATTGTTACTTCTTGGTCTGCGTGTGCTCCAATTTTTGAAATGGTTGTTTTCATTTTAAATCCTCCGATATCTAGTTACTTTCTATGTAGGAAAACAAATGGTTTTTATCCCTTTGTTTTCGTTTGAACAAATCGCTCAATCCGTTCAAGTGCAGCTAAAAATTGATCAAGGGAAGTTGCGTAGGACAAACGAACATTATCCGGTGCACCAAAGCCCGATCCTGGAACAAGAGCCACTTTTTCCTCTTCAAGTAAAGCTTCAACCCACGAATCAACATCTGTGTATCCACAAGCTTCAACAGCTTCACGAACATTTGGGAAAAGGTAAAAAGCTCCCTTAGGTTTTACGCAAGACACACCTGGAATCTGAATAAGCTTTTCATACGCTATATCCAAACGCTCTTCAAATGCTTGTCGCATCGTTTCAACAGAACCATCGTCCTCTGTGTAGGCCGCAATGGCACCATATTGAGCACTTGTTGTTGGGTTTGATGTACTATGACTTGCCAAATTCGTCATCGCTTTAATGAGCGTTGCATCGCCGGCAGCATAACCAATTCTCCAACCAGTCATTGAATGCGACTTAGATACTCCATTAATGATGATCGTTTGCGCTGCAAGCTCCGGGCTTACTTCAGCAATAGACGTATGTGTAGCACCATCATAAATCAATTTTTCATAAATTTCGTCTGATATGATTAGAAGATCATGTTTTAAGGCAACTTCTCCAAGAGCCTGTAATTCTTCTTTAGAATACATCGCTCCAGTTGGATTACTTGGTGAATTTAAAATCAAAGCACGTGTTTTAGATGTAACAGCTGCGTCCAGCTGCTCAGGCGTTAGCTTAAACCCAGACTCCTCATGACCTGTTACATAAACAGGCTCCCCAAAGGCCAGTTTTACTTGCTCCGGATAGCTTACCCAATAAGGGGTTGGGATGATCACTTCGTCTCCCTCATCCAATAAAGCTTGGAACAATGTATACAAAACATGTTTGGCACCTGTTCCTACAAAAATTTGATTTTGAGTGTACTCAAGCTTCTGATCTTGTTTCAGTTTGTCGATTACCGCGTTTTTTAAAGAAGGAAGACCTGCAGCAGGGGTATACTTTGTATGACCCTCCTCCATTGATTTTATAGCAGCATCTATGATGTACTGTGGTGTATTAAAATCTGGCTCTCCTGCGCCAAGACCAATCACGTCATGCCCTTGTGCTTTTAACTCTTTAGCTTTGGCTGTGATGGCTAAAGTGCTTGATGGTGTAAGTGCGTCTACTCGTTTTGCTAATTTCATGATACCATCTCCTCTCATTGTCCTCTTTTACTATAAGTTGACTACGTTCGACATTCAAGTGTTAGTCATTATTTAAACTAAACCGTTTGATAAATGAGCCATCTTGAAAGGCTACATAATAATACCCTTGTTGATTCGATTCTGTGCGATATTTCACTTCATACAAAGGAGTATTGCCTTCTTTACCTAATTTAATGGACTGAATAGATGAAGGATTGACTGCAGATTCAGCAAGGCTTGAAGCGTCTTCTGCTGAGATACCATCTGATTCTTTAAAAACAGTGACTGTGTCATTTTCTTCATCTTGTGATACCCAAGCGATCGCTTGATCTCCATCCTGATCCATTCCATATACTACATAAAAGGCATCTTCCCCGTGATAATAGGATACGTCACGGACCGATTCGAGTACATCTTCATTGAGTATCTTATCACGAGCCATGTCATATCCATCTGCAAGCGGTGCACGAACGGTCGTATACGCGTATATAAAAAGTGCTAAGACAACAACAACCAGTCCGACACAACTCGTGATGATCCATTTTTTCATGTTGTTGCCTCCATTACGTTTTATAAATCGTAAACACCATTTTCTCTTCGTTCTCTTCGTCCAATGCAAGACCAAATAGAAGATCGCGATCCTTTAACGTTCGATTTAATGAATCGACCATTTTATAAACGTCTGGAGCTTTTTGAATCTTAACTGTGGAGAGCACTTCTTTCTTTGAACCCATACTTTTTCCTCCTAAATGTGGACATTTCATTTTATACAATGCAGGTATTGCCTGTAATATCTCTAGTGTGATAAACCATACTAAGAGTACGCCAGTGAAGGGGGGCGCGAGTATGGATCAAGGCAAAGGCGGCCTGCAAACAGCCGATTGGTATCAGCTAAACAAACATTCAATGTCACTCTTAAGCCGACAAGGTCAAACGCTCGACACGTTATGGCCGGTGACGATTCGTCAAACGGAGTTTCCGTACTCTTATTTTCAAACTGATCAACAAACAGTTAAACCATAATGGCTGATCCAATCTAAAAACCTTCACCCATACCTCAGGCGGGTGCGCGTTACATGAGTAATGCGTGCCCTTTTTATAGAGAACGAACCGTTGAATGGTACTGATTATTTACTTCAAAACGAATTTTTTCTTCATCAAGCGTAAGTAATTCACGGTTTCTCATTAAGCACTTTCCTTGTACATATACATCGCTCACATCCGTTCCAACCGCAGCGTACACGAGATGAGAATGTAATTGAGTTTCAGGCTGAAGATGTGGTGCGGTATGATCAACAACAATAAAGTCTGCCTCTTCCCCTTCTCTAATCATTCCTTTTTGCCCCGTATGAAGAGCGCTAGCGCCTTCTCCCATTACCATTCGAATTGCCTGCTGTGTTGATATAGCATCTGCTTTTTGCACAAATCCTTTTTGCATGAGGACAGCTGTACGTAGTTCTTGCCACATGTCCAATGTATTATTAGCAGATACCCCATCAGTCCCAATTGAAACGGGAATACCCGCTTCTAAAAAGTCCATGATTGGAGCAATTCCTGATCCTAACTTTAAATTACTCATCGGGTTATGGCTTATTCTCGCTTTTGAATTAGCTAGTAATGCAATTTGCGGGGAATCTACATGAACAGCGTGCGCAAAGAGCCACTCTGTTTCATCAAGTAACTTATACTCTTCCAAGTGATCCAATGGATGCTTACCAAATGAAGAGTAATAATCATCTACTTCTTTTTTTGTTTCAGCTAAATGCATATGTACTGGTAGAAAGAGTTCACGTGCCTTGTCCACGATTCGCTCAATATAATTAATAGGGCACGTATACGGTGCATGCGGAGCAAGCATCGTGTGGATTCGATTCTGTGCCGCGCCGTTCCACCTGGTCGCAAAATCAGCTGACTCATTTAACTTCGCATCCTGCTCTTCTCTTGAGCACAATCCTATCACAGAGCGTGTTAACACGGCTCTCATACCAACTTGTTCAATTTTAGCCGCAAAGTCATCCATATTTAAATGATACATTTCAAGGAAGCCGATGGTCCCAGTCTTAATCATTTCAACCATAGCTAGGTCTCGTCCAGCAGCAACGGATTCTTTGGTTAGTTTTCCTTCAAATGGCCAAATTCGTTCCTTTAACCAACGATCCAGGGGAAGATCGTCCTCGTATCCACGCATTAATGTCATTGCTGCGTGACCATGTGTATTATAAAGTCCAGGTACGATCCATTTCCCCTGCAGATTGGTTGTAACGTCTGCTTGTTGTGTCACGTCTTCAGGTGGATTTCCAGTACCAATCTGTTTAAATGTAGTACCGGAAATCAATACATAACCCGATTCAATGATTGAAAAAGAGTCATCCATCGTTGCAATCCGTGCATTTGTTAATAGGGTATTCATTGCCATGCCACCTTTATTTTTTGCTTAAAGATACGATTGATGTTCTTCGAGTAAATCCTCTAACTTACCTTCATGTACAGGAATATTCGGTAACGATTTAATAAACAAAGAGCCATACCTCGTCGTCGTAATTCGTCGATCAAATATAAACACACAGCCCTTATCGTGTTGCGTTCGGATAAGACGACCAAACCCTTGCTTAAAGCGAATGATAGCTTGTGGCAATGAAACATCCATAAACGGATTTTTTCCAAGCTCTTTAGCCTGTTCAAGTTGCGCCTTTAATAGTGGCTCATCTGGCGGTGAAAAAGGCAAGCGAACAATAATGACGTGTTTTAGCTCATCCCCTGGCAAATCAATGCCCTCCCAGAAGCTACTTGTGCCAAATAGGATACCTACATCCGATTGTTTAAACAGCTTCATTAGCTTAGAGCGGCTGCCACTTGTGATTCCTTGGCCAACGAGTTGGAAGCTTTCATGCTCATTAAAGTCTTTTACATACTGATAGACCGTACGAAGCATCTCATATGAGGTAAATAAAACCATCAGCTTGCTTTTACTCGCTTCAGCAATTCTCCATATTTTGATTGCCACTTCCACTGCAAACTCTTCATCAGTTACATCCTTAATCGCTGGCAGGTCAGAAGGAATCAGAACCTTTGCTTGATTCACATATGAAAAGGGAGAATCAATTAGCGAGCTTACAATGCCAAAATCCTGCAAGCCTAGTCGGTTTTTTTGATAGTTAAATGATCCGTTTACCGTTAACGTAGCAGATGTTAGTATGACACTCTTTTTCCGCCCAAATAAATCATCTGCTAAGCGTTCAGATACATCAATTGGCTTACTGTACAGAAATGTCGCATTTCTAGCACCCTTTGGCTCCGCTTCAATCCAATACACCTGGTTTGGATCATACTCAAGCAGCAGCTCGTAAAGCTGTTCATCTTCTTCTAAGAGTGAAGAAATCAAACGCATACCATCTGCCCATTGCGCACGCTCCCTGTAGGAGAATGTTTCATCGTTTGCATCAATCGTTCTTGAAATGGATTCAAGTTGCAGACACACATGGGATAAGGACGAATGTACCCGCATTGTGATCTCTAAAATGGCTGACCAGAGATCTCCAGCCTCATTAAATGATTTATACGTATAACGAGTCCGTCCTGTATCCGATGACGCTTTTTTCTTTGCTTTTAGCGCATACGCATGAATCATTCGAAACAAATCATCCAGCTCTTCTTTTGTTTCACCTAATTCAACCGCTGATTCCAGCCAAATGTCTGACTGTACTCCTGCTTTCTTTGCAAGGTCCGCCATTTTAACAAGCATTCCATCCTCACTTGTATCACCTAATCGTTGCAATAGAAATGCAAAAGAAAGGTAATGTGTTCTGAGTCCTAAACGCTCACTTGCCGTGTCTTCCAAATGATGTGCTTCATCTAACACAACATGGCTATACGAGGGTAGCAAGGATTGTTTATGAACAATATCAGTAAGTAGCAACGAATGATTTGTAATAATGACATGAGCATCATGAGCTCGTCTTCTAGCTTGATGATAAAAACATCTTGAAAACCATGGACTGAACCTTCCTAAATCGGAAGCCGCATCACTTTGAATTTCAAACCAGAAGCTTTTACCACCTGATGGAATGTTTAATTCTTCAACATCACCAGATTCTGTTTCTGTTAACCATATTAAAATTTGTGATTTCATTAAGATGACATCATATGAACACTCTTGAGTAGATTCTAAGCTTAACTCGAATTTACGCAAATCTAAATAATGACTTCGCCCCTTTAGCAAGGCTACACGAATTGAAAAAGGCAGCAGTTGCTTTAAAAGCGGAACATCTCTAGATAGTAGTTGATCCTGAAGAGGTATGGTTTGAGTACTAATAATTACAGGTTTTCGATCCTCTAATGAATGAATAGCCGCAGGAATAAGATAGCCTAAACTTTTTCCCGTTCCCGTTCCCGCCTCGATCATCGCATGTGTATGATCTTTAAATGCTTGATAAACGGTTTGAATCATTTCCTTTTGTCCCGGTCGTTGCTCATATTGCTCAAACACATGCTGAAGTGACTCTTCTTTTGTAAAAAAGGACTCTCGAAACTGCTGAATGTCCTCCTCATTTTTTGCCTCTTCAAGCATCTGCTCTGGTTGTTTTTTTAAGGCAAGCCCACGAAAACAATCGTACTCCTTTTCGCCAGTGTCTCCAGTCTTTAACTTCTCAGTAATCACCTCTTGAATGGTTGATTCAATATGACTTTTATATCGCTTGCTTAAAGGTACTAATTGCTGAAGTGTTAGCAAAGGTAACCGGCGTAACTTATGAAGGATATGAAGAAAGATCATAGCCGTTGCCTCTGCATCACTATCCGCTTGATGGGGGCGATCATGTGTGAATCCCATGCCATCTGCAAGCATGCCAAGCTTGTAACTCTCTTCATTTGGCAAGAGGATACGAGCAAGTTCAACCGTATCGTAGATCGGAACATTTGGAACCACATACCCCTCCAATTTTAACTGGGTAGAGAGAAATCCCCAATCAAATTGAACATTATGGGCAACAAATGAGCAATCCTTCATGAAATCAAGAAGGTCAGAGGCTACGTCTCGAAATAAAGGAGCATCGGACACATCCTCATCACTGATTCCCGTTAATTCTTGTATAAAAGGACTTATTAGTTGTTCAGGATTTATAAATGTCATATATCGGTCCACAATTTGGTCATTTATGATTTTTACTGCACCAATCTGGATAATCCGATCTCCTCTAGTGGGAGAATGACCTGTTGTTTCTAGATCAAGTACCACGTATTGCTTACTCATCTTTCCACCTCTATCTTACCGTACACATCTTTTGTTAGAACTGTTTCTTTTCTTCGGCTAATTTGCCAAGATGCTGTAAGGATCTTCTTACATGCGGATCATGGGGATGTTCCTTTAAAAGTCGTTTGAAAATGGGCCAGGCCAACCTGAGCTGATCATTTAATGCTAGGTTCCAAGCGAGTCCATGGAGGACCAACACCTCTTCTGCACCTAAATCAATTGCCTTCTCGTAGCATGTAATAGCTAGCTCAAAGAAACCGTACCACTCACTCATTAATGCAAGACGAATAATGTCCTCAGAAGTGGTGTACATATTGAGCGCATTTTCCCATAACTGTTTGGCATGTTCATACTGACTTAAGCGAGCACGGACCAACCCATGAAAACACAACGCTTCAGCATCTTGCTGTACATGTTTCGTATATTGTTCAAAGTGTTCTGCTGATACGTCCATTGCACCTATTAAATAATAACATACACCTAAATTATACA
This sequence comes from Alkalihalobacillus sp. NPDC127517, assembly GCF_050276055.1. Classification (NCBI taxonomy): domain Bacteria; kingdom Bacillati; phylum Bacillota; class Bacilli; order Caryophanales; family Bacillaceae; genus Alkalihalobacillus; species Alkalihalobacillus sp. NPDC127517. Next base: position 56,912 of record NZ_JBNNQX010000002.1, on the reverse strand, counting down.
CGACATCAGAAGTGGGCGTGAGGGATTTTGCTTGCTCAAATAATCCTGCAGCGCGATCAATCTGATGATTGACCGTGTAATAGCAACCTAATCCCGCAAAGCTAAAATGCCTTACACTCTCATCCTTAGCTGTTTGAATTAGGTACATAAACTGTTCAACCGTTTTGTTCGTTGAGCCATTCATTAAATACGCATAGGCAAGAAACAAACGTCTCCATTCTTCATTCATGCCTTCAGCCTGCTCTTGTTCTAATGAGAGTACGGCTCGTTTTAACTGATTCTGTTCAAAATAAACTGTACCCATCGACTGATAACCATCTAGGCTTGGCTCATCAGCTAGATGTTCTTTAATAAGCGCTAGCTTCTCATCCATAACTGACCACAAATCCAAAACCTTTGCCGACTTTTGCTCTAATTTATTTAATTCGATCCAAACATGGTTCGTTTCACCTTTTTCAATCAATGTACAAATTTCTTTGTAAGCATCTTGCCAATCCGTCATCCATTTGTCCATAAGAAAACCCCTCTCCTCTTGTTTTACTCAGTTTGCATCGGGAGAAGGGTTTTATGCGCTTTATAAGACGGTATAAGCTGGTTCTGTACCAAGCAATTGCTTAACTGTATTATCTTCGTTCATAATCGCTACTTTTGGTTTGAAATCAACTGCTTCCTTGGCATCCATCATGGCATAAGCAATCACAATAATCGTGTCACCAGGTTGAACTAACCGAGCAGCAGCTCCGTTCACGCACATCTGTCCGCTACCTGATTCCCCTTTTATGACGTATGTTTCAAATCTGGCCCCATTATTGTTATTTACAATTTGAACCTTTTCATTTTCAAGAATGTTTACAGCCTTCATAATTTCTTCGTCAATTGTGATACTACCTACATAATTTAAATCTGACTCCGTAACGGTGGCACGATGAATCTTTGATTTCATCATTGTAACAAACATTTGGTTCGTCTCCTTTATAACTCAACTAAAATATGATCAATCAAACGCGCTCGGGTAAAGTGATAAGCAACGGCTATGATCATTGTTCCAGATAATTGTTCAGTTGCCATAAGTTCTGGGTATGTTAACACATCAACATAATCAATCGAACCCAGTTCGAGTTGACTAAGATTTTCGGTAACATACCTAATTAAATCAGTCCTGCTGTATCCTGACTTAGCTAACTCACCCGCCTTTTTCAGGGTGGTATAAAGGCCAGGGGCAAGATTTCGCTCGCTCTCATTTAAGTTCACATTCCTTGAACTTTTAGCCAATCCGTCCTCTTCACGAACGGTTGGACAGGCAATAATTTGAACGGACATGGACAATGTCTGAACCATTTGTTTGATGACAGCGACTTGTTGAGCATCCTTCTGTCCAAAATAGGCAGCATTCGGTTCAACCATATGGAGTAATTTTAATACAACAGTTGCTACTCCATCAAAATGCCCTGGTCTGCTTTTACCGCACAGTACATCAATCCCTTGAACAACTTTAATCTCCACAGATGCCTCATTCGGATACATTTCACTAACAGAAGGATTAAAGAGAATATCGACACCTGCTGCGGCGCACAATTGTTGATCTCGCTCTAAATCACGAGGGTACGATTCAAAGTCCTCTCCCTCTCCAAACTGCAATGGGTTTACAAAGATACTCACAACCACAACATCATGATTCTCTCGTGCTTGGTGAATAAGCGAGAGATGACCCTCGTGTAATGCCCCCATTGTTGGAACAAATCCGACGCTTTTGCGATCAGTTTTAATTAAACGCATATCATTTCGCAAGGACTCCACGGTCTTAATGACTTTCATCATGACCCCCTCCATATAATCCGGAGATGACGTCTTCACTTACTGTAAAGCTATGTTCAGCTGCCGGGAACACACGTTGCTTAACCTCTTGATGGTATTCTTGTAACGAAGCAACGATGGATTCACTTACATTCGTATAAGCTTTTACAAACTTTGGAACGTGAACATCACCATAGCCAATTAGATCATGATAGACGAGAACTTGACCATTCGTTTTAGGACCTGCACCGATTCCAATAACAGGAATAGATAGAGCATCTGTAATGAAAGCCGCAACCTCTGTTGGCACACATTCAAGAACGAGACTAAATGCACCGGCTTTTTCAACAGCTAACGCATCATGTAACAAAGCCTCAGCGCTTTTTTGATCTTTTCCTTGAATCCGGTACCCACCCATCACCGCGACGGATTGAGGCGTTAATCCAAGATGAGCCATAACTGGAACACCTGCGTCCGTAAGCGCACGAATTTCATTAATAACGGTTGCTCCTCCTTCAAGCTTCACGGCATCTGCTCCCGCTTCTTGAATGAGGCGGCGCACATTTGCAAGTGTTAGATCAATGCTTCCGTGATAGCTTAAGTGAGGTAAGTCTGCAACGATAAACGTAGACGTAGCCCCGCGTTTAACTGCCTTTGTATGCATCACCATATCGTCCATGGTTACTGGGATCGTTGAATCATATCCTAGGACAACCATCCCTAAAGAGTCTCCTACCAGGATAGCGTCGATTCCCGCTGTTTCTGCGAATTTCGCAGAAGGTGCATCGTAAGCCGTGACCATGGAGATCGGTTCATTCTCACGTTTTCGTTTCTTAAAATCTGCTGTTGTTTTCATCACACTTCCCCTTTCTGCATACACGCAAAAAAACCTTCTCTGCCTAAAGAAAGAAAGGTGTGAGCAAGTTAAAGATACCTGTTACGTAAACAAGCTTTAACTTGATTCAATTCTTTCTGTCCCTGTCCAAATGGATCAAGGCAGCAAAACCAATAAAAATAATAGACTAGGTATTGTTTACATCTGTAATACAATCCACAACACTTATTATAACAAATGGTTAAAGTGACGACTACTTCTTTGATTGCACGTCTGCAGAGTACACCTTATGTGTGGTTCCCTGCTCGTCTTCAACTAATAAGGCTCCGTCTTCGGAAATACCAACAGATCGTCCGGAAATCGTGCCGTGAATACTCTTCGCTTCAAGGTTTAAACCGATACTAATTGATCTTGCTTCCCAAAGCAGTTTGATTTCTCCTAGCCCATTTTCAAGATAGGACTCGTATAACCATTCGAATTCTTCAAGTATTTTTGCTAAAAGCTCTGCACGATTAATTATGGTTCCCTTCTCTGTAGCAAGAGAGGTTGATTGATTACGATCATCATGGATAAGCTCTTCATCTGTTTGGTTTGCATTGATACCAATTCCAAGGATCACTACGTTGGCTAGTCCAGGCTCAGATTGCATTTCTGTTAAAATACCAACAATCTTCCGCCCATTCAGCAAAATATCGTTTGGCCATTTAATATCAGCATCAAGGCCAGTGACTTTCTCAATTGCTCTTGTAACAGCAACGGCTGCCACTAGTGTGAGCGGAGGTACGTTTTCAGGAGCGAGTGCCGGACGCAATAACAGGCTCATAGATATGCTTGTACCAGGTGCTGAACTCCAATTCCGTCCGAATCGCCCACGTCCATTGGTTTGTTCATCGGCTACAACGACATGTCCCTCCGGCTCGCCAGCTTGAGCTAACTCATGTGCAATAGCCTGAGTACTTGGAACAGATGTATAAAAAGACACTTTTTGACCTAAACGCTTTGTATGCAAATATAAATGAATATCGTGCTCCTGTAATCCATTAGGGCGCCCGATTAATTGGTAACCCTTTTTAGGGGCCGATTCAATCTGGTACCCACTTTTTTTAAGCACGTCAATCTGTTTCCAAATAGCGGTTCTAGATACACCAAGCGATTCACTTAATCGTTCACCTGATACATATTCACCCTGATGTTCGACAAGTTTTTGAACAAGTTCACTTCTCATCATGTCTCCTCCTTTCAATTGCTTCAATAAGAGCTGCCTTCGAATGTGTAATCGATTTACTAATGACTTGTTGTTCAAGCCATTCTAGTTCCTGTTTGATCCATGGCCCAGAAGGAATCGCTCGATTTTCCATAAGATCCCTTCCTGATATTAGTAATTCCTTACTTGAATGAATCGGTAGGGCTTCCCATCTTTTCTGCAACAGTTGATCATTCACTGCAGACTTTTGAAAGATGCTACGTAGCTGTTCAACGTCCCGAACAACAGATAAACCAAATTGATAGAGGATCCAATCTGTTAAAGGGTGTTGTTCACGATGTTCAAAAAGAGTCAAACGGGATTTAATTTGTCTTTTTGTTTCGTTGGACATAGGTAAGCCTTGTGCCGCAGTTTGAGAAGGCTTTTGAATCCATAGAAAATAGAACGTCCATCGATTAACCGAATCTAACTCCTCAAGCCATGGAATAGCCTTCAGTTTTTCCATCTCATTTGGTAACAAACGTAACCCTGGCAGATAGGAATAGAGCTCTGTTTGTTCTAAATAACGAAACGCTTGTTGAATATTGTGACCTTTCAGCAGTTTGTCCCACTCAGCAATCATTCGCTCGCCCGCCACTTGCTGAATTGACGAAGCCTGTTGCTTCATTACTTCTATAAGTGTTGCATCAATTGAAAAGGATAACTCACTGCAAAAACGAATCGCTCTAAGCATGCGTAGAGGGTCTTCCTTCATACGTTCCTTAGGTCTATATGACCGAATCACCTTTTGTGATAGATCATCTTGTCCATTGCAAGGATCAATGACTTCTCCATCAATCGTTTGTGCCATCGAATTAATTGTGAAGTCCCGACTCGTAAGATCCTCCGCTAATGAAAGTCCTCGTTCAGTTGTCACTTCGATCTGTTCGCCATTCATACGAACTAAAACCGTTTGATGCTCCGTATTCATTTGATGCGCTTTTTTAAACAATGTACATATCTCTGCCGGTTTAGCAGATGTTGTAACGTCTATGTCTGATACATCTCGTCGCAATAATCCATCACGAACCGCTCCACCAACCATGTGAGCACGATATCCATGCTCGTTAAGCTTTTGAATGACTTGTTCAGCTGCTTGTTTAGCTAAAGGATTCAAGAGCTACTCATTCCTTTCCGCTAAAACAGCTTGATAAATGGCTTCATACTCAGATACGATCTTATCAGCATTAAAACGTCTAATCACGTCCTGCATTGCAGTTTCTCTAAACTGTTGGAGGGTGCTTGGATCCGCTACAAGTTGAATCGCTCGTCTCATGACATCCTCAACATCTCCCACTTCACATAAAAAGCCGGTTTCACCGTCTTTAATAACTTCAGGGATTCCTCCGATTCTTGTGCCGATAACAGGAACACCACAAGCCATCGCTTCTAAAGCAACTAAACCAAAGCTTTCTTTTTCACTTAATAACAACATCACATCACTAATAGAGAGAAGCTCTGCTAAATGCTTTTGGCTGCCAAGAACAAGCACCTGATCTTCTAAACCGAGCTCAGTGATCAATTCTCTTGCAGCCGGTAACTCCTGACCGTCACCAATTAATAGCAATTTGGCTCGAATGGATTGGTGGATAAGCGAGAAGCTTTTAATTACATCCTGAATTCTCTTTACCGGTCGGAAATTTGAAATATGGATAAAAACAGCTTCATCTGCTTCAATTCCATATCTCTTCTTTAAATCACCAGTTTCCACTGGATGATACTGTGTCTCATCTATAAAATTATAAACGGTTTGAATGTCTTTAGATGATTGAACTAATTCATAGGTTTGTTTAATTAAATCATCTGATACCGCTGTAACGGCATCAGAAGCATCAATCCCATATTTAATTAACGGTTTTAGCGATTGATCCACACCTAAGATCGTAATGTCTGTACCGTGTAATGTGGTAACAATCTTTACAGGATGTGTAGCCATTTGCCTTGCTAAAATGGCACAAATTGCGTGTGGCACTGCATAATGCACATGAAGAATGTCAAGTTTTTCTCGATCAATGACTTCTGCCATTTTACTTGCTAACGTTAAATCATAAGGAGGGTGCTGAAAAACTGAATATTGATTCACTTGCACCTCATGATAATAGACGTTTGGATACACCCGATCTAACCGAAAAGGAATACTCGAAGTGATAAAATGAACATCATGACCTTTGCTTGCTAGCTGTTTCCCAAGCTCAGTAGCTACAACTCCCGATCCACCAACCGTAGGATAACAGCTAATTCCGATGCGATACTTCATCCGTTACAGATTCCCTTCCAGTAAATTAGAGACAACAAATGGTTTAACTGTTTGAAATCCTTCAGCTACCTGAAGACCTGCTTGGCTACCAAATACTTTGTCTCTTGCTTCCACGCTTGCAATATACTCTGAATTAAGTGGTGTTTCCACTGAAGATGCAGAGTGTTCGAACTGACTCTTATAAGCCTGAAGTGCGTTTCGTTTTTGCTCTTTCCATTCCGCAATGTCTACGACGAAGTCCGGCTGCGCTAAACCGTTTATAAAATAAGTGAATACATCGCGAACTTTGTGTGCCGGCAAATTTTTTATACATTGATATTTATAAATACGTGCATTAAAAACAGCTTCTTGAATTAATCGTCCAGCATGGACATGATCAGGGTGTCGATCAGGACTTCCTGGCGCAAATACAATTTTAGGCTTATATGTACGTATGACAGAGGTAATTTCCGCTAAACTCTCGGCTTCATTTAAGCTTAACCCACGATCTGCAAGATCAAGCTGAATTCGTGTTGTTAAACCTAAATGGTTAGCCGCTTCCTCTGCTTCCTTTTGCCGGGTATCCACCGTACCATTTGAAGACAGTTCAGCTTTTGTTAAATTACAAATCCCTACCTTTTTTCCAAAGCTCGCGTATTTGGCAAGTGTACCTGCCATACCAATCTCAACATCATCCGGATGTGCACCGAATGCTAGGATATCAAGTGAATCCATCGTCTCATTCCTTCTTTTACAAAACTTCCCGCCATTTATAATCGCCATTCTTAAGACCTTTTATTAATATATCAGCTGTTCCTAAATTTGTAGCAAGTGGTACCGACTGCAAATCACAAAGTCTAACAAGGGCTGTAACATCCGGCTCATGCGGTTGTGCAGTTAGTGGGTCGCGCAGAAAAATGATTAAATCAAATAAATTTTCAGCAACGCGCGCACCGATTTGCTGATCTCCACCTAACGGACCTGACTTAAATAATGTGACGGATAAACCAGTCGCTTCCGTTATACGGGTCCCTGTCGTTCCCGTTGCATATAGTTCATGTTCAGCTAAAGTATCTTTGTATGCCAGTGAAAACTCTACCATATCATCCTTTTTCTTATCGTGAGCAATAAGTGCAATTCTCATGGTTTATCCCCTCTACTCGATAATATGTTCTAATCCATACACCAATGTATCTAATGAAAGAACCGTTTCCACAGACAGACGAACACCAGGCATAAAGGACGCTCGATTAATTGAATCATGACGAATCGTTAATGTTTGACCTGGTCCACCAAAGATAACCTCTTGATGAGCGACTAATCCAGGTAAGCGAATACTGTGAATGCGCATACCTTCCATTTCCGCACCACGAGCTCCTTGCATATCTTCTGTTTCATTTTCATGCCCTTGCTGTTTCGCTTCTCTTACTTCTGAAATTAATTGAGCTGTTTTATGAGCCGTTCCTGATGGGGCATCGAGCTTTCTGTCATGATGCATCTCAAGTATTTCTACATCCGGCATATAACGAGCTGCCGTTTGTGCAAATTTCATCATTAAGATGGCACCTATCGCAAAATTGGGTGCAATAATCGCTCCAATTCCTTTGTCCTCTGCTTTTGTACGTAAACGATCAATTTCTTCTTGAGTAAATCCTGTTGTACCAATTACCGGTCGTACACCTTGATCGATTGCAGCCTCAAGGTGTACTTTTCCAATTTCTGGCGAAGTAAGATCAATGAGTACATCTGGCTGTTGCTCCGTAAAACATTGCTTAATATCTGTATAAACAGGAATGTCTAGTTCAGGCATACCTTCTACTTCTGATAGACGCTTACCATTATGTTTAGAATCAATTACAGCCACTAATGAGAAATGGTTCGTTTCCTGAGTTAATGTAACAGCTTCACGCCCCATATTCCCTCTTGGTCCTGCAATGACAATTTTTATTTCGTTCATCGTTATCACCCTTCTTCCACAGCTTGCACTTAAGTTGTTTATGTAACGTTTGTTCAATTACCATGTTAGCGAATTACGTGCAATTTCGCAATTGTATAGCTATATAAACCTTATAAGGATATTGAAATCACTAAAAAACCTACCTGTTCCATTAAGTCGGAACATGGCAGGCTATTAAATTGGTTTATGTAAGTAGTGGTATGATTATTCTTTTTCCATAACATGTTCAAAATGAACTAACGTTTTATCAAATGAATCCGCTTCCTTTTTAATAAGTTCTTCACGGATTAACTGAATAAAGTCTTGATCATGATCATTTAGTATAGCTTGCCGATAAGCAGCTCTTAATACTTCGACTGATAAATATTTGTCCACGGTCTAACCTCTCTTCTACAAAAATTTATACTGTCTACTTTCCCAACTTAACATGACTTAAAACCTATTTTCAGAAAATAATATAAATGAAATTAATTTGACATCATTTTGAAATATTATTAGCCTTTTTGTCGACCACGGAGGAGATCTATCATCGCTATCAGATTCCAAAGTCCAAGCACAAAGCATACAACCATCACAACTATTCCGGTATTTTGGTCGACCACTGACCATTTGGCTATGATTACACAAAATACTCCTGCAAAGGCAAGACTGTTTAAGCATAAAATAAGAAATAATGAAATGAGTTGCTTCAAGTGTATACCCCCCTCACTCTCATAAATGATCTATATGAAGGTAACAACTAAGTTAAAACGAAATCAATTCACATGAAAGCTAGCTTTTTTTTGAAATATTTTATAGAGTAATGAAAGATAAAGGAGGAGAATCATGGTCTATCAACATATCCGCAATCTCTTTTTTGTGATTGTCGGATCCGCACTTATGTCTTTTGGTCTTGTTTATTTTAATATGGAAAATTCATTAGCTGATGGAGGATTTACAGGAGTTACCCTTATTTTATTTTATGCGTTTAATCTTAATCCAGCTATTTCGAACTTGGTCTTAAACATCCCGTTATTTTTTATTGGATGGAAGCTACTTGGCAGAACTACCTTTATCTATACGATTGTGGGTACAGTTGCAGTCTCCGTTTTCTTGGACTTATTTCAGCGGTTTCAACTTGTTTACATACCACTTCATGATGACTTAACATTAGCTGCGTTATTCGCCGGAGCCTTTATAGGTGTTGGATTAGGTCTTGTTTTTCGATACGGCGGGACTACTGGAGGCGTTGACATTATCGCGAAGCTTTGTTTGCGTTACTTTGGATGGAGTATTGGACGGACCATGTTTGTATTTGATGCATGTGTCATCGCTACCTCACTTCTTTACATCAATTATCGAGAGGTGATGTACACGTTAGTTCTCGTATTCATCGCCGCACGAGTGATTGATTTTATTCAAGAAGGAGCCTATTCCGCCAAAGCAGCCTTTATTATCTCTGAGCAAATTCCTGATATTTCTGAAGCCATCTTACGAGAAATGGGGCGTGGTGCAACCTCTTTAAAAGGGACAGGGAGCTTTACGGGATCAGAGAAGGATGTATTGTATTGCGTTGTGGCAAGAAACGAGTTAGCACGTTTTAAAAATCTTGTTCAACGAATCGACCCTCATGCCTTTGTCACAATCAGCAATGTGACGGATGTGAGCGGAGAAGGATTTACGTTGGATGAAAACAAGCAACCATTGCATTTATAGAAAGAAAAAAAGACTCTTGGGTTTGCGTTACCCAAGAGTCTTTTCGTAATTAATCGTCGTTCATATTCAAGAACATCAAAACAAAACGCAATAGTTCTAATAAAGCAACTAACGCACCAGCGACATATGTCATAGCCGCTGCATTTAAAACTTTTTTCGTTTCACGTTCTTCATTGTTACGGATAATTCCGGAAGAAACCATCTGCTCCATCGCGCGATTACTCGCATTAAATTCAACCGGTAAGGTGACGAGCTGGAATAATACCGCAGCTGCCATAAAGATAATTCCAACCAGCACTAAGTTTTGAATGGTAAATAACACACCTGCAATCAAAAAGAAAAATGAAGCATTTGACCCTATGCTTGCAACTGGTGCAAGGGCGCTACGGAAGTTAAGGAACGAGTAATTTTCAGCATCTTGAATCGCATGTCCCACCTCGTGAGCCGCTACTGCTGCCCCAGCAACAGATGGTCTGTGATAATTCTCGGAAGACAGACGTACAGTTTTAGCTCGAGGATCATAGTGATCAGAAAGCTGACCTTTTACTTCTTCAATTCGTACATCGTATAATCCATTGTCATCAAGAATTTTACGAGCTACCTCAGCTCCGGTCATATCTGCAGAGTTACGAACCTGAGAGTATTTGTTATACGCTTTTTTCACCCGGCTACTTGCCCATATCGGAATAATGAGCACCAAAGCAAAATAAACAAGAAAACTCATTGACACGGTACACTCACCTCATCCTTTTACCTAGAATTACTATATGATTATAGTGTACTTAAAACGTCAGAGAAAGTCAAAGTATTAACCTTTTTTGCAAATCGTGTTACATTTTCTCTTTTTCTTTTTCCTTTTCCTCCTGTTTCACTTGCGAGGTTGCATATTTTCTCCATCCTACATAGGAGAGAGATACAATAATCATTCCACCAATCGTAAAGATCATCCACCATAGTGACGGATCTGCTTCTTCTCGGTCATATTCTTCATACATTGTTTGAATGTCTTCCTCAAGCTGTGCAGCATAAGCAGCTCTAGCACTCACATCCAACTGCTTTTTTGAAGATAAAAACGTATCCAGTTGCGCATCAATAAAATACAAGTCACTTGCGGCTTGGATGGACAATGCCGGACGAATGACTTGATATTGACGATTAATTTCATTTAATTGTTGATAAAATACGTCAGTTGTTTGATCCCAAGCTACGACTTTAAGCTCTTCCGCTGCTCTAAGTAGCGAGGTTTCACTTAAAAGCCATAGCGGTTGACTATTATTTGATACGGCATCAACAGCTAATCTAAACGTTGTCACACGATCAATTCGTTCTACTTGCTCCATCTCTTCTGATTGCAGTGCTACTTGAGCTTGTTGCAAGGTAAGAGAGATGGCTTGTTCACTCTCTGTATCAAAAAAAGGAGATTGATCATGATTTACGCTTTGCCATGTATGATTAAATGATTCAAGTAGTTGATTGGCTTCAGTTAAGTTCTCTTGCTTTGTTAATTGCAGAACAAGATCTGCTGTTTTACTCACATCGGTCCACTGACTTTCAGAACTTGCTTGTACATTCTGTACACTAAGACATCCAAAACAAACAAGAAAAAGTATCATTCCTTTTACGTATCGCACAGTATCCCTCCCCCATTCCATACATCCTATGAATGGTAGGACAAGAGTAGACCAGGAATTATAAACTCAGGCGGGTCTAGATAGACAGGTGCAAACGATCCTTTCGAAGGCATAACCAATAGATACATCCAACAGAAAACAAGCCAAGCCAGAAAGTAAAATAACCGATTTGCGAAAGGTACGGTAAAAGACCTGATGACAACCAAGGAAACATTCCAAAGACGTAATCGATGATGTCATTATGTACAGTCCAAATTAGTGCGACAATTAAGTGCCAAGGCTTTATTCGGAAATAAGGAGCATAGATAACTGCTTGAATAGCCATTCCAGCATGAGAAAGATTTAACATGATAATATCCGACGTGAGCGGCGCCCCAGCCAAAACAGATGAACTATTCATCACAACTGCCCAAATCCCGTATTTAATCAGTGTGACACCAGCTAACGCTTCAAAAATAGGCCAATTTGTTTTCATCAGAAATGCAATAAGAACAAAAACAAAAAACAAACTAGCTGTTGGACTATCTGGTACAAATGGTGTGAAATACCACGGTGTCGCTTTTAATTGATTTCCATACCAAACAAAACCGTAGATTGTCCCAGGAACATTAATCAACAGAAGTAGGATAAGAACATATGGCTTTCTGAAATAAGATAAAATTGGAAGAAACATAAGGTACCCTTCTTTCATTTTCAGGTAAAATAAAAAGATGCCTACTACAATTACAAGTTAGACGCTAGCTTTTACCAGCATACTAAATTGAATTAAGTCGACATCCTTATTATACCCTTATTCTTCTACATCGCCATGATTTGCAATGTAATCTGCTAAAATTTCAAGCTCTTCTTCTGAACCTTCAAATTGATCAGCAGGCATCGCACCTTGACCATTATGAATAACTTCGATAACTTCTTCCACAGACTTCTCAGTTTCAAGAAGGTTTGGTCCCATTGCCGATCCCGATAATGTTTCCCCGTGACAAGAAATACATGTTTGCTGGCTTTGATAAATTTCGTAGCCCTGAGCTTCCATGTTAATATCAACGTCACCTTCTTCTACTAATTGACCCTGCTGTGCAGCAGCTACCCAGTCATGTTGATCAACAGCTTCCCAAGTTAAAAAGATGGTTGCGATAACCCCTAGCAGCATCATAGATGATGCAATTGGTCTTCTTTGCGGACGACGTTCCTTACCCGTATCAAGCCACGGAGCAAGTAATAATGCACCGAACGCAACCCCAGGGATAATGACCGTTCCGAGAACATTATAATCACCAGAGGCATACGTATATTTCAGTAATTGATACAAAAATAAGAAGTACCAGTCAGGTAACGGGATGTACGCAGAGTTTGTTGGATCAGCTAATCCTTCAAGCGGTGCTGGGTGTGCAACAGTTAAACACAGGTACCCCATTAAAAACACTGCACCTACCATCCATTCACGTAGTAAGAAGTTCGGCCAGAATGCCTCTGTTTTACCAGGATACTCTGAGTAATCCTTTGGAATGTTTGGCTTTCTGCCATTCACTTTTACCCTGGAATCTCCAACAAATTTCATTCCTTTTCCTCGATGCATCTTGTTCCCTCCTTTTGCCGAGAATCACGTGTTTTATTCCTTACAACGGTCCAGAGATCCCTTGTTTACGAATCATAAAGAAGTGAGCTCCAAGTAACCCAAGAAGTGCTGCTGGTAAAAAGAAAACATGGATGGCAAAGAAACGAGTTAATGTTGCTGCACCAATAATGTTTCCACCTGCAAGCAATGTTTTTGTAAAGTCACCGATAATTGGCACACTTTCAGCAATTTGCAGTCCAACGACCGTTGCGAAGTACGCTTTGTTATCCCACGGCAGTAGGTAACCGGTGAAACCAAGACCCAACATCACGAAGAAAATTAACACACCTACAACCCAGTTTAATTCACGTGGTTTTTTATATGAACCTGTGAAGAAGACACGTAATGTATGTAAGAACATCATAACTATGACTAAACTAGCTCCCCAGTGATGCATTCCTCGCACAATGACTCCAAACGCTACTTCGTTTTGTAAATAATATACGGAAGCGTGGGCATTAATAATATCAGGAACATAATACATGGTTAAAAACATACCAGATAAGATCTGAATAACCGTTACAAAAAACGTCAATCCACCAAAACAATAAACAAATGCTGAGAAATGATGAGCAGGATTGACATGCTCAGGCACTTCATGGTCAGCGATATCTCGCCACATAGGCGTAATATCTAGACGTTCATCAACGTAATCATAAATTTTTTGAAGCATCCACTACGCCTCCCACTAAGTTTGCTGATTCACTTGTCCTACTGATACTCGTCCATCCTCAACTAACACTTCAAACCTGTCCAATGGACGTTGTGGAGGCAAATTCGGTACGTTTTTACCGTCTTTCTCGAATCTTCCACCATGACATGGACAAGCAAATTCTCCTTGATCTTCCTGATACGCTACTGTACAGCCTAAATGAGTACAGGAAGAGGATAAGGCAATAACATCATCACCTTGTCTAAATATGTACGCTTCGTGTTGCACTTCTGACTCATACCAGGCGTCTACTTGATCATACGAAAAGACAAATCGTTGTGGTTCATCAGTCAAGTCATCTAGATCACACACATAATGCATGTCTGATTCAGCACTTGCTTTTAAAGCCGGATCAAGGGCAAATCTTGCCATTGGCATTAGCATTCCTGCTGCCATAAACCCACCAACACCTGTAAGCGTATACGTCAGAAATTGTCGTCTTGACACTTTGTGCTCTTTCTCGCTCACGGTTCTCCCTCCTACCAACAGATTGTAAGCCCAATCATTGGACATAAAACGAAATAATACTAGGACAATGTAATGATACTACAACCGGTTTCATAGCGCAATATCTCTTCACGTGAGGTTTGGTTCCGTTTTCATATAAATGTGACTTTATGACCACTTTTTTGTCAAAATTGAAGACAAATCTCGAGCCACATCAGCACTAAGATTCGCCCGATCCTTGGCGCTTAATCCATGTAATTGAATGGCTGGCACCCACTCAATTCGTTCTAATACATCAACATCCCGCCAATTCGAATCACTTGTCAGTAACAAAATATGTTTAGCACCGTCTTTTTTCCAAGACTCTATCCATGATTCTAATCGATTCACCCTATCTTCTACTTTTTCACTAGAAAGATAGGTAAAAGGTAAGCTTGTGAGCAATCGGCCTTGATACATCCTTTCTAGTTCTAATGAGATGGATTCAATATATTCGCTAGCCAAAACAGTCTTTGTTTGTTCTTTTTGAAACCCAAGAGGCATAAGTGGGATTAATACCGTATCAACGTACGCTTTCTCTTTCTGATAGACTTGAATATCTTTCGTTGTCCACTTCATCATTCATTCACTCCTTATTCTATGTAAAAACAAAGAGCCTGAGACAAAACAGTTAGACACTGATGAAAACATGAACATAGCAACAAATCCGCTACAGGTGAATCCCTCGCTTGTTCAATAAAATCACGAATGGTGAATGATTCTCCAATTGAATCATTCACCATTTTCTAATCGATTTTTAGTTTTGTCCAAGGCTCTCTACGTTCTATTATGCTCTGCATCCAAAAGACGAAGTTCTTCTGTATACCGGGAGAACAATATCTGATCTCGAGTATCTAGCGCTTGATCGATCTGTTCTAAAAGCTGTGTCCGGTTAAACATATACAATGAATGCGAGAGCAGTTGCTCTGTTTCATTTTCCATCACTTCAGCCCGTTTTTGATTTTCAGGCAAATACGGGTTATCTTCAAGAACAGCAAGGTATAATGAGTAGCTTTTTGCGCCTTTAAAATGCAGTTCAATATAGATTTCTTCCGTTTGATTTAAACGGATATCGTGAAATGCTTTCTCGGCATCTGTGGTGACATGCTGATTTTTTCTAAACGAGAAGGGTATGGTGCTAACACCTTGCGCTGATATCACAAGAGCTTTAGGTGTTTGTTCAGCTTGCTCAATAAAATGAACTCGTTCCATTAAGTTATCATCACTCATGAGGTAGTTTAACAGCCACGCGCATTCCCGACGCTTCAGCTCATACTGTTTTAAGAAGCTTTTAAGAAAATCCTTCTTCTCAACAACTGGAATCGTATTTCCCATTCCGTCCCCTCCTTTAAGATCAACCTGACAGCTCATTGTTTACTCGAAACAAGTTTCTTAGTATACTCTACATTTCTGTACGGCTAAAAGAAAATCCTCTTTTTTGCTGCGATAATTTAGAATTCCTCAAGCAGTTCAATGATATCCATTCTTTCGGGCTTTTGTTCAAGAAGCTTTTTGAAATATTGATAAGCCAAATCCCGCTTTCCATATTCCATAAGGAAATGAGCATATTCCTCAAGAAAGTCCACATCTTCGCTAAATGCTTGTAATGCTTCTTCATACAATGGATAAGCCTTCTCATACTCATCTAATGAACGTAAAGCAAAGGCCTCATACCAGTCGAGCATTGCGTCTTCTTCGCCATATGATCTAGCATGAGAACAAAGCTCAAGTAATTCCTCAAATTGTTCATCATGGCGAAGATAAGCTGCAAGCGTTTGAAGTGCTTCCATATTAGATGGATTTAACGCCAGAGCCTGACGAAGATTCGTTTCTCCTTGAATCGGATCCTGCTGTTTAAAATTAATCTTTCCTGCCAGTAGGTAAAGCTGATCATTAAACTCATCAGCAGCCATTCCGTCTTTTAGGACCTCTAGGGCTTCTGTTAAACGATTCTCAGATTCATACGCTTTTGCTAAATAAGGATACAAGCTTGTGAAATCAGAATCCAGTGACTTAAGCGCTTCGAGTTGTTCGATGGCAACGGTCATATCTCCTGCTTGATACGCAGTAAAACCAAACCCAAACAACGCATCAGGAGTCATTGATTCATCAATACCTCGTTGATAATAGTGAAGTGCATCCTCAAACTCACCTGTTGCACTAAAGGCTTCGGCAAGTTTAAGTTCAACGGGCACTCCTTTTAAATCTTCTTTTTGATGAACAGCCTTTTTCAAATACGGAATGCTTTTTGCATAATCGCCTCTTTCAAGGTAAAACTCTCCTAGACCGTACGTGATGATCACTTCATCAGGTGCATGCTCACTTGCCGCTAAAAGCTTTTGCTCTGCTACCTCATCTAGTGATTGCATTTGATACAAGTCAGCTAATAAGATTTGTGCCTGCAAGTAGGATTCATCTGTTGGGGCGATGTCAAGAAGCATTTCAATTGCTTCATCTTCTCGATCATCATCAATCATCATCTCAGCCGAGAAGACGGATAAGCTACCCTCATCAGGATACAGAACTAATAGTTCATCAAGTAGGGCTTGTGCTTTTTGTGTATGGCCTAATTCGTAAAAAAGCTCGGCAACTGTAAATTTATCTTCATGATTATCGGTATGACTGGCGCGTTCAAGCTTTTTCAATCCATCTTCGGTCTGTCCTGCTTCAATTGCGCGAATCGCATCATTAATAAGTGTCATGTATTAATCAAATCCTCCGTTTATTGTACTCGATTTAACTCATCCTGTACGTGCTGCGTACCAATTGTAGATGACGCATATTGGATAGATAATAAGCGTCTCGGCTTTACGATGCTTATTGGTTTTCCTTGGTCATTCACTAAATAGGATGGACCAGTCTTTAATACTTGTCCACGACGAACAACAATTGCTGGCTCATCTTTATCATAATCAAGATTCTCACTTGCCGCAACCATTCGAGCTCGCCTAGTCATATAATGATTTGTATGCTGATGATACAACAGATAATCGGCATCGCTTCCAATCAATAGCTCCCCTTTTGTAGGATATAATCCACTTTTTTGTAGGGTTTCCTTTGTCCAGATCTCATCAATAGTTGTTGTAGATATGCCGTATTGCTTACAATATTTCTTCCACTTTTGCTCTACTACTTGGCTTTTAGAAGCTTGTCCTCTAAAATGAGGCAGCAGGATGGTTTGATAGCTCACTAACGCATCCGCCAAGTGACTCCAAGATAAGCTATCTAACGTATCCTCATCAATCATGATTTGTAAAAATGGGATTTTTAAACGGCGACATTGTTGTAAAAGCGACGGTTTTAGCAGACGTATGGGGATGGTCATACCGATTACATAGTCGAGTGTGCTTCCTTTCATTTGATCGTGTGCCTTGTTAAAAGCTTCCGGGAGCCGTCTTTCACTAGGAGCGTCTTTAGCCACTGCAAGTGTTGTCACTCCACGCTTCAACCATTGACGCTCCATCTGACTTCTTTCAATGGATTGATCGGATAGTAAAAAAGAGGATTCAAAGCCTACCTTGCTAGGAGCAAGTACAAAGGAAGATGCCTCAACCCTCCACTTTCTCCAATAAGGCATTCTTTCTTTTATATAATTAATCCTGCCATCTTTGATTACGTAAGAAAGCTTGCATACTTGACCATGCTTAATCCGTGTTGCTTCATTTAACAAATACATCGGCCTGCCTCCTTACGATTAAATCGTTATTAAGACAAGCTATGTCTGAAAAAGAAAGAACAGAACAAAAAAACATGAAAGACTTTTTTAAAGATGTATTGACAATGTAAGCGTTTTCTATATAATAAAGGTTAAGCGTATGGTTTCTCTCCACTCCTATCCATACTATTGAATCAGCACATTTGCTGACCCTGTTCTTGTAAGCGCTATCGCTCATAAGTGCAGGGCTTTTTTTATGCAGAAAAACCTCTGGGAAATAAACCCAGAGGCATCGTTTTATAAAGTATAGCTTTCAAATGTATGAAGACCAAGTTGTTCTCTCGCTTGTTCACGATCTTCCTCAGAACGAAAACTTAAGCGCAGAACACCCATAATATCTTCACGAGTCTCTAAAATTCGAATGTTTGTTAAGCTGATGTCAGACTGAGCAAGAATACTTGTCACATCTGAGATGGCACCTGGATGGTCAGGTACATCAACAAACAAATCGTAGAATGCTGGGATGGCTCCTTTTTTTCGTTCAGGCAGCTTTTCACGAAAATGCTTGGCCCGATCAAAATAAGTAAAAATCCCTTCACTGTCGCTTGACTCAAGTAGAGTCCTAACCTTTTGCATTTCCAGGTCCCACGTATCAAGAAGTCTTAATAAACTAGACTGATTCTGCAACAAAATATCTCGCCACATCTCAGGGCTTGAGGATGCAATTCGTGTAATATCACGAAACCCGCCAGCTGCAAGTCTAGTGACATGAGGATTGCGGTCTTCTTCGGTTTCCACATGGTGTACTAAACTAGCTGCAATAATGTGCGGGAAGTGACTGATCGCTCCTGTAATTTCATCATGTTTCTCTGGAGACATCTCAAGAAATGTTGCTTTTGTGCCCTTAAGCCAATCTTTTAGTGTAGCCATTACTTCAGGTGAAGTCGCCTCATCAGGTGTAAACACATAAAATGCATTCTCAAATAAATGAACTTTTGCTGCGCTCACACCACTTTTATGAGAGCCAGCCATTGGATGGCCGCCTACAAAGGTGACTTTATCCTGTAGTTCTTTTGCTTTTGTACAAATGATTTGTTTGGTACTACCTACATCTGTAATAATGGCGCCCTCTTTAAATGTATAGCTCAACATGTCTGTTAAAAGCTTTTCCGAAGCCGCCACAGGTACAGCAAGTACGATTAAGTCAGCGGTCGCTACAGCCGCTTTTAAGGAATCTGATTTTTCATCTATAATTCCCAACGATACGGCCATTCTGACTTGATCGTCATTGATATCAAAGCCAATCATTTTGACATCATGTTCTTTTCTAATTCCAAGGGCAATGGATCCTCCAATTAACCCAAGCCCAATGACTACTACTTCACGTTTCATCCATTTCACTCCAACATCTTTGTTCCTATGATTCAGATCTTTGTGTACGCTCTTTTATAAGATCTTCTAATGCTTGTAATACTCCCTCGTTTTCTTCTTCTGATCCGATTGAGATACGGATACAAGTTGGGAATCCAAGTGCTTGTCCCGACCGTGTAATATATCCTTTTGATAGAAGAAACGCAAAAATATCATCACCAGGCATCTCTAAATCAATTAAGATAAAATTGGTTTGTGAAGGATAAAAGAACAAGTCATGTTTTTGACAAAATGCCTCGAATTTTTCAAGTTCTACTCGGTTTTTCTTAGCAGATTGTACAACAAACTCTTGATCTTGAAGGGCCGCTACAGCTGCTGCATGTGCATAAGCCGTAGTATTAAAGGCAGGGCGAAGAGGCTCCATTACTTGAATTAACTCAGGGCTCGCGACGCCATATCCAATTCGAAGCGATGCAAGTCCATACGCCTTAGAGAATGTACGCAAAATGACTAGGTTTTTATATTGTTCTAATAATGGAATTGTATCAGGATAATCCTCTGCCACAGCATATTCAATATACGCTTCGTCACTCGCCACAATCACGTGCTCAGGTACTTGGCTTAAAAAGTGTTCAAATTCTTCTTTTCCAATGTAATTTCCGGACGGATTATTTGGATTACACACCCAAACAATTTTAGTATGCTCATCAATTTGATTCAGCATCTCATTTAAATCATGCTCTCCAGCCTTTGTTAAAGGAACTTCTCGAATCTCTGCTCCTTCAATAGCTGCATTTAATTTATATTGAGAAAATGTAGGATCCGCAGTAATTGTATTATCATTTGGAGTTAAGAAAGCACGACAAAGAAATTGAATAACTTCATCTGTTCCGTTTCCAAAAATCAATTGATCTTCGTTAACGTTTAAATGAGTCGCAACCTTCTTTCGTAACTCACCTGAATAACCATCTGGGTAAATTGCAGAATTGGTAACAGCATCAATTATGGCTTGTTTCGCATGTTCAGACGAACCATATGGATTTTCATTTGATGCGAGTTTGATCACTTTCTCAAGTCCTAATTCTTCTTTTACTTCACTAATTGGCTTACCCGGTTTATAAGCGGGCAGTCCGTAGAGCTGTGGTTTAGCCTGCATCATTGCACCTCTTTATCGTCTAAGTATCTACTTAGACTATGTTACTCTGAAATGAGTGCTTTGACAAATGATTTAATACGTTGAAGCGCTACTTCTTTTTCGTTTGGATTCTTTAGACTCTCCCCTTGTTTCTCAATTTGTTCAACAAGCGCACTTCCTACAACTACCCCATCTGCTAACCCTTGAATGGTTTGCACCTGTTCACGTGTTGAGATACCAAATCCAACAGCAATTGGCACCTCACTTGCCTCTCTTACTGTCTTTAAAAATGATTCAATACGTGGATCAAGATCCGTTCGTGCACCTGTTACTCCTAAGGAAGACACACAATACAAAAACCCTTGAGCACGACTAGCAATTTTTTTGATCCGTTCGTTAGATGTTGGGGCTACAAGTGAGATTAACGACAAGTTTTCGTTATCACAATACTGACTAAGCTCGTCACTTTCCTCATAAGGTAGGTCAGGGACTAAGATTCCGTCTACTCCGAATGCGGCTGCTTCTTCCGTGAAGCGCTTTATGCCATATTGGAATAGAGGGTTCACATACGTAAAAATGATGACAGGAATGGTTAACCCTCTATCTCGCATCTTTGGAACAAGTTGGAGTGCACCAGTTAAACTCATACCATTTGAAAGCGCTCGTTTTGAAGCAGCTTGAATGGTTGGACCATCAGCTAATGGATCAGAATAGGGAATCCCAAGCTCAAGGATCGATGCTCCTGCTTCCTGCAATGTAAGCGCAAGATCAATTGTAGACTCAGGAGTAGGATCACCTGCTGTAATAAATGGAATAAATAATTTTTTATCTTTACTTAACTGATTTTGCAAACGTTCACTGCTCATGATTGTCCCCTCCTTGTAAGTGCTTGCGGATGGTATGAACATCCTTGTCTCCTCTACCTGACAAGCAAACGAGAAGGATTTCATCGTTTGAACGAGTTGCAGCATGTTCAAACGCAATCGCTAATGCATGGGAAGACTCGATAGCTGGAATAATGCCTTCCTCTTTCGCAAGTCGACTTAAGGCATCAAGCGCTTGCTTGTCTGTCACTGATTTGTAGTTTACACGGCCTTCACTTGCAAGAAACGCGTGCTCAGGACCTACTCCTGGATAATCAAGTCCTGCGGAAATGGAATAGGGCTCAATGATTTGACCTGCCGCGTCTTGTATTAAATACGTTAACGAGCCGTGAATAACCCCAGGGGTTCCTTTTGTAATCGTAGCAGCATGCTTATCTGTGTTAACACCATGTCCTGCAGCTTCAACGCCAGTAAGGACAACGTCGTCTTCTAAATAGGGATAAAAGGTTCCAATCGCATTGCTCCCCCCACCAACACATGCCACAATTTCAGAAGGCAGACGCCCTTCTACTTCAAGAAGCTGACGTTTTGATTCATCTCCAATGATTCGTTGAAAATCCCGAACCATTTTAGGGTAAGGATGTGGGCCAACAACCGATCCAATTAAATAAAATGTGTCTTCCGCATTAGCAACCCAATAGCGAATAGCTTCATTTGTTGCATCCTTTAACGTCCGGCTTCCAGATTCAGCAGGAATCACCTCTGCTCCAAGAAGTTCCATTCGAAATACATTAAGTGATTGGCGTTCAATATCTTCTGTTCCCATAAATACTTTGCACTCTAAGCCAAAACGAGCCGCAATGGTTGCTGTTGCCACACCGTGCTGACCTGCACCTGTTTCTGCAACAATCTTTGTTTTACCCATCCGCTTTGCAAGCAAAGCTTGACCCATTGCATTATTTAATTTGTGTGCACCCGTATGAAGCAAATCCTCACGCTTCAAATAAATTTTTGCTCCGCCAATCTGCTCACTTATATTTTTAGCATAGGAAAGAGCTGTGGGTCGTCCAGCATATTCACGTAAATGCTCATGGTACTCATCAATAAACGTTTGATCGTTCATAGCCTCTTCTAATGCTTGTTCAAGCTCTTCTATAACGCTCATAAGTGTTTCAGGAACGTATTTACCTCCAAATTCCCCAAAACGGCCATTTGTATCAGGATTATATTTCGTCATCTCTAAACAGCTCCCTCTCTATCTCTCTAATGGCTTCTTGTGACTTTTTACCTTCGCGCTCTAATCCACTGGATAGATCAATGCCATCAGGCTTGTAACGAGCAAGTGCGGAGATATTATCAGATTTCACTCCTCCAGCAATAAAAACGGGAACCGATTGACGCCTTCCCTCACTCATATAATCCGGGATACTCTCCCAGTCAAAGGTTTGCCCGGTTCCTCCCCAGCTTCCAGCTACTTTAGTGTCAATAATGTAGCCGTCTGCAATCCCTTCATATTCTTTCATCTGTAACACTCCGTGATCGTGATGATGAATCACTTTCCACACTTCTTTTTTCGTTACTTGTTTAATCTTAGCAACCGTTGCGCTTGATTCTGTACCGTGGCATTGAATAATATCAATCGGACAGCTATTGCAAATAGTTGTAATGGTATCAATCAACTCATTTACGAATAAGGCAACAATCTTTTGCTGTGTTACAGGGTGTTTTGCTAACCATCTATTGACATCTACAGCCCGAACATAGCGCTTTGTCCCCGGAACAAAAACAAATCCTACATAGTCTGCTTTGCTTCCCTTTGTTAGGATAAGATCGCTCTCACTATGATTTCCGCAGTATTTAAGAGTGGGTTTCATCTACTTTTCTCCAAAAAGGTGTTTGATTCCACGTTCCGGAGACTCCGCACGCATAAGAGACTCTCCCACGAGGACGGCGGAAGCTCCTGCTCGGCCAACTTGCTTAAGATCTTCTGGTGTATGGATTCCACTTTCACTTACAAACATCGTGCCTTCTGGTACCTTTTTTGCAATCTCCTCAGTTTGATGAAGTGAAGTTGAAAATGTCTTTAAGTTCCGATTGTTTATTCCAATTAATTGTGGAGTAAAGACCTTTAATAAGCTTGTTAGCTCTTCGGCAGCATGAACCTCCACTAAACATTCCATCCCTTTACTGTGAGCTGATTGATACAGCCCGTGTAACGCTTCATCCGATACTGTTCCAGCGATTAGCAAAATGGCGTCCGCCCCGATACGTGCACTTTCCTCCACTTGTTGTTCATCTATAATAAAATCTTTACGCATGATCGGAATGCTTGTTTCTTTCTTAATAGCTGTTAAATAATCACGATGTCCTTGAAAATATTGCTGATCGGTTAAAACAGAAATCGCATCAGCTCCAGATGCTTCATATGCTTGAGCGATCTCCACTGGGTGGAAGTCCTCTCGAATTAATCCTTTTGAAGGTGATGCCTTTTTTACTTCTGCAATTAAACCTATTTGCCGATTCGGCTCTCTTAACGCGTTATATAAAGATCGTTTAATCACCTTTTGTGCTGGCGGTAGCTCAAGTGATAATAGCTCTTGTTTTTTTGTTTCCAGTATTGTTTCAAGCATGTTTAAAATCCCCCTGTTGCTGTGAGTGTAAACTAGCCATATAAGCTAACACTTTTTTGGATTGAAGTAATCCTCTGGCTCTGTGAACTCCTTCTTGGATACATGACACATGATTTGCAGCATACAACGCAACTCCTGCATTTAATAACACAGTGGATGTTGCTGATTGATTTGCACTTCCTTCAAATACTTGTTGAATCAATGTGGCACTCTCTTCAACGCTTGCCACCTGTATTTCTGATAATTCACCCTGTTCTAATCCAACTTCCTCAGGATCAAGCTCATATACTTGAATTGTGTCTCCGATTACATCAACAATTTGCGTGGTTCCATGAACAGAGCATTCATCCAGGTTATCTTCGCCCGTTACAAGTACGGTGTGAGTAGTTCCTAGTCTTCGAATGGCTTCACCCATCTTTAATGCATGATCTCTACCCGAAACACCAATTAATTGATGGGCTGCTCCTGCAGGATTGGTAAGAGGACCTAACAAATTAAAAATGGTTCGAAACCCAATTTGTTGTCTAGCTGGTGCAGCATATTTCATAGAAGAATGATAAAGTGGAGCAAATAAAAAGCTCAACCCCTTCTCACTAAGTGCGCTAGCTGCTTCATCTGGTGTTTGTTGGATGTTAATTCCTAAATACTCAAGCACATCTGCACTACCACTTTTCGAAGTCACTGCTCGATTTCCATGCTTTGCAACGGGCACATTTGCGGCAGCTGCAACAAATGATACAGCAGTTGATATATTAAACGTTCCGAGGCGATCACCACCCGTACCACATGTATCGAGAACCCCTTCTATTTGATGAGGTATGGAAATGGCGTGTGCTCTCATGGCTCGCGCGAATCCCACTAATTCATCTACTGATTCACCTCTAAGTCTCATCATACTAATTAAACTAGCAATCTGACTAACTTCAGCTTCGTTCTTCATGATGAGGTCCATCGCCGCGTAAGATTCGTGTTCTTCTAAGAAGTGACCCTCTGCACATTTTTCTAGGAATGATTTAAACATGTTGAGATGCCTCCTTTTTTTGAAACATAGACTCGGCTACTTGAACAGCACGGATTAACGCTTTAGCTTTGTTTTGCGTTTCCTTGTACTCGGATTCCGGATCCGAATCTGCCACTACACCAGCACCAGCTTGAATCATTGCTTTCCCATTTTGAATCGTCATCGTTCGGATAGCGATACAAGAGTCCATATTCCCGTCATATCCTAGATATCCAATGGCACCAGCATAGATACCTCGTTTTGTTGGCTCAAGCTCTTGAAGAATTTCCATTGCTCGAATTTTAGGTGCTCCTGAAACTGTACCTGCAGGAAATGAAGCCATAAGTGCTTCCAATGGTTCTATATCAGCATGCAGTTCCCCTGTCACCTTTGAGACAATATGCATCACATGTGAAAAAAATCCGATTTCTACTAGCTTAGGCGTTTTAACCGTGCCATACGTGGCAATGCGGCCAACATCATTTCTAGCAAGGTCTACAAGCATGTAATGCTCTGCTCGCTCTTTCTCATCAGCAAGAAGCTCCTCTGCTAGCTGTTTGTCTTCTTGAGGTGTATTTCCTCTTGGCCTAGTCCCTGCAATTGGATGGAGTTCAACGTGGCGATCTTGTACTTGAACAAGACGTTCCGGTGAACTACCTACAATCTCAAGCTGTTCGTACCGAAGATAAAACAAATAAGGTGAAGGGTTTATTAATCGTAAAACCCTGTAAATATCTAACGCAGAGACCGTTACAGGCATTGTAAACTGTTGCGATAAAACGGTTTGAAACACATCTCCCGCTTTTATATAATCCTGAATAATCTGAACATCTCGCATAAACGCCTGCTTTGTGTAATTTGAATCTACACCATCGAAGGATACGTCTGTGTGATTTTCAGGAACGCCCATTGGTGAAAAACGCGAAACAGATTTCTCAAGTTGCTTAAGAACGGTTGCTACTTTTTGTTTTCCTTTTTTATAGAGGGACTCAGAATCCGGTTCTCCTTCTACTGGCAAATGCACCATAACAATTAACTCTTTTTGCACGTGATCATAGGCAAGTAAGGTTTCACAGAATAAGAAATGATAATGAGGCACCGCATTCTCACTATCTCTTTTTAATTTAGGCTCAATCGTTTCAATGGCGTCATAACTCATGTACCCTACTGCGCCACCACGAAAAGGAATCGGTAAATCAACGGGCTCTACATGTAGGTAACTCATCGTAGTATCAAGTGCTTTCTTAAACGAATCTTCTTCTAAAATTGGCATTCCATTTTGGTTAAGCGTCTGATATCTGCCAGCTATTTCTTTAAGCTGATAAAGTGGATTTAATCCAATAAATGAATAGCGTGACCATGAAGACTCGTCATCTCTACTTTCAAGTAAGAAGGCTACTTGATCATGAAGCTGCTGGGTGATATGAATCGGTGTTAAGCCGTCCACAAAATAACGTGACGAATAGACAACCGTTTTATACGTGTGATAGGCTTTTTTGAATGTTTCATAGGAAGTATGTTTCATGTCTCTCGCTCCTCAAATTATGAGGGCTGAAGTGGAATAAACGAAGGAGGAATGAGGCAGATTTTATATAAAAACGCCCACTGAGGCTAGCTCAGGGACGTGTCATTAGAAATAGAATCTCGTCTCTGCTCAAGCTCTGCTCTTCTCATCTCAGCTCTTCTCATTATTAGGTAAAACTCAACTAAACTCTCAACTGAAGCTACAGATCCTCTGATCCGTACACTTTTGTAAATTGTACATTGAACACTTTCATCCGTCAACTATTCGTACTTGTTTTTATTAAATCCGGTCTAAGCTTAACGGCTTCATTTAAATACACATGATGGATCTCTTTTTGTGACTTCGATGTATTTACCGTCATTAAAATGCGTACACATTGCGGGAGGCTACCTGGAACACTTAATTCTTTTGCACACGTTACTGGAACAAAGTCCCACCCTGATAGTCTGCGCATTGCTTTTGCAGGAAACGTCGCATTTAAGTCTTCTGTTACAGTAATTAGAACCTGCGCTACGTCCTCTGGATCAATTTCATTTTGATCAGCTATGGCTTCAAATAATTGCTCTGTTTCATTTAAGATGTCGACTTCTTGATTAACCATTACGGTTGTTGCGCCACGTATTCCTCTAATCATTACGTGCCTCCTTACTGCTCGTTTAAGAATGATAGAATGAGATTCTCATCTATTTTTTCAACAGAGGCTTCTCCGACTTTCTTTAAAAGAACCATCCGAATTGAACCTGCTTCTGTTTTTTTATCTTTTTTCATCGCTTCTAGAAGTTTAGAACGGTCTAAACTGCTTGGGATTTTTGTTTCATATCCAAGCGATTCTACCCAATCAACAAACTCTGAAATCTGAAGATCTGTTTGGTAATACTTCTCGCTAATTTTCAAAGCAAATACAATCCCAATAACTACAGCTTCACCATGTGTAAGTGTACCGTACCCAGATACGGACTCAATCGCATGCCCAAGTGTATGACCTAAATTAAGATATGCTCGAATCCCTTGTTCTCGTTCATCCTTTGAAACCACTTCTGCTTTAATGGCAATAGAACGAGCCAATAGTTCGGTCATATAGTGATCCTGAATGGGCAGTTTATGAACATGCTCGCCCAACCATTGATAATAAGCATTATCTAAAATTAATCCGTGCTTAAAGACTTCAGCAAATCCAGATCTCCATTCTTTCTCTGGAAGGGTGGCTAACATCTCAATATCGTAATAAACTGCTTCAGGCTGATGGAAAGCACCAATCATATTTTTGCCAAGCGGATGATTAATGGCTACTTTTCCACCTACACTACTATCTTGTGCAAGCAGGGTCGTTGGCATCTGTACAAACCGAATGCCTCGCATATAAGTGGCAGCGACAAAGCCAGCAATATCTCCCACCACTCCTCCACCTAAAGCAATTAAAACAGACTTACGATCAAGACCAGCTTTTAATGCTTCTGTTAAAAGATACTCATATTCTTTAAATGATTTAGATTGCTCCCCACTTGCAATCGTTACATGCGTGACTTTTAGCTCTTTAGGCAAACCACCAAGAACATCTGCTAAATACAATGGAGCTACTGTTGAATCCGTCACGATAAAGATGGAAGATGGCTGTTCGTCTAAGCTCTCCTTTAATAACTCACCAAGACGAAACCGGAGTCCCTTATCAAGGTAAACCTTGTAAGCATGGTTTTCAATATCGACTGGCACTGTTTTCATCATTAAAAGTCCTTTGCTTCTTCATTATGACGACGAATATTTTCAGCAATAGTGTCAACTCGGTCAGATCCAAATGTTTCTAGAAGAGCATTGGCTACTTCCCAAGCAACAACTGCCTCAGCTACAACAGATGCAGCTGGAACAGCACAGCTATCTGAGCGCTCAATACTGGCCTGGAATGGTTCTTTTGAATCAATATCAACGCTTTGAAGTGGTTTGTATAACGTTGGGATGGGTTTCATTACACCCTTCACAACGATTGGCATACCATTAGTCATACCACCTTCAAAGCCACCAAGGTTATTTGTTTTACGAGTGTAGCCGTCTTCTTTGGTCCATAGAATTTCATCGTGAACACGGCTTCCTGGTAACCTGGCTGCCTCGAATCCAATTCCAATTTCAACACCCTTAAAGGCATTAATGCTCATTACCGCACCTGCAATTTTTGCATCTAGCTTACGATCATATTGAACATGGCTTCCAAGTCCAATTGGCACTCCTTGAACAACAACTTCAACAACCCCTCCGATTGAATCTCCATCTTGCTTTGCTTGATCAATCGCAGCCATCATTTGCTCTGAAGCTTGCTCATCCAAGCAACGCACTTGAGATGCCTCTGAACGTTCTTTTAGATCTTCTACAGACGAATAATCCGTAGCAACTGCTTGGACCCCACCAATTTCAAGCACATGCCCAGCTACTTCAATTCCAAATGTCTTTAGAATTTTTTTAGCTACTGCTCCGGCAGCAACACGAACCGTCGTTTCACGTGCAGAGGAACGCTCTAGTACGTTTCGCATGTCACGATGGCCGTATTTAATGGCTCCATTTAAGTCAGCATGACCTGGTCTCGGGCGAGTCAGCTTACGTTTCACTTCTTTTTCTTCGTCCTCAGAGATAGGCTCTGCACCCATTACTTTTGTCCAGTGCGTCCAGTCTTTGTTTTCAACAACTAGAGCAATCGGAGCTCCTGTTGTTTTACCGTGACGTACTCCACTCGTAATTTGGGCCTGATCTTTTTCAATTTGCATTCTACGACCGCGTCCATATCCTCCTTGACGTCTTGCGAGCTCCGTATTAATATCTTCAGCTAAAAGCTCTAGTTGAGCTGGAAGTCCTTCTATGATTGTTGTAAGTTGTGGTCCGTGTGATTCACCTGCTGTTAAGTATCTCATCTGTACTTCCTCCTATTCAAATAACCAACACTAATTCTTTATCGCTTTTATGCGTTAAATTATAACATATAATCTGTCGGCTGTCTTGTTCGTCTACTTATTCATACGTATTACCTAAATCTTCTCATAGAAAAAGGTTTCCTTACTTTTAAAACCATATGTATCCGGATTAAAAATTTGTTCTGTACTCCCAACAAATAAAATTCCACCAGGACGAAGAGCCTTACTAAATTTTTGATAAAGTTCATGTTTCGTTTCTTCCGTAAAATAAATCATGACATTCCGGCAAATGATTAAATCATAGCCCGGTTCAAATGAATCAGTTAAAAGATTCTGTTGCTTAAATGTAATATGTTTTTTAAGGATAGGGTCTACTTCATAAATAGATTCTTTTTTAGTGAAATATGTATGTAGCATGTTTTCAGGGACTTCTTTTATCGAACGTTCTCCGTATAAACCTAGTTTCGCACGTTCAAGAATCACACGGTCTAAGTCTGTGGCTAGAACAGAAAATTGAGTTGGTGTAAGGTGCTTTTGCAAAATCATTGTCAGCGTATAAGGTTCTTCCCCAGACGAGCACGCTGCACTCCATGTTTTTAGAGACCGAGTAGTTTGTAGCAGCGAAGGAATAATCGTTTGATCTAATATGTCCCAACGAGAACGATTACGGTAAAATTCAGATACATTAATGGTCATTCTCTCCAGACATTCCTCAAGTAACGCCTGGTTGCCCTTCATCGCCTTTACATAGGAGTCAAAATCATCATAGCCCTTTTTCTCTCTAAACGACGTTAACCTTCGCTTCATCTGAGCTTCTTTATAAGATGCTAAATCAATTCCTGTCATTTGTTTAATTGTATGGATAAATTTCTCGTAATCGTTGTGGCTCATGATGTCTCCCTTTTCTTGATCTTTTGCTCATCATACCTTATCTCTATCATCGGCTCAACTAGTCTAATCCATTAAAAAAACCTGTTCTAAAAAAAGAACAGGTTTTGTGCGATTAAATTAAATCCATTGCTTTAAGGTTTTTTCATATGTAATGAGTTCATCACTCGTGAAAAAGAGATCGATCTCTCTTTTGGCACTTTCTTCTGAATCAGAGCCATGAATAATGTTCATCCCAACATGAACACCATAATCCCCTCTGATTGTTCCAGGTGCAGCTTCAGTCGGATTGGTTGCGCCTACTAATGTACGTGAGGACTTAATCACATTGTCACCCTCCCACACCATGGCGAATACGGGTCCAGAGGTAATAAAATCAACAAGTTCTCCAAAAAATGGACGCTCTTTATGCTCACCATAATGAGTTTCAGCTAATTCTCTTGAAATCTGTTTGAATTTTCCGCCTACTAATGTAAAACCTTTTGATTCAAAGCGTGAAATGATTTCTCCGATTAAACCTCTTTGTACACCATCTGGTTTAACCATTAAGTATGTACGCTCCATATGTATACCTCTCTTTTCTGTAAAAAAGTATATTGCATCCGCTTACATAGATTAGTATAGCAAAAGAGCCAGTCATTGACAATATCAACAACAGGCTCTTCAAAAAGTATTAAAATTTACGTCTTCCAATGTATGCAGCTAGTTGTAAGAAATAGGTTTTTGCCTCTACATCAGGTAATGCCTCAAGTTGTTTAAACGCTTTTGCAAGATATTGATCACTAACAGAAACGGCATATTCAATTCCGCCTGATTCTTTAATGCGGTTAATGATTGAATCCATGTCTGCATGATGCTGATCTTTAGATAACGTTTGAACAATCTCTGTTTTTAAATCTGGATCGTGGTGCATCGCATATAATGCAGGAAGTGTAACATTTCCTTGTCTTAAATCACCGCCGGCTGGTTTCCCGATCTGCTCCATTGTACCGACAAAATCTAAAATGTCATCGGTGATTTGAAAAGACATCCCTACATAGTATCCAAACAGATACAATCGCCGTTGAATGTCATCTGGAGTTTCTGCAGCGATGGCCCCTAACTTACAGCTAACCGCAATTAAGAGTGCTGTTTTTCGTTTGATTCTGCGGAAATACGTACGAATATTTTGATCCCAATTAAATTGATCGCGAATTTGTTCTACCTCACCGATACACATTTCCATTATGGCATCTGAAATAATTAAATGGATGGAACGGTTGTCAAAATAAGCTGCTGTTTGAACCGCTTTTGCAAAAATATAATCTCCTGCATACATCGCTACACGATTATCCCACTGCGACTTTATCGTTTTGCGCCCACGACGAAGCTCAGCATCATCAATGACATCATCATGAACAAGAGAAGCCATATGGATAAGCTCGAGTGATACAGCAATATGCTTTAATGCATGAATATCATAGTTTCCAAACCTAGCGGCTAGAAGTACAAATACCGGTCGAATCCGCTTTCCACCTGCATGCAGCAAATCCGTTGAGGCTTTACGTAACACATCATGTCTTGCTTGGATGGTTTCTTCTAATTCTTTTTCAATAACTTTAATATCTGATTGAAAATGTCCATAGATATCTGCTAGTTTCATTCTTTCACCTTATCCTACCCGCCAGGTCAGGAGTGGACCTTACTCCACACACTGATTGAGTGAATTGACTTTGACAAGAATCCATACTCATAAGCCAGCTTATAATAATATAATAATCCGCGTTTGTTTTCTTCATTAAAATGATACCACAAATTCTGAAAATATGATTGCCAAAAGTCAAAGGTTCCCCCTTGTTTTAGGACAAATCGATTTGACAGATCCTTGTAGTCATTTTGATAACTTAACATTTTACTTTGGACAAATGCTTGATAAATGGTGTCAAGCTCATCAGAATGCGTTGAAAGAACCTCATTTCTCACAGCAAACACTGCATAGGACATCGGTAATCCTGTATGCTCATACCATAACGTTCCTAGATCATATTGATAAAGAGCTTTAGCTGTTCGCGCTGCTCGAATAGCATCATCACCAATTAATAGGGCAGCATCATGACCCTTAAGCATTTCTGCTAGATCAGGCTTCATTGTTTCATATTGAACGTGAAGCTCATAAAATGAACGCAAAATGATTTTAAGAAGATGAACAGTTGTAGCTGAACTGGCCGTTAAGGCAACTCGTTTTGCGTCTAGCTGCTCAATTGGTACTTTGGAGAACAAATACAACGAACGAACCTCACCTTTTGAAGACACGGATAAGTCCGGGAGAATAGAGTAATCATCTGCATGCTGAGCATACGAAAATGAAGAAATACCAGCAAGATCCACAGCACCTTCAGAAAGGCGACGGTTCACTTGACTTGGTACATCTGTCATTAATTGAAATCCTTTTTCTGCTAGTCCGTTTCGGTCGAGTTTATAAAAAAAAGGTTGGATATTTGCGTACTCAATTTCACCAATGCGTAGCGTCATGATTCACTTCCCCACCTTTTAAACAATTCATGCTCTACGCCTAACACATCTAATGCTTTCCCGACTACAAAATCGATAAGTTCATCCATAGTAGTTGGGTTGTGATAAAATCCAGGCATGGCAGGAAGGATTGTAGCCCCTGCCTTTGAAAGCGTCAGCATATTCTCAAGTTGAATTTGGTGAAGAGGCGTTTCTCTTGGAACGATAACCAATGGACGTCTTTCTTTTAACATCACGTCGGCCGCACGTTCAATAAGATTACCTGATGCACCAATAGCCATCCCAGAAAGAGAGCCCATCGAACATGGAATAACAATCATTCCTTTTGTTCTGAAAGAGCCACTTGCAATAGGGGCAGCGTAATTATGGAGATCATACAGATGAAGGTACTCGCTATTCTCCTTGAATAAATCGTTTATCACTTGATCTCGATCAGTTGTATCTAACTTCATCTCCGCTTGAAACACTTGCCATGTTGCCTCAGTTAGAACAAGATGAACTTCGTGACCAGTTCGGAGTAACTCCTGAACCAGTCTAATTCCATAAATTCCTCCGCTTGCACCTGTCATTCCAACGATGTACGGACCCTGGGAACTCATAAGAAGATGTCTCCGAGTGTAAAGAGAAACATAACGACACTTAATGTTCCGTTCATTGGAAAGAAGGCAAACATCACTCTTGAAAGATCATCCTTGGATACAAGTGCGTGCTGATAGATCATCATCGCACCAGCAATAATTACACCTACTAAATAAAGCCAGCTCAATAGACCTGTCATAAAAAACAAAGCTAAAAACAGACAGAAACTTACTACATGGAAGCCTCTAGCAATAATTAAAGCTTTTGCCACACCAAAACGACTCGGAATAGAGTATAATCCACGCTCTTTGTCATAGTCAGCATCTTGTGTCGCATACACAGTGTCAAAGCCAGCAAGCCAAAATGCTACAGCAAAGTATAAGGTGATGGCTACCCACGTAATTTCTCCCGATACAGCAATCCAGCCACCAAGTGGCGCAAATCCAATGGTTAAACCAAGTACAATATGACAAGCCCAAGTAAAGCGTTTTGTATATGAATAGAATACTAATAGAAAAACAGCTAAAGGTAAAAAGATCACTGCTAACGGATTTAACTGGAAAGCTGCGATAATAAGTAAGGCAAAGGATGCCACAATAAAGACCAGCACTTCTACCTTCGATACCAATCCTGCCGGAATGGCGCGATCCGCCGTACGTGGATTATGACGATCTATTTTCTCATCTATTAATCGATTAAGCGACATAGCGGCACTTCTTGCACCAAACATCGCTACAACAATCCAAATCCAATCCGTCCAAAGTGGAAAACGATCATTAACGATCAGACTCCCTAAAATGGTACCCATAAATGCAAACGGAAGTGCAAACACCGTATGCTCAAACTTAATCATTTCAAGAATGATTTTTAACTTACGTATCACAATATCTGCTCCTAACTCTTCTGATGCGGACAACAACGACCACGTTTACTATACTCTAGTAATCACTTATTCTTTTTTCCGTAATGCACGGCTGCCGCTCCACCTGAGTAGCTTTTAAAGGTAACATCCTTTAAACCGGCTTCTTGAAACAGTCCAGCTAATTTTTGCTTAGATGGGAATGTCTGCGTTGACTCTTGTAACCATGAATATTCCTTATGGCTTTTCGCAAAAATTCGACCAGCAAGTGGCATTAAATGTCTAAAATATAATTGATAGACTTGTTTGTACACAGGCATCGTTGGATTAGATGTCTCCAGACAAACAACCATCCCACCAGGTTTAACAACACGCTCCATTTCTTTTAGTACTTGGAGATAGTCTGGTACATTACGTAGTCCAAAACCAATGGTTACATAATCAAATTGATTATCTTCAAATGGGAGTTCCATGGCATTACCATGATGAAGCTTTATATATGTAAGATCGTTGTCCTCTAGCTTTTTTTGACCGACATCCAGCATATTTTGGCTAAAGTCTAACCCTTCTGTCCGGCCATTAGCACCGGCAGCTTGTCCCAGAGCAATCGTCCAATCAGCTGTTCCACAGCATACATCTAGAGAAGCATCTCCTGGTTTTACACTCATTAATTTCATGACATCTTTGCGCCACACCTTATGAAGCTGCAGACTAATGACTGAGTTCATTCGGTCGTATTGAGAGGAGATCGATTCAAAGACTTCGTGAACTCGTTCTTCCTTTGTTTGTTGCCCCATTTATCTCACCTTTCTTTCTATTTCCTCCACAGGAGCAAACTGAATGGCTTCATTTAAGAATTGATCCATATGATCAGTAAAATCCGAATGGCTTACATAGAGTCTCTGAATAGACGATTGCAGCGCTTCTTGTTTTTGAATTAACGCGTCCTGTTGCTCGGATACGTCTGTATGCTTAAGGAATGTACGAATTAAGCTGGAGTCTTGATCCCCCACCCATTTATTCCATTCATCCATAAACCGTTTGTAGAAAAACAATTGCTCAAAGATTTCTTTATCCCCTGATAGGTCGTATTCTTCAAGTATCTTCCCGTACAATCCAGACTCAATAAACCTCACATGGTCAGCCATTTCTGCGTAATGAGCATGATTAACCTCGTAAACGTTCATTTTTTGTTCATTAATCTCTTGAAGCGTGTGACTAAAAAGTCGAGTTAACGGCACATGGTCAGCTCCGGCAAGTAAGTGATAATATAAACTGCTGTAATAATCTCCAATTAGCACGTGTAGTTGTCGATTTTTTCTAGCATCATCTGATTGTACAGGATGAAGCGTCACTTCTTCATGTACATCAAGCGCTGCTTGAACAAGCATCGCACATAACGTAATGACAAACGCATCCTCTTTAGACGCTTTTTTTGATAAAGATGCATAAAACAAGCGACATTTCTCTTCATCAATGCCTACAGATGGAATGTATTTCTCTATATAGGGATGATAAGTGAGTTGGTTAAATTTCTCTATAATTGCTGTAACTTCTTTGGCTAGGTGGCTGGGATTCACCATCGTATGTATCCTCCAGTGTATAACAAATTCATAATTTCAGTATAGCATAGTCTTTATGTCCCAACCATGCGTGTTACGACTTTACCTGTCGAGCATTTTTATTCGTTTTCTTGACCAGAGGTAACATTGCCATGAGTCGTTTGGATCTCTGCTTTGCCTCGCACTTTAATAGCTGATGTATGATCAGTAAATTGTGCGACTAATACCTCACCCTTGTCTAACTTCTCAGAGTGATGGAACCTAGTATCTGTACCTCGTGTAAGACCAATCACAGTCACACCATTCTCTTTTGCTTTAATAACGATATAATCCTTTTCATTGCCCATTTCTAATCGCTCCCGACTCTGTTTAAACGAAGCCCGTTTAAACGCTATTCTGCTGTAAATCTTAGCATATCTGGCTTAACAAAAGCAAAAAGGAACTCTCTACAGAGCTCCTTTTCAAATTATAGGATAATCGCAATCAATCCGCCTGAACCTTCATTTATAATTCGTTCAAGCGTCTCTTTTAATTTATAACGAGCATTCTCAGGCATAAGTGATAGCTTAGCAGAAATTCCTTCTCGAACGATAGAATTTAGGGAGCGACCAAAGATGTCTGAATTCCAAATAGATAGTGGATTCTCTTCAAAATCCTGCATTAAATATCTGACAAGTTCCTCACTTTGCTTTTCTGTACCGATAATCGGTGCAAACTCAGATTCCACGTCAACCTTTATCATGTGAATAGACGGGGCAACGGCTTTTAATCTGACACCAAATCGTGCGCCCTGGCGGATAATCTCTGGCTCATCTAGGCTCATATCGGATAATGCTGGAGCCGCAATTCCGTATCCTGTTTGTTTAACCATTTGAAGGGCATCTGACACTTGGTCATACTCTGATTTTGCATGCGCAAATTCCTGCATCAGTGATAATAGATGATCTTTCCCACGAATCTCTACACCAACTACCTCTTTTAACACTTCATCATAAAGTGTATCCGGTGCATAGAGATCAATCTCAGCGATGCCATGACCCATTTCAATGCCCGCTAGCCTAGCATCATCAATAAAGTCAAACTCCGTGAAATGACCAACCACTCGGTCTACGTCTCGTAATCTCTTAATATCTTTGACCGTTTCACGTACGGATTCCTCATAGCTTTGACGTAGCCAGTGATCTTGATGAAGTACCATTACCCAGCTTGGTAAGTTCACATTGACCTCATGTACAGGGAATTCAAACAAGACTTCACGAAGGACATTTTGAATATCTTGATCAGTCATACTTTCGATACTCATTGATAAAACCGGTATATCATGTTCTTCGGCTAATTGTGCACGAAGCTTTTCCGTTTCCGGATGGTATGGTCTTACACTGTTTACAACCATGATAAATGGTTTACCAACTTCTTTTAACTCTTCTATCACTCTTGTTTCGGATTCAACATAGTCGTAACGTGGAATGTCTCCAATGGTTCCGTCACTCGTAATCACGACACCGAGTGTCGAATGTTCTTGAATTACTTTACGAGTCCCAATTTCAGCAGCCTCTTGAAAAGGAATAGGCTCTTCATACCAAGGAGTGTTAATCATTCTAGGACCATTCTCATCCTCGTATCCTTTTGCACCAGGCACTGCGTAACCAACACAATCTACTAAGCGAATATTCACATCTAACCCGTCTCCAACATGAATGGAGACTGCTTGATTTGGCACAAATTTCGGTTCTGTCGTCATAATCGTCTTTCCTGCTGCCGACTGCGGCAATTCGTCTTGCGCCCGGACTTTCTCTGATTCATTTTCAATATTCGGTAAGACCACAAGCTCCATAAATTTCTTAATAAACGTTGATTTACCTGTTCGAACAGCACCTACTACACCTAAGTAAATGTCTCCACCTGTACGTTCTGCAATATCCTTAAAGATATCGACTTTTTCCACGTGATCCCCTCCCGATCATTTCAATATAAGAGTTCTTCCATTTTCGCTTGAAATCCTCACATAGTTCATGCTATGAGCGTTGTCCCAAAAATATGATCTACTTTTTGGATTTCATTCAAATGGTTCACTCTTTTTCGGGAAGGGGAGCCCGACCAATAAAAAAATGCCCCTTCCATTACCGTATATATATCAAATGAAGGGGCTGAATAGACCAATTTCTATTTAATTATTTTCTTCAGGCTCAAACGATGGATCAAGAATGGGTTCTCCAGATTCGGACAGGGTATAGGGTACCGAATGAAATGGAACAAAAGGAGCTTCCTCATATAAAAGCGGACGCAAA
This sequence comes from Alkalihalobacillus sp. NPDC127517, assembly GCF_050276055.1. Lineage (NCBI taxonomy): Bacteria > Bacillati > Bacillota > Bacilli > Caryophanales > Bacillaceae > Alkalihalobacillus > Alkalihalobacillus sp. NPDC127517. The sequence continues at coordinate 18,987 of NZ_JBNNQX010000002.1, read as the reverse complement.
TCCCCATCTTCATTGATTTCATCCAACTCATTCATACGAATATTAATGTCACTTGCATAGTCGATGACAAGTTCACCTGTGTTTGAGTAGAGAAATGGAAGACTATTACCTGTATATGGGCTTATAATTACTGGTTCTTCTTTATAGGATAACTTTTCATAGTCAATCATAAATAAACCGTCTGCCACAATCTCTTTTACGGGTGCATATGTATACTGAGCTCGATAATTATTTATCTGACTCGTTAATTCTTGAATTGACTTTAAAGAACTTAGATCAATTAGTTTGACGGTTGGAGTTTCTTCAACGTCTACAAGCGTATATTGATACAATCCTCCGTTTTCAAACGCAGTACCTGGCGGCTCCTGCATATATCGTGGCACCAGTTGTCTAAAGTCAATGATGTAACGTTGATACATTGGGGTTGTTTCGTCAAAGGTTTTAATTGGTAAAACAGCGGTATCCTCTTGAAACGAGTCAACAGCTGATTGTACTGAGGCCAATTGATCCAGATACGCTGCTTGAGAAGCTTGTCGCTCATTTTGTGGATAAAAGCACCCTACAAGTAAAAGGAGACTTCCCAAAAACAACGCTTTCAAAAGAAATCGTCTCATTATGTATCTCCTCCTTAGCTTGACGTTGGTCCCCCTACTACAATATAGAAAACAATAATCCCTGAAACCATTAAACAAACAAACGAGATGGATAAAACAATCTTTTGGATAATCCCTTTTAGTTTTGTCCGACTAAACAATGCAAGTCCCGCAGATACAAACATCAAAATCATTCCGGCAAAAGAGATGTACATATGAAGCATAGCTTGAGACATCCTTTTCCTCCTCAATCGACTTCACTTAAGCTTGTCCACGTCAGTAATTAAATCGGAGAAAGTGGGGCCTTTCTCCGATTCATGACATAACCCTAATGTGTAAGCCCTATATTTGTGTTCCTTACAAGTATATGCACGACGCATAGAAGTGCACGAGCATATGCCTAACGGAGTGCTATTTTTTATTAAACATTTTTGAAAGGGAAGCAAAATCAGCAGGCACGTTGTTTTTTATAATTGCTTGAACAAGCTGATCTTCTTTTTCTTTTGTAACGGGCTTACCTGCAAGCTGAGAAACCTGGTGAATTAGCTGTCTTACTGTGGCTTCATCTTTTAAATTTGATTTACTTACAGAGTTTGCTAGTTTTAATAGTTCATCAGGTCGAACCTTCGTATTCTTTTGAATCTGATCAAAGAACGATGAATCTCGGTTTTGAGTCATGTGCTCTCTCCTCCTCCGTACGTAGTATCAACATATCGTATGCGTACGGAGAAAGATGGTGCATGTTAAATGCCTAGAAGCTTTAGTCCGTCAATTTTTCTTCCTCGTGCTTTTTCACTCGGCCCATTAACTCGCCGGCTGCATCTTCTGGCTTAACTCCGTTAAAGAGAACATGATAAATTGCACTTGTTATCGGCATCTCCACTTCAAAGCGGTTAGCCATTTCAAATGCGGCTTGAGTCGTTCTTACGCCTTCAACAGCCATGCCCATTTGTTCTAGCACATCATCAAGTGACAGACCTTGACCAATCAACCTGCCCGCGCGGAAATTTCTTGAATGAACACTAGTACACGTAACAATTAAATCACCTAGCCCTGACAAACCAGAGAAGGTAAGTGGATCCGCTCCAAGTTTTACACCCATACGGGTAATTTCAGCGAGTCCTCTAGTCATAATCGCGGCCTTTGTATTATCACCGTAGCCAAGTCCATTTGTTACTCCACATACAAGCGCAATAATGTTCTTTAATGCGCCTCCAAGCTCAACACCAACTAAGTCTGAGTGAGTGTAAACACGGAAATGCTGATTCATAAATAAATCTTGTGCATATTGAGCTGCCTCGAGATTCGTTGAAGAAACGGTAACAGTGGTAGGCTGACGTCGACTTACCTCTTCAGCATGGCTTGGCCCCGATAAGACAACAACGGAGTGAAAATGGCTATGACCATTCGCTTCTTCTTCAATCATCTCAGAGACTCTTTTCTGCGTTCCAGGCTCAATCCCTTTACTCACATGAATAATAGTAAGTGGACGGTTTGCAACAGCGAGAAGTCTCTTTGTTTCTTCGCGAATGGCTTTTACCGGAACGGCAAGCACAACTACTTCTACAGGTTGAACCGCTTCCTCTAGGCTTGTAAATCCAACCATACTGTTCGGGAGAGTAATCTCCGGTAAGTATTTTTCGTTCGTTTTCTTTGTGTTCATCTCTTCGATTTGTTCAGCACGTCTAGCCCACATTCGAACGTCGTGTCCGTTATCAGCTAAAACCATCCCAAGTGCTGTACCCCAGCTTCCAGATCCTACTACAGCAATCGTAGTCATATGAATCAACCCCTTATCTCACACGTTTTATGCACCTTTTTTAGATCCAAGTTTGTTTTCTGTACCTGTTGTTAATCGTTTAATATTTGTACGATGCTTCCAAAAAGATAAAAGTGCTACAGCTAATGTTAAATAAAAGAATTCAGTTGGAATCGAGAATACATCCATAAACAGCCATGTAGTAAGTGGAGTCAGTCCAACAAATAATAGAGATCCAAGGGAAACATAACGTGTAAAAACAATACTTAGGATCGCAATCACTCCCGCAGTAAGTGCAGGAATTAATACAAGAGTGGCAATAACACCGATTGTGGTTGCTACACCCTTTCCACCTCGAAAACCAAAGTAAATGGGCCAATTATGACCAAGTATTGCTGAGAGACCTGCTAATGCAGGTACCCACGCATTGCCTGCACCTAACCAAACGCCAATCCATACAGCAGCAACACCCTTTGCAATATCTAACACTAAGACGGAGATAGCTGGGCCTTTCCCCATCACTCTTAGTGTGTTTGTAGCCCCAGCATTCCCACTCCCCATTGTGCGAATATCTAGCTTTAGTAATTTACGACCAATGAGATAGCTAAAGCTAATAGACCCAAGTAAATAACCAATAAGTATGGAAACCAGAAGGCCTATTTCCATAAATGTTCTCCTCCCGTTGTCAAAACTTTAATCATTTTTCTTACGAGCGATGATCTTAACAGGTGTTCCCTCTAATTCAAACGTTGCACGTAAGCGATTTTCTAAGAAACGTTGGTACGAAAAATGCATCAATTCTGGTTCATTCACAAAGAAAACAAAGGTAGGTGGACCTACAGCTACTTGAGTAACGTAGTTAATCTTCAAGCGTTTCCCTTTATCCGTTGGCGTTGGATTCATCACAACAGCATCCATCACCATGTCATTTAATACATGAGTAGCAACTCGAAGCGTATGATTTTCTGCTACTTTGTTCACTAGCGGTAACAAATGCTGCATGCGCTGACGAGTTAAAGCAGATAAGAATAAAATAGGTGCATAGGTTAAGAAAAGGAACTCTTCGCGAATCTTGCGCTCAAAGTTTTGCATCGTTTTATCGTCTTTATTAAGGACCGCATCCCATTTATTTACGACAAACAGAATCGCCCGTCCTGCTTCATGAGCATACCCTGCAATCTTTTTATCCTGCTCAATAATGCCTTCTTCTGCATTTAGAACAACCAAAACAACATCTGCTCGCTCAATCGCCTTAAGTGCTCGTAGCACACTGTATTTCTCTGTGGTTTCGTATACTTTTCCACGCTTACGCATACCCGCTGTATCAATAACCACATAATCCTGATCATCTTTTGTAAATGGTGTATCAATGGCATCACGTGTTGTACCAGCAATATCACTCACGATCACTCGGTCTTCTCCAAGCATTCCATTCACAAGTGATGATTTACCAACATTTGGACGACCAATTAATGCAATACGGATCGTATCAGGATCATACTCTTCCTCATCTTGATCTGGAAAATGACTTTTCACCTCGTCTAATAAATCACCAAGACCAAGTCCGTGTGAACCAGAAATTCCAAACGGCTCTCCCATTCCTAAGGAATAAAATTCATATAACTGCTGTTGCATGTCCACGTTATCAATTTTATTCACCGCAAGAACGACAGGTTTTTTAGATCGGAACAACAGCTTAGCTACTTCCTGATCTGCATTAGTAATGCCCTCTCGTCCATTTACCATAAAGATAATCACATCAGATTCTTTAATGGCGAGTTCAGCCTGGGCACGCATTTGCACAAGCAATGGCTCGTCTCCAATTTCAATTCCGCCTGTATCGATCACCTGAAACTCTGTATCTAGCCATTCACCTTGACTATAAATACGATCACGAGTTACACCAGGAATGTCTTCCACAATCGCAATTCTTTCTCCAACAATACGATTAAAAATTGTAGATTTTCCGACGTTAGGACGCCCTACAATGGCCACGACTGGTTTAGTCACAGCGCCACAACCTTTCTCTAAAATGCTGCCCCCTTATGAAAAAAAGAGTACAGTCATTGTTCATACGAAAAAACGACACGAGCTTACACCCTTATAAGTGCATTCTTTGCCGTTTCTAACTTACTCATCTTACTAAATCTAACGGAGCTTGTCGACCCTATCAGAAAAGGTTTTATAGGCTCTCTGTTGTGCTTCGCCATTTCTCTGTCGCATCTTGAAGAAAACCGAGGATTTGTTTTAGGAGAATATGAATGCAGAGAATAACAAGACTTAGAGCCAATCCATCAAAAAACAATCCGTTCCCAATCTCAAAAAGTCCCCAGATCGTTGAAGTCACCAAATGTGATAAGACTTCCCCGTGAATCATTCCAAGTGTAACAACAGTCATCCGTAACAAAGAGTCTTTCATTAATAAAATGGATAAAAGAAAAAGAATACTAGCCATCATCCATTCCTTTTGAACAATCATAATAATGGGATCAAACATCGTCCACAATGAAAACCCTGCGTAGACAGCTGCTATGAACCATCCAAACATAAATGAGAGAAAAAGCTTTTTTCTAGCTTGTCTGTGAAACATCCAATAACAACCGAAAGCGAGCCAAATAAAACCTAAATTAATGGTTCCCTTTGCTAAAGGAATCTCTATGGCAAACATAATAATAAAAAGTAAAATAAAGCCCGCAATCAATATTCTTTTTTGGGACTTTGGCAGTAAGAATGTGACAATGATCCAAGCGACCCAGCTTAGCCAAAACATAAATAAACCTTCCATTTTGTTTCTCCCCCCTAGTTTCATAAGCTAGTATGGGCAGAAATGGTAGGCACTAAACCTCTGTAGAGTAGAAAAGCATAGAAAAATAGCGCACATACCAGTCGATATGCACGCCATTCCTTAGCAATGATTATTTATACTTTTTTAACTGATCGCCAATCATATCCGCTAATGAAAAACCACCAGAATCTTCTTCTCTTGATTTTTCATATTGAGCATAATCCTGACTACCATCTTCATCTTCAAGCAGCTCTCGTATACTCAAGGAAACACGTTTGTCTTCAGCACTTACTTCAAGTACTTTCACTTGTACGGTTTCACCTTCAGATAATACCTCACTAGGTGTACCAATGTGACGATTTGCAATTTGTGAAATATGGACAAGACCTTCGATACCTGCTGCAATTTCAACAAAGGCACCAAATGATACGAGTCGTTTAACTGTTCCGTCTACCACGTCACCTACAGAGAATTGCTCGGCTACTTTTTCCCACGGTCCCGGCTCTGTATCTTTAATAGATAGAGAGACACGCTCGCTGTTTGTATCAACTGAGAGAATTTTCACCCTAACACTCTGACCTTCAGAGACAATTTCAGATGGGGTTTCAACTCGATGATGCGCTAATTGAGATATATGCACCAGCCCATCTACACCACCTACATCAACAAAAGCACCGAAGTTCGTTAAGCGTTGAACGATTCCTTCAACTGTATCTCCAGCTTTTAATGAATCAAGGACCTGGCGCTTATTTGTTTCAACTTCTTCGTCAAGAACAGCACGTTGTGAAAGGATGAGCTTATTATGCTCACGATCAAGCTCCACAACTTTTAATCGAAGAGTCTGACCTTTATAGTCAGAGAAATCTTCAACAAAATGACGTTCAACAAGAGAGGCTGGAATGAATCCGCGAACGCCTACATCTACTACCAGTCCACCTTTTACAACATCAGCTACTTCAGCCTCAATAATTTCCCCTGAAGAATAGGCGTCTTGAAGTCGTTCCCATGCCTTTTCAGCCTGTACAGCTCGCTTAGAGAGGACCAACTCTTCATCAGTGACTTTTTGAATTTTGAGCTCCAGTTCATCATCAACTGCCAGAACATCGCCAACGGTTTCAATATGGAGGCTAGATAGTTCACTAATCGGTAAAATACCATCTACCTTAAAGCCTACATCAACAAAGGCTTGTTTATCTTCAACCTTCGTTACCTTCCCCGTCACAATGTCTCCTACAGAAAATGATTTCAGTTCTGATACTTCATTATTCATATCTTCAATCATTGACATTTGCCTCCTTCAGTACCCACTTAAGTACAGTGGTAATGAAACTATATTTATAAAAAGCTTTCAACTAAAGTGAAAGCATTTTAATCGTGAGGTTGGTTGTGCGTATCTAATAATGCTTGAATTTCACTCATAATCAGTTCTGTGACTTCACCGGAACTTGCTTTTGTTTCTCGGTGTTGTGCTAGATCCAACGGTTTTCCATACACTAACTTTAATCGTTTCCCACGCTTATATGTCCCAATAATGGCACATGGAATCACAACCGCATTGGTTTTTAATGCAAAGAACCCTGCACCAGCTAGCCCCTTACCAAGCTTTCCGTCTTTACTTCTTGTTCCTTCGGGAAACAATCCTAAAATCTCTTGCTCATTTAAATAATTCATTCCCTTACGTAAGGTTTGCTTATCAGCTCCTCCACGTTTGACCGGAAATGCTCCAAGCTTCGGTAACAATTGCTTTAAAATTGGTTTTTCAAAAAGCTCCTGCTTAGCCATATATCGTGTAGGACGCTTAATATAGGCTCCAAGAAACGGCGGATCAAAATTACTAATATGATTACAACAAAGTAACACTCCGCCGTGTTCAGGTATATTTTCTTTGCCTTCAATTTCAATCTTATAAAGTGTCGATAAATAAGTTCGACATACAAACTGACCAAATTGGTATAATCCCATTTAGCTTGTTCGCTCCTTCGCTAAATCAGTAATAGCTTGGGCAACTTCTGAAATGGATAGAGTCGTTGTATCAATTTCAATTGCATCTTCCGCTTTTTTTAGCGGAGCAAATGCTCTTGTTGAATCAAGTTCATCTCGCCTGGCAATATCAATCTTAAGCTGTTCGTAATCCGAAGGCATCCCTTTTTTTAACTGTTCTTCATGACGTCTACGCGCACGTTCTGATACAGAAGCAGTTAAAAACACTTTTAATTGTGCATTTGGAAGGACATAGGTTCCAATATCTCGACCATCTAACACGCTATGCGTTTTTTTCGCTAGCTGACGTTGACGCTCAACCATTTCAACACGCACAGCTTCCCAGCTTGAAACAAGTGACACATTCTGATTGACTTCAAGAGAGCGTATATCTTTTGACACATCTTCATCATTCAGAAGAACACTCGCTCCCTCATCATTTACAACTAATTGAATGCGGCAGTTACTAAGTAATTGGCTTAGATCACTCTCACTATTCATATTAACATCTTCTCTTAATGCCGCAAACGTTAACGCTCGATACATGGCTCCTGTGTCAATATACAGAAAACCTAATTCCTCTGAAACTAACTTTGCTACAGTGCTTTTTCCTGCACCAGCAGGCCCATCAATGGCAATATTCACCGAATCACTCATTTCTTACACCTCGTATTATTTCACAACACATATCAACTGTTCATACTTAATAAAACCCGCTATTTAAACGGATATCTTCTCTTTAAGTGTAGCATATATGCAGATAGTGGTCTAATGAAAATCCAGTCACTAAAGCTTCATTTTCTTTTTTTCCATTAGTTGTTTTTCAAAAATATAAGTCATTATTTTTTCTCGATCACGTTTAGCAAGTTGGAGAAATTCAAACGAAAGGCGTTCCTGTGAATGCTCGGTCGGCTGTATAATTCGGACAATATCGGCTTTCACTTGAAGATAATCAACTGTACCAGAAGGTCGATGTAATACTAAATAAAGCATAACCATCTCACCCGTAGGAGGGCACTGATAATTGCGTGGTAATGTGATGGCACAACCGCCACCGCTAATGTCGACCGTTGTTGAGGCAAATGGATAATAATCTGAATGGAATGGATGCACAGCAACGTCTGCCCTAGCAGAGATTCTGACATATTCCCTTCTTTGTAGCTTAATGATTTGATCAGGCAACGGTTGATTTAAAATTAAGACAGGGATCTCTGATTTCTTTCGTCCTAAAATTGTCGCTTCAAACGAATACACTACATTTTCTTTGGCTACCCACCATGCTTTAAATTGCGTACCATCGTAGAAAAATGCCGGTTTCTTTGTTGTTTCGTTGATAGGATAATCAATCATAATCCGTCCTTCTTCCAGATCAACCACTCGACAGCGATAAACCGGTACTGGCTTTTCCATTTCTTGATGCTTTGCCTCAAGATATAACGTCATTCCTACTTCCACACGTTCGCCATCCTCTCTCTATCTTTTTCCTTTTATTATCGCATGATCTGACAAAATGGCAAGATGTGAAACAAATATCCCAATGCAAAAATGAAGGACCTAAAAGCAACAATCTTCGCTCTTAGGTCCTACTCTACTCATTGAAAAACAGGCTCTGATTGAATGAGGCGTTCTACTTTTTCTTCCTGCCCATCTTCAGCGCTAATGAAGATACGATACGTATCATCATCTAGTACACCAAGGAATTCATAACAAAGAACTTCTTCATTAATATTGTTCTTGATGATTCCAAGGTGTTCTTCCATAATTTTCACTTTTGGATTTACTTTTGTTTGAGCTTCTTCACGACTTAATTTCGGCTTAACAAGATCACGGTTCTCTTTATGGTTAATGATGTAACCTTTTGATTCGTAGCTGACTACATCTCCGTTATCTAATGCTACGCCAATAAGAATCGAATCTGGATAGATTCTGACATCGTCTTGTTTGTACACATATTCAAAGACACCGACTGTATCATACTGTGTACTATCAATTAACTCCATGTTCTCTTTTCCATGTTGCTCTAAGAAATTACTCGCCTTCTCAGTCGCTTCGTTCAGTCCAATTGTTTGTTCACCCATCTCCCGTTCTTGCATAAACCAAATGGGCTCTCCCCCATTTATGCTTATATCCATATAATAGTTGGCTTTATGATCTGGATCGTCAATAACAAGAGTATAAGCCGGATATTCTAACCCTTTTCCAGTCTCAGTTATGTCAACATTTGATTCTTTTCCAACACCAGCATAGCTTCTGCCGATATCCTGTGCTTCTTTCTCACTCACTTCTTTACCTGTTAACGCCTTTTTAAGCTCACCGTTAATATTTCGAATGGAGTCCTTACTTGCACCCCAATCGACTTCACTGAATCCTTCTACTGACTTGTTCATCAATTCAAATTGACCAGGAACGCTTTCTTCGCCTTGCGGAGCATTTTCATTCGCACTTTCGTCCACCCAACGATGCTTGTTGTTCATCGCCTGCGCTTGCAGACTACGCATGCTTTGGCGGATTTCCCCCGCATGCTTATGAAGATCCGTTAACGTCTGATATTCCTTTTCCGTTAATGGTTCTTTATCCAAATCACGAACAGATGTCCGGTAGCTAAAGTCACCTATTTTATAAAGAAATTCTTCCGTGTCACTCGTTTTTACGTTTTGCATAGGGAGCTGTGCTAAATTTTTCTGAGCAAGACTTGTTACACGCCATACCTCAGCTAGTGATGGTGTTAACTGTCTTCTTGTATTCATCGCAAGTGTTTTTCCTAGTTCGTCCTCGATTTGATCAAGGTTAAAGGTTAAATCATGAAATGCTCGTTGGTAGTTGTTCTCTGCCTGAATTCTAAGTTCGTCGCCCTCTGACTTCTGTTGGTAGCCCCATACGCCCGTTCCAATAACGGCTGCGACAGCTACTCCAATAAGTATATTACGTATCAAATCCTCACACCTCCATTAACTAATAACAAAAGATATGCTTCCCTATCTGTTTAATTTGTTCACGTGACCAGATCCAATCAGATGTAGCAGTTTCCGGATTAAAGTAATAAATCGCGTTTCCAGTTGGATCTTGACCATTTAATGCATCAATGACTGCTTTTTTAGCTTGTTCATTAGGCTCATTGTAGATTTGACCATCAGCTACTGCTGTAAAAGCTCTTGGTTCAAAGATCACTTCAGAGACTGTGTTCGGGAATGTTGCACTGTTAATTCGGTTTACAATTACAGCAGCCACAGCCACTTGACCAACATAAGGCTCTCCACGCGCTTCACCATAAACAGCTTGCGCCATTAAACGGATATCATTATCCGAATATCCTGAGGGAACATTATTCGCTTTTTCGATTGTCGGCTGGTTGTTCTCAGGCTTTTGAGGTTGCTCATCCCCACCTCTTCCTTCAATTGTGGTGCCTCCGCCTTGTTTTTTAGGAGCTTGTGCTTGACCGTCATTTCCGCTCGACCCTTTGTTACCAGTTCCACCTTTGCTAGAACCACTTTTGGAACCACCCTTCGCACTTCCTTTAGGGCCTTGCTGCTTCTCTTTTGGTGTTCCACCATAATGCGAGAATTTTCTTCCTTCTTTTAATGCATTTTGAACAAAGCCTTCATCATACTTTGTTGCTTTTTCTAGCCTCGTTTTCATCTTGTCGCCGACTAGTCCATCCACATCCATACCAAATTGCTCTTGGAAATTACGAACGGCCCAATATGTGCCCCATCCATACACTCCATCAATTTTTCCCGTATAAAAACCGTTGTACTGCAGCCGTGCTTGAAGCTCTACTACATCATCCCCGGTTGCTCCTTTTTGGACCACTCGCTCTGAGAAGGCAAGGGCATCTTCTGAGATGACGAAAGGTAAGCAAAGTGCTGCTATGAGAGTTAATAAAATACTTTTAGTAAGCACTGTTCGCTTTAACTTGCTCATTTGTTTTTTCCCTCCTATTACATTTATCCGCTAAATATTTCTGCGTGCGTTTAGTCTTTGTTGGAAAAAAGGTTTTATTCATTTGTTTTTAAAAGACAACATTTAAACAAAAAAATGGATGCTCCGATTATGGAACATCCGTCTTACAAGTTTAGTTTGATTGTTTGATTACATTTGTTCGTTCTTTAATATATTCTGATAACGTAACGGTTAAGTCATAATGCATGAACGGTGTAATTAAATAAATACCGTTAAACCATTCACAAGCCGCATCCACGAGCTCTTTTGCAATCGCCAGCCCTTCTCGTTTTGAAGATTCTGAATCTCCTTCGTGTGTTGCCATCACTTCTCGAATGCCTGAGGTAAGTTTAATACCAGGCACTTCGTTATGAAGAAACTCAGCATTTCTAGAGCTAACTATTGGCATAATACCTATATAAATCGGTTGCTCTAGATGTTTTGTTTCATCATAAATGGCTTTAAGCTGATTGATGTCGTAGACCGGCTGACTCATAAAATAGTCAGCGCCACTTTCAATTTTCTTTTCTAATCGTTTAACGGCTTTATCAATGTATTTCACATTCGGATTAAAGGCCGCACCCACTGTAAAGTCAGCTTTCTCTCCTAGCTCTTTCCCCGAGAAAGATATGCCTTCATTTAACTGCTTAATCATGGATATTAATTGATAAGACGCTAGGTCGTAAACCGAACTTGCACCAGGGAAGTCACCAATTTTTGTAGGATCTCCTGTAATCGTTAATACATCATGTAGTCCTAACGTGTGTAAGCCCATAAGATGCGATTGTAAGCCGATTAAATTCCTGTCACGGCAAGTTAAGTGGACAAGAGGTCTTGCTCCAATTTGTTCTTTTACCATCGTGCCAAGTGCTAGATTATCCACTCTCGGTGAAGCAAGTGAATTATCTGCAAGAGTTAATGCATCTATACCTGCTTCTTTTAATGCTTTTGCACCTTGCATAAACTTAGAAACATTTAACTTTTTAGGAGGATCTAATTCGACAATGATGGAAGAGCGTTTCTTTACAATCTCTGTTAACTTCTCTTCCTTACGAGCCGGACGATCTGTTATAAGCGGCTGACGAATAGCGACTTTAAGCTTTTTTTCATACACTGGCATACGCCCGCTTGCGGCATTCGCGATCGCTTTAATATGTTCAGGCCTTGTTCCACAGCAACCGCCGATTAGACGAACTCCTTGATCGATAAATTTGTCCGTCATTGTTGCAAAGTACTCAGGATTAGACGAGTAGAAGAATCGCCCATCCCGGTAATCAGGTAAACTGGCATTTGGATATACTGCCAGTACATGATCAGTTGGAATTGGAATCTCTTCAAAGGACCTGAGCATATGGGCTGGCCCCATTCGGCAATTTAATCCAACAATGTCTGCACCAGCGGACATTAATTGTTCAAATGCTGTGGCAGCATGTATGCCTCCACTCATAACCCCAATATCTCCTAAGCTAATGTTCATAATAACCGGAAGGGAGCTATGCTTTTTAGCAATAGACGTAACAAGTAATGCTTCTTCTAAATCATAAAACGTTTCAAATAAGAAGCCATCGACTCCTTCATCAATTAAAACAATGATTTGTTCGGTCAACGCATCTTCAATTTCACTAATTGTAGATTCTTCCATTTGAAAACGCCGGATACCACCAACCGTGCCAACAACAAACGCCCGGTTTTCTGCCGCTTGCTTTGCTAACGCCACCGCTCGTCGGTTTATTTCCCCAGTTTTATCTGCTAACCCATATTTGCCAAGCTTAAGTCGATTTGCAGCGTATGTGTTTGTCTGGATGACGTCAGCTCCTGCGAGAAGATATTCCGTATGAATGGCGATGATTTCTTCTGGGTGACTGAGATTTACCTCTTCAAAGCATTGTTGTTCGATTCCGCGTTCATACAAGAGCGTTCCCATCGCTCCGTCACCTACTAATACATCCTGTTTAAGACGCTCTAACAACCCCACTTAAATCTCCTCCCACTTTATTACTGAGTCTAGTTACAACTTGGAAAACGCTTGTTTTAAGTCTTCTATTAAATCCTCAGCTCGTTCAATTCCAACAGAGAATCGAAGTAAACGATTATCAACGCCATTCGCAATTCTCACTTCTTCTGGAATATCAGCGTGAGTTTGCGTTGCCGGATAGGTCATTAAGCTTTCAACGCCTCCCAGGCTTTCTGCGAATGAAATCAACGCAAGATTTTGAAGAATCGGATTAATCCACGCCTCACTACCGACTCTAAAGGAAATCATTCCACCTCTTCCAGGGTAGAGAACATCTTCTACAACATTTGATTCTTCTAAAAAGCTAACTAATTCTTTTGCATTTTGCTCATGCTTTTCCATACGTAATGCTAAAGTTTTCATCCCACGAATTACAAGCCATGAATCAAAAGCTGATAATGTTGCACCAATTCCATTATGAAAATATCCAATTTTTTCTGAAAGCTCTTTGCCTTTTGACACAATTAATCCTGCTATGACATCATTGTGACCACTTATGTACTTGGACGCACTATGAATGACAATATCGGCTCCGAGTTTAATAGGTTGCTGAATGATCGGCGTGTAAAACGTATTGTCCACGATCAGAAGCAGATGATATTTTTCTGCTAGCTTGGCTAATTCAGGAATCGATGCTTCTTGCATAAGTGGATTTGTTGGCGTTTCAATAAATAACGCTTTTGTTTTAGCTGTTATCGCCTCTTCAAATGTTTCTAAATTACGCGGATCAGAATAATGGAACGTAATGCCCCAATGATTCCAGCCTTCTTCAAACAAACGATAAGTGCCGCCGTATAGGTCCTTTGAAGCAACAATTTCATCCCCACTTTTAAAAATAGATAAAACCGTTTGAACTGCGGCCATTCCTGAACTGCATGCAAAGCCTTGATCTCCTACCTCTAGCTCCGCAATGGCTTGTTCTAATATTTCTCTAGTGGGATTCCCTGTTCTTGCATAATCATAGCCAGTCGATTCTCCTATCCCAGTATGTCTATATGCAGTGGAAAAGTAGACAGGTGCGTTCACAGCCCCCGTTCGATTGTCTTTTCGGTTTCCTATTTGCACTAATTTTGTTTCTAACGCTTTTTCACTCATGGTTGTCCCCCCAGGTTTCATTTAAAAGAAAAAAGCGCCTTTCTCAAACATAAGAGAAAGGCGCTTATTGATCATATAAGCTTTCTCTTATCTTAGCAGAATAAACTGCCGGATTTAGCACCTTGCCTATTGAGGCTGGTTGCTGAGACTTCGCAGGGCCTTTCCCTCCATCTCTCTTGATAAGAATACATGTTAAATTATGAATATTCACTTAAACATACAGGATATATGTTTAAAACGCAAGTATTAAATTTATGTTTCTAATGTGGCTTCAATCTTAAGTTGATCTTCATTGCCACATACACAGCGTTTGAATCCTGTTTCATATTCTCCAAACTCATTTTTATGACCTCGAAGAATGTATTTTTCCTTGCACAGTGGGCAACGGATCACAACTTTATAGCGTTCGCCTTGCATGATTTAATTCCTCCTTATTCGTGGTGAGTGTTGATCAAGCCTCCGAGCGAGTTTCATTTTGTAGATAGCGAAAGCCCATAGCATCAGCATAAAAGGAATTAATCCAAAAAACACATAATGATTAAACAAATAGACAATGTAGTCATATAAACTATGTAATAACACAGGGATCCACAATGAATAGGTCAGAAACTTTTTTTTATTGTCTGGTGAGAGCTTTGCATGACTTAGATAATACCCCATTATAATTCCAAAAAGAGCATGACTCGAGACTGGTAACAACGCTCGTCCGACCGCCGTCTCAATACCGTGCGCAATTAAATAGAGGATATTTTCCATGGTAGCAAAGCCAAGCGACAACGATACGCCGTACACAATCCCATCATTACGCCTGTTAATGGTTCCTAATTGATAGGCAAAAATGTAGAGCACAAACCATTTAAAGAACTCTTCAGTAAAGCCGTACAGAATTAACGCCTGTTGCCATTCATATGGAAAAACATTCTCTTCAATAAATGCAAACTGTAAAACCATTACCGGAAACACTAACAAGAACCCCATCAAAAAGGTTCGAATAATGGTTCCATAGATTGCACGACGGTAATCTGTCTTAAGATAAAAGTAAGTTAGCAGTCCGATTGCAGGTGCTATTGCAGCCGTTAGCAACGAAAACATCTACGACCTGCCTTTCCGACGTACAGTTTACCCACTTGCCAAATCCTTCATCAAGGGAGGTGCTGTTCATCGCATTCAGTAAATCCATTATATTCCTCTGTCTCCAACTTGACAAGAAAAAGCCATTAACTTAAGAAACCCTGTGCTATATCCGCGCGAGCGGCTAGCAGTACCATCGTTTTAATACGTGCCTTTTTACTATCATAATCAGAACCTAATATCACGCCACGTTGCTCTAAATCATGGGCACTACCCGCATACTCATAGGTTGGATAGACCTTTCCTTCTTCAGATGAGGTAGTCATAATAATGTGTTTACCCTGTTTTAGTGCCTGATCTAACATAGGTACGAGGCTCGGAGGTACCTGTCCACGACCAACACCTTCAAGTACAATCGCATCAGAATGGGTTACAACACTTTCTAAAATGGAAGCGTCCATTCCTAAATAGATTTTCAAAATAGAGACCTTTGGCAACACATCTTGAATCGCGTATGTATGACGGTTTAACGGCTTCTGATATAAGAAGATCGTATCATTATCGATAATACCTAAATAACCGAATCCAAAAGCATTAAACCCTTGAATATTTGATGCATGCTCTTTTTTAACATACCGGGCAGCAAAAAGACGTTCATTAAACACCACAACTGTACCTACACCTCGAAGTGATTCATGACAAGCAGCATAAATGGCGTGGCGTAAATTAATAAAAGCGTCACTTCCTAACTGTTCCGGACCACGTTGTGAGCCTGTCACAATAACCGGTCGCTCGTCTTCTATAACTAAATCAAGGAAATATGCAGTTTCCTCTAATGTATCCGTTCCATGCGTGACCACAACTCCCGAGACCTCTTCATCCAGAAAGGCATCTTCAATTTCTTTTTTAAGCTCAAGCCAGTCGTCTAATGTAATATGAACACTAGGCTTTTGAAGCATTGAACGGACCGTAACATGAATATCACTTGGCAGGTCGCACAAATTAGCAAGCTCCTCACCTGTTAGTTCACCCGCTACTAATTTACCTGCTTCGTTCTCCGTACTTGCGATCGTACCACCTGTTGTTAGTAACACAACCTTTTTCATTCAGTCATCTCCTTTTGATTGGCACGAATGTCTTCAATTCTTGATGCAATGCCTTTGCCGTGCCAACGCCCATTTTCAATAAAGATTTCATTGGCATTGTTCCCTGCCGCAATTACGCCAGCAATAAATAGTCCCTCCACATTTGTTTCATACGTATCCTGATCAAATGTCGGTCTACCTGTTTCATTATCAACCATTACACCCATACTTTTAATGAACTGATGATCTGGATGGTAACCTGTCATTGCAAACACGTAATCTGCCTTAATCGATTTAGACTCACCTGAAACGGAATAATGAACAGAGTCCGCAGTTATTTGATGAACTTCCGCATTAAATTCAAGATGTATTTTTTGGTTCTTTACGAGCGAAACGTACTCTGGCAAGATCCAAGGCTTCACACTTGACGAATAATCATTTCCACGGTAAAGGGCCGTTACATTGGCACCTGCTTTTTCTAATTCAAGCGCTGCATCTATGGCGGAGTTCTTTCCACCTATTACTACAACGTTTTGTCTGTAATATGGGTGCGCTTCTTTAAAATAATGAAAGACATGAGCTAAGTCCTCCCCTTCAATATTCATATAATTAGGTGAGTTATAGTACCCTGTTGCAATAATGACAAAGGACGCCACGTACGTTTGTTTCTCAGTTGTGACGACAAATGTGCCATCCTCTTGCTTATCAACGTTTAACACGGCCTCACGTGATTGAATTCGTAAGTTTTTTCTCTCTGCTACACTTCGATAATAAACAAGCGCTTGATTCCGATGAGGTTTCCGTTCTTCGGTTACAAAAGCCACATCTCCAATTTCAAGCTTCTCACTTGTACTAAAAAAGGTTTGATGAGTTGGGTACTTATAAATCGAACTGACAATATGATCCTTTTCAATAATAAGTGGTTCAATGCCTTTGTCCTGACAGGCAATGGCTGCCGCTAATCCACATGGCCCTCCACCAATGATGATCACTTCTTCCTTTGTTCTCAAACCAATCACACTCCAATCCTGCTTTTGCTTCCTTATTATGCCGCATTTTAGACAGAAAAAGTATAGCATACTCGCTTGCACTCATGCAGGTTTCACGAATCATAAAAAAAGCAGTGAAATCATCGATTTCACTGCTTGATCAATAAACTTATACCCAGCCTCTAAATCTAGAAGCTTCGGCCATTTTTCTTACGCCAATCATATAGGCTGCTAATCTCATATTAACCTTCCGTGACTTAGAAAGCTGATAGATATTATTAAATGCGCCTTTAATCATGATTTCAAGCTTTCTTTCCACTTCATCATCTGTCCAATAATACCCTTGATTATTTTGAACCCATTCAAAGTAAGAAACCGTCACACCTCCAGAGCTAGCTAGTACATCTGGCACTAAAAGAACGCCTCGTTCAGCCAGTATCTCTGTCGCTTCCATTGTTGTTGGTCCATTTGCTGCTTCAACAATAATAGACGCTTTTATTTGATCTGCATTTTCGTTTGTAATTTGATTTTCAATAGCTGCCGGAACAAGAATGTCACAATCAAGTTCAAGTAGCTCTTCGTTTGTAATCGTGTTTTTAAATAGCTTTGTCACTGTACCAAAGCTGTCCCTGCGATCTAATAAATAATCCACATCTAATCCATCAGGTTCGTATAGAGCACCGTATGCATCACCAATCCCAACAATTTTTGCACCAGCGTCATGCAAAAACTTAGCAAGGAAACTACCAGCATTGCCGAATCCCTGAATTACGACTCTAGCATCTGTTAGCTCAATTCCTGCTTTTTTACAGGCTTCGTTAATACAGATGGTGACTCCTCTTGCTGTTGCTGATTCTCTACCATGTGAACCACCAAGAACCAGTGGCTTACCAGTAATAAAATTTGGTGAATCAAATTCACGGATTTTACTGTACTCGTCTAACATCCACGCCATAATCTGTGAATTCGTAAATACATCTGGAGCTGGTATGTCTTTTGTTGGACCTACAACCTGACTAATTGCTCGTACATACCCTCGACTTAACCGTTCAAGCTCACGGAAAGACATCTCACGTGGATCACATACAATCCCGCCTTTTCCGCCACCATACGGAAGATCAACAATCCCAGATTTCAAACTCATCCAAATCGAAAGTGCTTTTACTTCACGCTCGGTCACGTCAGGATGAAACCTTACGCCACCTTTTGTTGGACCTACTGAGTCATTATGCTGAGCTCTATATCCAGTAAAGATTTTGGTAGAACCATCATCCATACGAATTGGAATTCGAACCGTAAGCATACGTAATGGTTCACTTAATAACTCATACATTTCAATAGGGTACCCTAGCTTCGTAAGCGCTTGTTTAATTACTGTTTGAGTCGATCCTAGTACATCAAGCTGATCAATCTGTTTGTCATAATCATCCATTTCTTTCACCTCTGAGCTGTGTATCGCTTGCGTATCTTTCTACCAAGCAAGCCTCTCCCCTTAACTATAATGAACAATGTGTTAGATTTCCACCATTTTAGGGTTTTTTTCTAGATAATCTATCAAAAGAATGTTCGACAGTTTTATTAGATCGAGTAGGAGGATAATCATTAATTGATTATCCGACCTCTCACACCACCGTACGTACGGTTCCGTATACGGCGGTTCAATATCTTGCGTACGCA